>NZ_JAMYOX010000058.1:0-25164 GCF_040320025.1 Mesorhizobium sp. M0808
AAACCGAAATCTCCACCCCGCGGGTTCCTTCCCTGGAGGCTTCCGGACGCCGGCCTCGAGCCACGCCATCTCAGTAGACGGCCGGCATCCGAAACCCATCACATTTCGAGACCTTTCTGACTGTCGCCGACAATGTCGCGCTTCGGACCCGAAGCCGCTGTCCGGCCAATGGGACTCCGGGCTACAAAGCGACACCCAACAACCTGCAACCGCCGGCTCGAGGCAGAACGACCGCTTGAGCCTCGAAACTGAAGTTTGATTGCCACGCGCCGAATGTCCTTTTGGGGTCATGAGCTGTCACTGGTGGCGTCTGCACACGGCGCCGCAAAATCCGCTGCTCAACGTAAGCATCAAATCCAAAGGCGGGCGCCGGTACGGGCAAGCCGACGCTCGGCAACACCAGCAGGAGCGAGGAAGATCCCGCCCCTGTGCTTTCGACCAGCTCAGAAGATAGAGTTTGTGATCGATTTTATAGGGCCGAGGAGGATCGATCCTTCCGGCACGCCGGCTTGATCGGAATGGCTTTGCGGTTTGCTGTCGACACCATCGGCTGGCCGATGTCGGCTGTCACCACTACCGAGGTCTTGTTCGGCAGGCGATCATAGAGATCGATAATGTCCTGGTTCATCAGGCGCACACAGCCCGACGACACCGACTTGCCGATCGACCGCCAAGAGCGGCCGGACTTCCTGAATGGCAGGAGCGACAAAATACGCGTTTGCCCTGACCGCTTTCTATCCGGCGGGGAGTTCCAGAGCCTTGTCATAAGCTGAAGGCTGAACGTGCCGACCCGCCAAGGTGTGCAAATTCCTGACGTTGGCGCTCGGCGCAGCCAGGTGGCAAGTTGCTTGAAATTCTAATCAACAACATGTATACATGATGTCTATGAGCGAGCGGCATCAATCAGAACGCACTGCGATAGGTCAACGAAGCGATGCTGCGCAGGACGTGGTCTACCGCTGGCTGAAGCAGCATGTGCTCACCTTGCCCAGCCGCGAGGGCAAGTTCCTTACCGAGGCGGAAGTCTGTCGCGAGACGGGAACGTCGCGGACGCCGGTGCGCGAAGCTCTGTTGCGGCTCGAAGCCGACGGCTTCCTGCAGATCGTGCCGAAGAAGGGCGCCTATGTTCCGCCGATTACCGAGGCGGAGATCGAAGCGGTCATGCAGGCCCGGAGCCTGGTGGAGGAGTGGTGCGCGCGACAGGCCGCCGGCTTCGGCAACATGCTTGCCGTGGAACTCGACAGGTTGGTCGCCCTCCAGATGGAGGTGCAGCACGACCCTGTTGCGTTCATTGAGCGCGACCGGGAATTTCATCGCACGATCGTGCGCGCCGCTGGCAATCCGGTGCTCGCCGAATTCTATGAGGGCCTGCGGGATCGTCAGTTGCGGATGGGCGTGCACGCCGTCACAATCTCCGGTGGGCGCGGCGACAGGGTGCTTGCCGAACATGCAGCGATCGTCGAGGGCATACGCCGCGGACAGCCCGAACAGGCGGCCGCAGCCGTTGCCCAGCATCTGGCGCGGACGCTGGTCGCCCTACGGCTGCCGACGGCGGCAGGCTGGGGCGCGGTTGCAACCGCGCGCGGGCCGGCGGTGGTGACGCAGTGAAAAAGGGGCCGCGGCGCTCGCATCGGCAATGCGGCCGAACGGTCGGAACACACAGTGGCGGCGGGCAGTTGGCCAGCGGAATTGGTGAATTGATTTTTGTGACCTAACAAATCGATGCCGAAAGGGCCGGGCATGATCATCGAAGGAGAAACGGCTTTCGACGTGCGCGCGTTCCGGCAGGCGCTTGGACAATTTCCGACCGGCGTCTGCGTCGTCACCTGTCTGGCTGACGGCGAGCAACTTGGCATGACGATAAGCTCGTTCAACTCGCTGTCTCTCGACCCGCCCCTCGTCCTTTTTAGCATTGACCGTCGTTCAGCCAGCCTGCCGCTCTGGGGGAAGGCTGCCAGTTACACGGTCAACGTTCTCTCGGAAAACCAGAAGGACATTTCCAACCGCTTCGCCAAGCCGCTTTCCAACAAGTGGGAAGGAGTGCGGTTCGAGCAGGGCCGCTCCGGCGCCCCGGTGCTACCCGGCGTGGCGGCGCTGTTCGATTGCGAGCCGTGGGCCAGGCACGAAGCCGGGGACCACGTGCTGTTCATCGCCAGGGTGAAGCATTTCCGGTCCTTCGCCGACCGGCAGGCGCTGGTTTTCAGCAAGGGGCGCTACGCATCACTGCAGCCAACGGAGTTCACGGCGCCGCTTTGGCCGCTCGACATCCATTATTGATTTCTTGGGCACTACTGATCGCGGAGGGTAAGATGATCAAGACCGGGGCGCAGCATATCGAGATGCTGAGGGATGGAAGGCAAGTCTACATCAATGGCCAGGGCGCCGGCGACGTCACCGCGCATCCAGCCTTCCGCCAGACCATCCGGTCGGTCGGCGCGCTCTACGATTTCCAGGCGCGACCGGACAACCGGGAGCTGATGACCTTCGAGGTTCCCGAAAGTGGCGGACAGCGGGCCAACCGCATCTGGCAGTTGCCGCGCAGCCATGCCGACCTTGTCGAGCGGCGCAAGGCGCTGGAAGCCTGGACGGAGCTTCATTATGGCTTTCTCGGCCGCGCGCCGGACCATGTCGCTTCTTGCATTTCCGGCATGTTCATGGGGATCGAGGTCTTCGAGGCTTACGACAAGCCGCGCGCCGCGGCGCTTGCTGACTATTACCGTTACGCCCGGGACAATGAGCTCTATCTCACCTATGTCATAATCAATCCGCAGGCCGACCGCTCGAAGCCGACGGGCGAGCAGCAGGACCGTTTTCTCACCGCCGGCATCGTCGACCAGGACGCCGCAGGCCTGACGATCCGCGGCGCCAAGATGCTGGCGACCGGCGGCATCATGGCAAACGAGGTGTTCGTCACCTGCATCCAGCCACTGCGCGAGGGCGACGAACCTTATGCGGTGTCCTTCGCCGTGCCGATGAATGCCGGCGGGCTGAAGATCCTGTCGCGCAAATCCTACGAGGAGAGCGCCGTCAGTGTCTTCGACAATCCACTCGCCAGCCGCTTCGACGAGAACGATGCCGTGCTCTACTTCGACGATGTGAAAGTTCCCTGGGACCGCGTCTTCATCAACCAGGACATCGCCATGTGCCAGCGGCAGTTCCATGCCACCCCGGCGCATGTGTTCCAGAATTATCAGGCACAGATCCGCCTGATGGTGAAGATGCGCTTTCTCGTCGGCATCGCCCGGCGCATCGCCGAGACCAATGGCGTCATCAACTTTCCGCAGGTGCGCGAGACGCTGGGAGCGCTGGCGGCGCAGAACACCATGGTCGACGCGCTGGTGCACGCCATGGAGGTGAAGGGCAGCATGCTTGGCGGCTATTTCGTGCCCGACGCACATACGCTCTATTCGGCTCAGGTGCTGACACAGCAGCTCTATGCCGGGGTGATTTTGGCCTTGCGCGAGTTGGCGGGCGGCGGACTGATCATGCTGCCGTCCTCCGTCCAGGATTTCGCCGATCCGGAGCTGCGCAGTCTGATTGAAAGGACGCAGCAATCGCCGGTCCTCTCGTCGGAGGGCCGGGTAAAATTCTTCAAGCTGGCCTGGGATGCGGTCGGGTCGGAGTTCGCCTCGCGCCACTTGCAATACGAGATGTTCTATGCAGGCGCCACCTTCGTGACCAAGGGGCACAGCTTCCGCACCTTCGACTGGGACCGCTGCACGCAGCTCGTCGATCAGATGCTGGACAGCTATTCGCTGGAAGACGAGGTCGACCGTGCCGCTCTGGCTGCCGCTTGAGGTTTGCGATGCCGATCCGAAAGGAACATAAGGAATTTCACACCATCGACATGACCGGGGATGGCTGGCATTCGCCGCCTGGTTACCCGTCCGGCATCGAGCAGAAGATTCTTGCCGGCCGGCTCGACGAGGCAGGCAAGACCGGGAATCGGACGCGGCTGCTTCGGTTTGCACCAGGCGCCTATACGACGATGCCGTTCGTGCATGAATACTGGGAAGAAGTCTATCTCGTATCGGGAGATCTCATCGTTGGCGGAACTTCGGTCGAAGAGGCGTCTCCGAGTTTTGCCCCGAACACCTACGCCTGCCGGCTGCCTGGCGTCTATCACGGTCCCTTCCGGTCGCAGACCGGGTGCCTGCTGCTCGAACTACACTACTATGAGGCTTAACTTTTTCGAATGATGTCTCGCGAGTGCGCCAGCGAGCCATGCAACGTCTGGCAATATGACGTCTCTGACGGTCCAAATGTCCGTTGCGGATCACGACCGCCGGCTCCGCTAGAGGTCAGCTTTTGGGCTACCAAATCGCCTTGGGAGGGGCGGTTCGGGTCATGAGCTGTCTACCGGCGGCGTCTGCACAGAGCGCGGCAAAATCCGCTGCTCTGCGTAACCATCGGACCTAAAAGCGGGCCACGCCGACGCTCAGCAAAACTAGCAGGAGCGAGGAAGATCCCGCCCGCGCTTTCGCCCAATTCAGAAGATAGAGTTTGTGATCGATTTTATCGGGCCGAGCAGGATCGATCCTTCCGGCACGCCGGCGTCGATCGGAATGGCTTTGCGGTTTGCTGTCGCCACCATCGGCTGACCGATGTCGGCCGTCACCACGACCGGGGTCTTGTTCGGCACACGATCATAGAGATCGATGATGTCCTGGTTCATCAGGCGAACACAGCCCGACGACACCGATTTGCCGATCGACCGCCATTCCGGCGAACCGTGCAAGCGGTAGAGCGTGTCCTGGTTGCCCTGGAAGAGATAAAGCGCCCGCGCGCCAAGCGGGTTCTTGAGCCCACCGGGCATGCCGCCATTCTCGGCGCTGTAGGGTCTCAACTCCGGCTGCCGCGCTATCATGTCGTCCGGCGGCGTCCATTTCGGCCATTTCTGCTTCCATTGGACCACGGCATCGCCCGACCATTCGAAGCCGGCGCGGCCGAGGCCGACGCCATAGCGGATCGCCTGGCCGCCCGGGCGCACCAGGTAGAGGAAGTGATTGGTCGTGTCGACGACGATGGTGCCCGGCTGCTGCCCGGTCGGATCGTCCACGATCTGGCGCAGGAACTGCGGGTCGATCTTGTCGACCGGTATGGCCGGCAGCTCGAAGCCGCCATCCGACATCGGCCCATACATCGTCACATAGTCGCCGAGCGCCGGCTCGACATAGGTCGGCGGCGGTGGCTCGACCGGTTGTTGCGACAGCGTGGTGCAACTGGAGACCGCGACCGAGGCGGCGCCGAGGGCTGCTGCGTTGAGAAAACCGCGACGGCTCAGGCGAAAAGAGGACGATGGGGGTGTGAACATGATTGCCTTTTTTAAGTCTCAAATCGCAACAAAGCATAAATGCGTCCGGTTGCGCGCGGTTGCCCGAGCAATGCCCGGCGCGATAGGCGGTTCCAATTCTGGCCGCAGGGTGGACAAACAAAGGCAAAGCTGTGACTGGATCGTCACTGTTGCGCCGAGGCAACATGTCCGGTGTCACCCCCCGGCGACCAGACCTTCAAGGGACGGCAGGATCAGGGCCGGTGGAAAATCCCGGTATTCCTCTGGCTGATTGGCGCGGTTGATCCACACCGTCCTGAAGCCGAATTTGGTGGCGCCGGCGACGTCCCAGCGGTTGGATGACTGGAAAGAGACAGCGCCCGGATAGAGGCGCCAGCCCGTGGTGACCATGTCGTAGACCGACGGATCGGTCTTGAAGCGCCTGACGCTGTCGACGGAAAAGACGTCGTCCAGGACCTGGTCGAGCGCGGCGGATTTGACGGCCGCTTCCAGCATCTCAGGCGAACCGTTGGACAGGATCGCCAGCCTTGCCCCCGATGCCTTGAGCGCCTTGAGCACGGCCGGTACCTCCGGATAGCAGTCCAGCCGCCAATAGGCCTCGAGCAGCTTCGCCCTCAGCCCGGCATCCGCGGATGGAACCTTGCGCAGGGCGAAGTCGAGGGCCTGCTCGGTGAGCTGCCAGAAATCGGCATAGGCCCCCATCAGCGTCCTGACCCAGGAATATTCCAGCTGCTTGGCGCGCCAAATATCGGACAGCAACTGGCCGTCCGGCCCGATCTGGTCGGCGTGACGGCGCACGGCCGCATGCACGTCGAACAGCGTGCCATAGGCGTCGAAAACGTAAGCCGCGAACTGCATTCGACAGTTTTGAGGCCGCGTAAGGCAAGGCGCAAGCGCTGATTGCAGTCCGCCAGTCCGCTGGCCTCAACAAATCTCAGCCAAGCCGGTTGACGGCGGCCGCCAAAGCATCTTCCAATGCGCCGCAACAAGCATCGAACGGAACCTGGCAATGACACTGGCGACTGCGGCGCAATCCGCGACATGGACCTTCGTCGACGGCGACTGGTACGAGGGCAATGTTGCCATTCTAGGGCCGCGCAGTCACGCCATGTGGCTCGGCACCAGCGTGTTCGACGGCGCCCGCTGGTTCGAGGGCGTCGCTCCCGATCTCGATCGCCATGCAGCGCGGGTAAATGCCTCGGCGATCGCGCTCGGTCTGAAACCGACGATGAGCACCGACAGGATCGTCGGCCTGACCTGGGACGGGCTGAAGAAGTTCGAAGGCAACACGGCGGTCTATATCAGGCCGATGTATTGGGCCGAGCATGGCGGCTATATGGGCGTGCCGGCCGACCCGGCCTCGACTCGTTTCTGCCTTTGCCTCTACGAATCGCCGATGATCTCGCCGGCGGGGTTTTCGGTGACGGTGTCGCCGTTCCGGCGCCCGACCATCGAAACCATGCCGACCAACGCCAAGGCCGGCTGCCTCTATCCCAACAACGGCCGGGCCATCCTAGAGGCCAAGATGCGCGGCTTCGACAATGCGCTCGTGCTCGACATGCTGGGCAATGTCGCCGAGACCGGCACCTCGAATATTTTCCTGGTCAAGGACGGCCATGTCCTGACGCCGGCGCCGAACGGCACCTTCCTGTCCGGCATTACCCGCGCGCGCACCATGGCCCTGCTAGGCGAATACGGTTTCACGACGACGGAAAAGACGCTGTCGATCCGCGATTTCCTGGAGGCGGACGAAATCTTCTCGACCGGAAACCACTCGAAAGTCGTGCCGGTCACCCGTATTGAGGATCGCAATCTGCAGCCCGGACCGGTGGCCAAGAAGGCGCGCGAACTGTATTGGGAATGGGCGCATTCGACTTCGCCCGGCTGACCCGCTAAAAAGCGGCCGGCGCTTCGTTTCCGGAGTTGTTCCAGACCAATCCAGTCCTATGTTAGTCCGGTATCGACACCGGATTTTTCCACGAGGGAGTACGACCGATGGCTTTTGAATTGCCCGCCTTGTCCTATGATTACGAGGCTTTGCAGCCTTATATGTCCAAGGAAACGCTGGAATATCATCACGACAAGCACCACAAGGCCTATGTCGACAACGGCAACAAGCTGGCCGCCGAGGCGGGCATGGGCGATTTGTCGGTCGAAGAGGCCGTCAAACAGTCCTTCGGCAAGAATGCGGGCCTCTTCAACAATGCCGCCCAGCACTACAATCACATCCATTTCTGGAAATGGATGAAGAAGGGCGGCGGTGGCAACAAGCTGCCGGGCGCATTGAAAAAGGCGGTCGACAGCGATCTTGGTGGCTACGACAAGTTCAAGGCCGACTTCATCGCCGCCGGCACCACCCAGTTCGGTTCGGGCTGGGCCTGGGTCTCGGTCAAGGACGGCAAGCTGGCGATCTCGAAGACGCCGAATGGCGAGAACCCGCTCGTCCATGGCGCGACGCCGATCCTCGGCGTCGATGTCTGGGAACATTCCTATTACATCGATTATCGCAACGCCCGGCCGAAATATCTCGAAGCCTTCGTCGACAGTCTCATCAACTGGGACTATGTGCTCGAACTCTACGAAAAGGCCTGATCCGTTCCAGAAAGCCCCGGCAGAACCGGGGCTTTTCTTTTTCAGCATCAGAACGACAGCTGCAAAATTTCACGCAAGCGTGAGGCGAAGCGTCGGAATTTTTAAGCCATCCTTGCCGTTTGTAATCGGGGTGGGACCGCATCCTGAATTTGCCTTCAACATGGAGCCAAGTGAATGAGAAAGCTTATCCTCGCCACCTCGATGCTCGCCTTCGCTGGTTCGGCGGCATTTGCCGACCCGGTAGCCAACCGGCAGGCCCTGATGAAGGAACGTGGCAAGATCGCCGCCGGATTGTCGAAAGTGGTCAAGGGCGAGACGCCCTACGACGCCGCTTCGGTGCTGACGGCGTTGCAGGCACTGCAGGTCAATGCCGAGAAATTCCATGCCGGCGTCGACACGCTTTTCCCGGCGGGCAGCGACACCGGCGACACCACGGCGTCCCCAAAAATCTGGCAGGACATGGCCGGCTTCAAGACGGCTGAAGGCAAGTACCTCGCCGACGTCAAGGCGGCGGTCGCCGCAGCACCTGCGGATGCCGACGCGTTGAAGGCGCAGTTCAACACCATCGGCGGCGGCTGCGGCAACTGTCATCAAAACTACAGGGTGAAAAAAGGCTGATAGCGGGCAATGCGCTTGCTGAAGAAACTTGTCGGCGCCGCCCTCGTTCAGGGCGGCGCGGCCGCGATTGCCAGCTGGTTCCTGTCGGCTCCGGTCAGGCTCGATGCCGCAACGCTGGCTGAGCTTGGTCCTGGCGACGCGGCCAGGGGCAAGCGCATCTTCTACGCCGGCGGCTGCACATCCTGTCATGCCAAGCCTGGCTCGCAAGGCGACGCCCGTCTTCAGCTGGCGGGCGGCCTTGAACTCAAGACGCCATTCGGCACCTTCGTGCCGCCGAACATCTCGCAGGATACCAGGGACGGCATCGGCGCCTGGTCGGTCGAGGATCTTGCCAACGCCATGCTGAAGGGCGTGTCGCCGTCGGGCGAGCATCTCTATCCGGCATTTCCCTATACTTCCTACGCGCGCATGAAGCCGGCCGACATTGCCGATCTCTATGCATTCCTGAAGACGTTACCCGCGGTCGCCGGCAAGGCGCCCGCCAATTCGCTGGCATTTCCCTTCAACGTCCGACGCGGCCTTGGTCTGTGGAAATTGCTTTATTTGAAGGACCAGCCGGTCGTTTCCTTCGCCGACGGCACACCGGATCCGGTGTTGACAGGCCGCTATCTGGTCGAAGGCCCCGGCCATTGCGGCGAATGCCACACGCCGCGGGATCTTGCCGGCGGCACCAGCAAGAGCCAATGGCTGGCAGGGGCGGCCGCCGCCGAAGGCAGCGGCATTGTGCCGAACATCACGTCGGGCGAGGGCGGCATCGCGGACTGGTCCGAGGCCGACATCGCCAACTATCTCGAAACCGGCTTCACGCCGGATTTCGATACGGTCGGCGGCGCAATGGTCGACGTGCAGCGGAACATGGCCGTGCTGACCCCGGAGGACCGCTCGGCGATCGCCGCCTACCTGAAAGCCGTGCCGCCGCACCCCAACGGCTATCCGGCGCGCAAGAAGCCGTCGAGCTGACGGCCGTTGCGTCAGCGGTCGCCGAGAAAGTCGAAGCCGGTTTCGAAGAAGTGATTGTAGTCGCAGGTCATTTCCTCGCCAGGCGCAATGTCGCGCAAGGCATAGGTCTCCTCCGGCTGCGAGACGTCGCAATTCGGGTCGTCGGCATGGTTCATGTAGCGCGCATCGTCGGCTTCGAAGACGATGTAATTCGGGTCGCGCCGGTCCGGATAGGCGTAGCGGTCGAGATAGGTTCTGACCGGCCCGGTTTCCCGCTCGTAGGCCGCTACCTCGATGCGCCGGTCGTATTTCGGGTCGAGCTTCCAGACCAGCGTGCCGCGGGCAATGTGGTTCTTGGCAAAGACGCCGATGCCCTGGATGGGCGATTTGTCGAGATAGACATCGACGAGCAACATGGCAGATCCCTGGGTGATTGTGTGTTGGCGGCGACCGTGAAAAGGCCGCGCACTGGGTAGCGCGCGGCCTTTGCAATTGCGAGCGGAAAATCAGCTGTGCCTGCCCATTATCCGAAGCCTCGTACGGCTCGTCGCCTGTCGAGACCCTAGCGCTGTTGCAGCGCCAGCCGGATGCCTAAGGCGCAATAGATACCGCCGACAGCCTTGCCTTGCCATCTCAGCACCGTCGGGTTTCGGCGCAGGAATGCACCGAGGCCGCCCGCACCCATGGCGAAAACCACCGTGCTGACGAGGCCCAACAGAACAAAGATGACGCCCAATATCGCCAGTTGAAGCATCACCGATCCGTTTTCAGGCCGCACGAACTGCGGAAGAAATGCGAGGAAGAAAAGCGCGGTCTTGGGATTGAGAACCTCGGTCAAAACAGCTTGCCGAAATGCTTTGGCAGCGGGGATCGCAAGTGCGCCGGCGGCCGGATAGGCCGGCGTTTTCTCGATGATCGCGCGAATGCCGAGATAAATGAGGTAGGCTGCGCCGATGTACTTCACGATGCTGAAAAGCGCCGCCGACGTGGCAATGATCGCCGAAATGCCGACGATCGCCATGAAGGTGTGAACCACGTCGCCGGCCGCGATCCCGGCGCCGGTCGCAATGCCCACCCTGGTTCCGGAACTGGTTGCCCGCGCCACCGTCAGAAGAGTGGCGGGACCCGGGATGAAGACAAAGCCAAGCACAACCGCGACATAAGCTATCAACGTGGCGAGATCGATCATTGGTGGGCTCCGCAACTCTCACCGCCAATGAAGCCACGTCGCGGAACGGAAGGCAATGATCGCTCATCCGCCGATGTTCACGCCGCAAGCTCGGCCTTGCCCGTCACCTTGAGCGCGAAGGCGTAGGTGAAGGCGATTTCCTCCAGTCTTGAAAACCGGCCGGAGGCGCCGGCATGGCCTGAATCCAGGTTGATCTTGAACAGCACCGGATTCCCACCTGTCTTGCGGTCGCGCAGCCGCGTCACCCATTTGGCCGGCTCCCAATAAGTGACGCGCGGGTCGGTCAGGCCGGCCAGCGCCAGGATCGGCGGATAGTCGAGTGCGGCGACATTGTCGTAGGGCGAGTAGGCGGCGATGGTCCGGTAATCCTCCGCTGACGCGATCGGATTGCCCCATTCCGGCCATTCCGGCGGCGTCAGCGGCAAGCTGGCGTCGAGCATGGTGGTGAGCACGTCGACGAAGGGAACCTCGGCGACGATGCCGCCGAAGCATTGCGGCGCCATGTTGGCGACCGCGCCCATCAGCATGCCGCCGGCCGAACCGCCTTGCGCAACGATGCGGTCATGCTGTGTATAGCGTTCGGCGACAAGGTGGTGGGCGGCAGCGACAAAATCGGTGAACGTGTTCATCTTGTTCGCCCGCTTGCCGTCGTCGTACCAGCCATAGCCCTTGTCCTTGCCGCCGCGAACATGGGCTGTCGCGTAGACAAAGCCGCGGTCGACCAGCGAAAACAGATTGGTGTTGAACGCGGCGGGTACGGCTATGCCGTAAGATCCGTAGCCGTAAAGCAGGCAAGGGGCGGACCCGTCGAGCGGTGTGTCGCGGTGATGGAGGAGCGAGATCGGCACCAGTTCGCCGTCGGCGGCAGGCGCCATCAGCCGGCGCGTGACGTAGTGCTCCGGGTCGTGGCCGGACGGCACTTCCTGGGTCTTGAGCAGCACCCGCTCGCGGGTGCGCATGTTGTAATCGAAGACCTGCGCCGGGGTCGTCATCGACGAATAGGAAAAGCGCATGATCTCGGTGTCGTATTCGTAGGAGCCGGACAGGCCGAGCGAGAAGGCTTCCTCGTCGAAGGAGATCAGGTGCTCCTCGCCGCTCTTGCGGTCGCGCACGACGATGCGCGGCAGGCCTTCCTTGCGCTCGAGCCGGACCATGTGGTCCTTGAAGCCGATCACCGAAAGGATCAGCCGGCCCGCTTCGTGCGGCACCAGTTCCTGCCAGTTGGCGCGCACCGGATCATGGGCCGGCGCCGTCATGATCTTGAAGTCCTTGGCGCCGTCGGCATTGGTGAGGATGAAGAAGATGTCGCCGCCTTCCTCGAGTTCGTACTGCAGGCCCGTCTGGCGCGCCGCAACCAGCTTCGGCTCTGCGAACGGATCGTCGGCGCTCATGATGCGGTATTCCGAGGTCTCATGATCGTTGATGCCGATCATGATCCACTCGTTGGAGCGCGTGCCACCGACATCCATGAAGAAGCCGGGATCGGTCTCCTCGTAGATCAGCCGGTCGTTTTCAGGACCGTCGCCAAGCGCATGGAACAGCACTTTGGAAGGACGGTGGTTGGGGTCGAGGCGGGTGTAGAAAAAACCGTCATTGCCGGCATCCCACACACCGCCGCCGCCGGTGTCCGGGACCCTGTCCGCCAGATCGTTGCCGCCGGCCAGATCGCGGACGCGCAGCGTGTAGAATTCGGAACCCTTGTCGTCGAAGGCCCAGAGCAGCTTGCTGTGGTCGTCCGAATGATCGACGCCGCCCAGGCGGAAATAGGGCTTGCCCTCGGCCTCGGCATCGCCGTCGAGCAATATCTGCTTGTCGCCGCCGTCACGCGCCGTGCGGAAATAACGCGGCTGCTGGCCGCCAAGCTTGAAGGAGGAGCCGTAGGCGTAAGGTCCGTCCTTCATCGGCACGGAAGAATCGTCTTCCTTGATGCGTCCCTTCATTTCCGCGAAAAGCTGCTTCTGCAGTTGGACCGTATCGGCCATCAGCGCCGCCTGGTAAGCATTCTCGGCTTCGAGGTGGGCGCGGATTTGGCCGTCGAGCAGGGACGGATCCCTGAACATCTCTTGCCAATTGGCGGCCCTCAGCCAGGCATAATCGTCCGTCCGCGTTATGCCGTGATGCGTGTCGAAGATCGGCCGCTTCTCCGGCTGCGGCGGCGTGGCGGTCGGAAACACTGGGGTTCTGGTCATTGCGTCTCGCTGTGGAAGCTACTTGAATGGCGAATGAACACGCCGAGCAGCGCGGGTTCAAGGGCTATGATCTATTGTCGTGGTGGCTCGAGAGGACGGGCTGGAGGAGCGGATAACGAATATTTCTTCTCGGACTGCCGCGGTTCTCGCCGTCGCTGCGATGACCCTGCCAGTGCCGGTCAATCTCATGCAACTGCCTTCGCGGCTTGGCAAGTGGCCGATATGGCTGGGTCTACGGAAATACATTACCCCATTTCAATGACACAGCGCACCGCTCCGGCGACGGCTCGCGAGCAACAGTAACGCTTCGCAACCTATGATTTTACTGAATCCGCCGATCATCCAGGCTGTAATGCCGCCGGCAGGGTCAAGCATCGAACTCTATTTACCTGCTGCCGTTTGTGTAATGGCTGCTTGCCGCGGCGTCAGTCGATGCTGGTCTGACCAGAAAAAACGGCAAAGTTACGCTTTGCACGAAAGAGTGAAGCTGAATATGGAAGATTTGACTTGTATCGCTGAATAGACCGAAAGAAGCGAATTGACTTACTTGGCGGCCCGGCCCATTAAGATGCCGCGACGCGAATCGCGGAGGCTTTTTCCTGCACAAGTTCGCGCGATGCCCAACTATCGAAACGGGCGCAAACAGAAACAATTCTCGTTGGGGCCTGAACGCCATGGATATTACCGAAACACCTTCCAGAAACAGTGACGCGCTGATCGAGCTCACCGCCGACGTGGTGGCTGCCTATGTCAGCAACAATCCCGTACCGGTCGGCGAACTGCCGAACCTTATCGCCGATGTCCATGCCGCTCTCGGGCGCGTCGGCGGGGCCGCCGAGCAGCCGCCTGCCGACAAGCAGAAGCCGGCGGTAAATCCGAAGCGGTCGGTGCATGACGACTACATCATCTGTCTCGAAGACGGCAAGAAGTTCAAGTCGCTCAAGCGTCACTTGATGACCCACTATGATCTGACGCCCGACCAGTATCGTGAAAAGTGGAACCTGGACCCGAGCTATCCGATGGTTGCGCCCAATTACGCGGCCGCCCGTTCGCAGCTCGCCAAGAAGATGGGTCTCGGCCGCAAGCGCAAGGGACGCTGACAAGCGGCTCTTCCGGTTTGATACTCAAACGGCGCCTACAGGCGCCGTTTTCGCATTGTGGGGAGACCAAGCTCAGGCCGCCAGTTCTTCATGCCGCCGGCAATTGCCGTCCGGTCAGGCGGTCTGCTTCAGCGCTGCCTCGGCGTCACGCTTGATGCGCTTGACCATCGAGCGAAGACCATTGGCGCGCTGCGGCGACAGGTGCTCGTCAAGTCCGAGTGCCTTCAATGTGGCCTCTGCGTCGGTCCTCTGGATTTCGCTGGCCGGCCGTCCCGAAAACAGCGCCAGCATGATGGCGACCAGGCCGCGCACGATATGCGCGTCGGAATCGCCCTTGAAGGTGATAACGGGGTCGACACCCCCGCCTTGCTCGGTGGTCAGCCAGACCTGGCTGACGCAGCCGGGCACCTTGTTGGCTTGTATGCGTTGCTCGTCGGGAAACGGCGACAGCGCTTCACCCAGTTCAATCACATAGCGATAGCGGTCTTCCCACTCGTCGAGCAGGGAAAAGTCGTCGCGGATGGTCTGGATCGTCGTCGTCATTCCCCCGGATATAGTCATCCGGCGCTGCCACGTCACGGAAAAAGAGGAGAAACGCCGCAGGTGCCGAGAGCGAGAGCCTTGCGGTTTAGCGATGAATTCGGCCGAAACAGTCTCAGTTCTTCGCCGGCAAGTGCACTTTCGCCGGCAAATCGACTTTCGCCGGCAACACGATTTCCTCGGACACGCTGCCGGTGGTCGTCACCGTATCGGGTTCAGCGGCCTTGTCGTCCAGCATGGCGGCCGCGATCTTGGCGGTCTCCCTGGCCCGGGCGGTGATGGTGTGCATTGCCGATTTGCCGGTCTCGCACACGTCCGGCTTGCGCTCGCAGATGCCGGCGATATCGCCGACGGCTTCGCGCGCCGCAAACAGCGCCTGGAGCGGCCCGACGCTTTCGCGGCCCGCATCATCGGCGCCGACACCCAGCGGCAGCGCCAGAAGCACCAGCGAAAACCAGAAAGCAGCTCTTATCAGAAAGCCCATCTGTCTGTCCTTTATGACGTCATGCATCCGAACCGCACGACCCTTGTACCGCGATACTGACACAGACGCGCAAAGGACGGCTTGTCCCGAAAGCAACAGTTTTCCTTAAATTTTAGGTAGATTCGAAACGAAGCGTTTTGAAGTTCATTTGCCTCGAACGGCTCAGATTTTATTCAGCAACTGATAACCATCCAACCTATTGTTTTTCATTATCATTTTCTTAATCGGCGACAGTTTGATGCCATCGGTCGTAGGTGCAGGCGCGGGCGGTGTGGATAACGCTCCGTTTACTATGGCGGCAATTGCCCCGGTTTTTCCCCGCCGGTATCCCGATATTTGCAGCCTGCCGGGGGACGATCGGCCCAGCCTTATCCATTCCTTAAACGCTGGATGCGAGTTTTGGATCGACAAAAGCCGCCTGCAAAGCAGGGCCGTTCACGACCGGGTGCGTTGAGTTGAGTGCGATCAAGGCCAGATACGCCGAGTTGCCGGGCGCGATAGCCGCCGGTTGCGAACGGATGGTTCATCCGTCCGTGCTCGGCCAGAGCGATCGTTGCCGCCACAGCCGGTTCATTGGCGCCATGCTGGCGGCTCCTTTCTTCAGCGCGGGTGCAGCGGTGACGCTGGTCACGTCGGGCATGGGCGCGGCCGTGACTGTGGCTGCCATCTTTGCGGCGTTCGGCCTTTGCTGGTTCGCCGCCCTGCTGGTGGCTGCCTCGGGCAAGATGACCCTGGCCGGCCAACTCGCCTTGGTCGTCGGCAGCGTTGCCCTGGGTGCCCTTATCGCTGCCGCCGGTGGTGTGGCCTCGCCGGTTGCCTTGCTCGCGGTAGCGCTGCCGTTTGAAGCGTGGTGGATCGGCCAGTCGCGCCGTGCCGTGATCTGGGGCGCCATATCGGCCTTTGTCGCAGTCTTGCTGCAGCCTTTAGCCGGTTCCGTCTTGCCGCTCGACCAGACCGAAATCGCCGCATGGCACTGGCTGGTACCACTGGCCTGGGCACTCACGCTCATTCCGCGTATCGCTCCGCTTCGCGGCGCCGCCAACGCACAGCTCGATCCGGCCGGCAGCCACCGGCTCGAAGACCTCATCGACGCCGTCGTGCTGCGAATCGCGGCGCATGGCGAGGTTCTGGACGTCTCGGCTAAGGCACGCACTATGCTGCGGCTGCCACCGGAGCTGCTTTTCGGCACCGGACTTTTCGATCGCATCCATCTGTCCGACCGCGTCCCGTATCTCAGTGCGCTGGCCGATATGCGCGATGGCGCCCTGTCGACCCGGCTCGACCTTCGCGTACGGTTGCCGCAGAGCAGCGGCGTGACGGCCGACAATTACCGGCCGTTCTCGCTCGAGATGATGCGCGCGCCGGGGCAGGAGACTGTCTTCACGCTTCTTCTGCGCGAAAACGACGAACTGGCCGGACTGCGCCAGGAGCTTGCCGCAGCCAATGAGGCGGCTGCCTCCGCCGAGGTGGCGAAAGGACGCTTCCTTGCCGTCGTCAGCCACGAGCTGCGCACTCCGCTCAATGCCATCATCGGCTTTTCCGACATGTTGCTGCACGAGATGTTCGGCAGCTTCAAGGATCCGCGCCAGAAGGAATATGTCGGGCTGGTCAGGGATTCGGGCCAGCACCTGCTTGCCGTCGTCACCTCGATACTCGACGTATCGCGGATCGAATCGGGCGCCTACGCGACCGAACCGGAACCGTTCCGCTTCCGCGAAGCGGTCGAGATGTGCCAATCGATGATGCGCCTGCAAGCCGAGGCAAAGGCCATCGATCTGCAGGCCCAGATCGCGCCGGACGCAGGCGAAATAAATGCCGACCGTCGCGCCGTGCAGCAGATCCTGATCAATCTCGTCTCCAACGCGATCAAGTTCACGCCCGAAGGCGGCAATGTCGTCATCGGCGCCAAGCGCATCGGCTCGCGGCTGCATTTCTGGGTCCGGGACACCGGCATCGGCATCGCCGAGGAAGACTTCGTCAATCTCGGCAAGCCGTTCATGCAGATCCAGAACGACTATACCCGCCGTTTCGAAGGCACAGGCCTCGGGCTCTCGCTGGTGAAGGGGCTGGTGGCGCTGCACGAGGGCACAATGTCGATCGAAAGCATGCCGGGCGAGGGCACTACGGTGACGATCAGCCTTCCCGTGAACGGGCCGACAGGCCGTTCGAAGGAGAAGACCGGCGTGGTGCCGATGTCCGCAGTCAAAGCCAAGGCGGACGGTGGCAAAGGGGAGAGCAATGGGTCGCTCCGCAAAACAGCCTAGGGCGGTCAAACGCCGCGGCAATGCCTTCGAGCACGGAGCGATGGCGCTGGGCAGCCTGATCTCGCGCAATCCTGTTGTGGTCGGCGGCTCCACCGCGTTCCTGGTGACGCTGTTCTACGTCTCGGCGAACGCGCTTTGGTACCAGCCTTTTCCGCATGCCGGCGCGTTTTTCGCCACCAGGAGTATCGAGCGCTTTCCGCGGGCGGACAGCGACGAGCCCGAAACTACCATCAATATCGTGCGTCCGGCCGCTGCGCCGATCAAGAGCGACCCGGTCGTCGAGCAGGTCCAGGGCATATTGAAGGATCTCGATTTCTATGCCGGCACCGTTGACGGGATTCCCGGACCGAATACGCGCAAGGCCATCCAGGCCTATCAGCAGAAGGTCGGATTGAATGCCTCCGGCGAGATCGACAGCGTCCTGCTGGATCAACTGGGCGCCACGCCAAAGACCGCGGCCGTGGTGCCGCATCCGGTGCCGCGGCCGGTCGAAACGGCCGCTGTTCCAGCCGCCATTCCGGTGTCCGCACCGGCAAATGCGACGGCGCCGGATCCCCGCATCGTCAAGATCCAGGCCGGACTGAAGGCGTTCGGCAATGACGACATGCAATTGGACGGCGTCGTCGGCGCACGCACCAAGGCCGCGATCAAGGAATTCCAGGCGCTGTTCGGCCTGCCCGAGACCGGCGAGCCCGACGAGATCGTCTACGTCAAGATGCGCGAGATCGGCCTGACCAACTAAGGGTCGAAACGGCCGCTCGCCGATCGCCTGGCAAAGACCGGTTACGGTCTTCCGGCCAATGCTGTAAGGACCGCCGCATGTCCAGGACTTCTCCATGCGGGTAACCACCGATCTGTGGGTGTCGGCGCTGTTGCGCCGGGTTTTCAGCGCCGGCGGCTTTGCCGCCGTGGTCAAGCGCGGCGCGACGGAAGCCGGCGCGGTTTTCGTGCTGGCGCGGGGCAGGCTGGGGGGGATAGCGCTATTCGGGCCGGCGCCGCAGACGAGTTACGATTCAGCCAGGCCGGACGACCGTTTTTTCAGCCTGCTTGGCGAAGGCGACGATGCCGCCATCTTCGACGCGCGGCTGGAGCGCGAGAAGAGATTCGATCCGGATATCTGGGTGGTCGAGATCGAGGCGGGCGCCATTCCCGTCGAGGAGCTTATCTCGGTCAAGGCGTCGTAACGGCAAGCCTCAGATGCGACGCGCCTTTGGGCTGGCGGTCATATCGGCGCTGTTCGGCTTGCGCAGGTCGGCGTTTGCGGCGACGCGCCCGGGCTTGCGAACGATTTTCGACACGGTGTCGGCCTTCCAGCCGCGGAGCCTGTCCAACGCCGCGTCGCGGTGCAGCAGGCGGTAGCGGTCGAGGAAGATGCGGATCGCCTGCGGGTGCGGAAACTCGGTCGGATAGATGGCGGCCGTGATCAGGAACGCCTTGTCTTCGCTGAGGTCGAGCGCGCGCAAGGCGGCCAGAAGCGGTGTGTAATTGTGGCTCGCGGTGAGCGTCCGCGCCGTTGAAAAATCGACTTCGAGCGCATCGGCGAGCGCTGTCTGGAAGAATGCCGCATTGCCGGTCAGCGCGGTCTCGCGCAGCTTGACGTAGGTTTGCGGCGCGACGAACGGACCGATGGCGGTGCAGCTCTCGCGCATCATGGATCGCAACCGCCGCCGTACAGTTTCGGCGACATCGGAAGCCTCTTGCCTGTTGACCTCGCCCGCAACCACTTCGGCGTTTTCGGACGCGGCTTTGGCGGTTGTTTCCGGCTGCTGCTGCGACCGCACCAGCGTCGGCCTTTCGAGCACTTTGATGAGATCCGCGATCGTTTGATTGAGATCCTTGCGGCGGGCAATGGCACGGGCATGCGGCAGGCCGTGACGTCCGATCAGCGCGATCAGGTCGACGTCGCTGAGGGCGCGCGAGCGGATGAGCAGCGGCGCGGCGATATCGACCCGCTCCTGGCAAAGCCGCCGCACCAGCGCGGCGGGCGCATATTCGCATTCGGAAAGGGCTGCCGCGACGTAGCGGCGCGATTCGACCGAGACATTCTCGAACAGCGGCAGCGTCAGGTCTTCGAGCTGCGCGATTTCCCGGCGCGAAGGGCGGGTGAGCGAGCAGAACGCCGATACCGCGGCGCGAAACAGCCTTTCGGCCTTTCCCGATTCAGCTCCTGCTGCGATTTGCCTGAAATCCGAAGCTGACACGAAGGATACGCCCGACACTCGACACGATCTGGACAGCGCTCTGCCGGGCTGTACCGGTTTCGCGTTTCCCAAGAACAAAGATCAATTTAGCGGCGATCCGTTAGCGCTCCGTTAACCTACTGCCTTCTTAATCGACTATGGAGGCGTTGCGTTGTGCTCCGGGGCAACCGAGAGGAATACGCGAACCATGGGCATGGTACTGTCTTTCGTGCCGCGAACGGCGGCAACCAATCGAGCACAACAAGCCGCGCCGGCGGCAGTGATCATCTTTCCCGGGGTGCGCTACGAGCAGCGGCCGCTGACGGGCGAAACGCGGCCGGCCGGCCCCGACAAGCCGGGACCTTCGGGAACATTGCCGGTACCGCATCACTGAGCATCGGAACCGGCTTAAAAATCCTGCAGTTCGCAGGAACTCTGTTCGAGAAACCGCGAGACGATCGGCTTCCAGCTGTCGTCGGGCACGAACGAACGGATGACGAATACGCCTTCCTCTATCGGCGCCTCGACGAAGATGGCCCCTTGCAGTTCCTCGGGAAGATCCTTGCGGACCTCGATCATCTGGGCCGGCGTCAGCACAACGGTGTCGAGCATGCCTGCGGTCGCGCTGTGGTCGTTGAACGAGTAGATGTTGTGGCCGCCGCGGTCATAGACCGATATCGACCAGAATGGCACCTTGCCCGGCGCCTTGACCCGCACCATCCCCTCGGCAAGGTCGAAGCGGCATGCCGCCGCATAAAACAGCGGATCGACCGATTTCACCACCGGCGCGCCGCCGGCTTCCGCGTCGAGCCTGGTCATCTTGTAGAGATCCGAAGCCATGGCCAATCGCGACCAGGCGTCGCGTTCGGAGAACTCGGGGACGAGCAGCAGCACGATGATGTGCACGATGCCGGCGCCGAGCAGGCCGAGCAGCACGGCATGCAGCAGGCTACGCATTGCAGCCGACCTTCTGGATCTGCGGCAGCATGACGTCCGAGAGACCGGTGCTGCTGGCGATCGGCGTGTCGTAGAACGTGAGCACCAAGTACATCTTGCCGGCGCCGCTGGTCAGCAGCCAGTTGCCGGGCGCAGGGCGGCTGCCGACGGAAATGACCACCGAATTGTCGGCCTGGCGCAGCACTTGATAGGACTGCAGCGCAGCCGGCCTCGGCTTGCCGGTCTCGACCACGCCAAGCGACTGGTCGGCGGCATAAAGCGTCCAGAACCGGGCGGTGGGAAAGCCGCCCGCAATCTTGTAGGCACATTGCCGCTTGAGCTGTTCGCCGCCGGAATCGCGCTCGGCGATGAAGGACAGTCCTTCCGCCTGTCCGAGCGCCAGCACGCCTTCGCGAGCCACGCGGGCCTTCGAATAGGGATCTGCCGTCGGCGTGCCGATATCGGGGAAGGCGGTCCATTGGCCGATCCTGATGGCGCCGACGCCATCCTGCAGCTTCAGTGCATACCAGACGCTGCCGCCACCGCCGACGACGGCGATGGCAAGCGAAAGCAGTGTCAGGAAGGCGTTCTTGAGCATGAGGAGGCAGGGAACCGAAGGCCGGGAATGAAAGATTGCCGCTCGGGGATATCGCGGCGCAGGGCCTTGTGGCAAGCGGCCCCGCGCAATTGGCCGTCACAGCGCCGACAGGGTCTCCGGCGCAGCGGGCGCGTCGAGCACGGGTGCCGCCTGGAACAGCCTGGTCAGTTCCTTCAGGGTCTGGGTGGTCCGGCTGGACAGCACCGGCGGACGCTCGGCGGCGGCATCGGCAGCTGCCTGTTCGGCGTTCTTCTTTTCCGCTTCCTTGGCCTTGGCGGCGATTTCGGCATCGACGAAGGGGTGATCGAGGCCGGGGATCGGTCTGAGGTCGATATTCTGGTGCGCATAGAGCATCAGGCGCTGCCACACCATGGCCGGCAGCGTGCCGCCGGTCATCTTGTTGGTCGCGGTGAAGTCGTCATTACCGAGCCAGACGGCGGCCGTGTAGTTGCCGGTAAAGCCGACAAACCAGGCATCGCGGTAGGACTGGGTCGTGCCGGTCTTGCCGGCGACGACGATGTTTGGAAGGGCTGCGCGCCGGGCCGTGCCGATCACCGGCACCGCCGCCAGCATGGTGTTCATGTATTTGAGCGCCAGCTCCGACAGCACCCGATGCGGCGGCGGCGCATCCTTGGCGAAGTCGTAGACCACCTCGCCGGTACGGGTGAAGAGTTGGCTGACGCCGTGCCGGGTTCCGGCAAAGCCGTTCTGGGCAAACACGCTGTAACCCGTCGCCTGGTCCATCACGGTCATGCCCGACGTGCCGAGCACCATGGTCTTGTGCGATTCAAGCGGCGACTCGACGCCCATCGCCTCGGCCATCGCCTTGATCGGCTTGATGCCGAGATAATCCTTGGCCAGCCGCACCGGCACCGTATTGATCGATTTGGCCATCGCCGTGATCAGCGTGACGTTGCCGGCCGACCCGCCATTGTAATTGTGGGGCGACCAACTGCCCCAGGAGATGGGTCCGCCGGAAACCACCGAATCCGGCGTGAAGCCATGCTCCATCGCCGTCGCATAGACATAGGGCTTGAACGAGGAGCCGGTCTGGCGAAGCGCCTTGGTGGCGCGGTTGAACTGGCTGGCGCCGTAGTCGCGGCCGCCGACGATCGCCCTGACCGCGCCATTGGTCTCGATGACGACGATGGCGCCCTCGGTGACGTTGTATTCCTTGCCGAACTGGCGGAGGTGGAACTCCATCGATTCTTCGGCCGCCTTCTGGATGTTGGCATCGAAGGTGGTGTGGGCGACAAGCGAGTGCGGGCCGCCTTTGGCGGCGATCTTCTTGACCTCGTCGAAGGCCCAGTCGAGGTAATAGTCGGGGCTCTTCTGCTCGCCGCGGTCGACGATTTCGGCCGGGTGCAGCCTTGCTTGCAGCACCTGGCCTTCGGTCATGAAGCCGGAATCGACCAGATTGGACAGCACCACGTTGGCCCGCGCCCGGGCGGCGGGCAGGTTTATGTGCGGCGCATATTTGGTCGGCGCCTTGAACAGGCCGGCCAGCATCGCCGCCTCGGCAAGGTTCAGGTCCTTGACGCTCTTGCCGAAATAGAAATCGGCTGCCGCCTCGATGCCGAAGGTGCCGCCGCCCATATAGGCGCGGTCGAGGTAAAGCTGCAGGATTTCCTTCTTCGACAGATTGGCTTCGAGCCACAGCGACAGGAACGCTTCCTTGATCTTGCGCTCGAACGTCCGCTCATTGGTCAGGAACAGGTTCTTGGCCAGCTGCTGGGTGATGCTCGAGCCACCCTGGACGACGGAATTGGCCCGTACGTTCTCGAATATGGCGCGCGACAGGCCGAGCACATCGATGCCGTAATGGTCGAAGAAACGGCGGTCTTCGGTCGCCAGCACCGCCTTGATGACATGGTCGGGCATCTCGTCGACCGGCACCGAATCGCGCTGGATGATGCCGCGCTGGCCGATCTCGTTGCCGTAGCGGTCGAGGAAGGTGACGGCGAAGTCGCCTTGCGTGCGCCAGTCGCCGGCGGTTATCTGGAAGGCCGGCAAGGCTAGCGCCAAAAGGACGACGATGCCGCCGGCACCGAGCGTAAAGCCTTCACTCACCAGTTCGATCAGGCCGCGGCGCCAGCCGCCGACGCGGAAACGCCGCGAGAAGATGGTCGCCGCCTCCCAGAACTGGCGCGCCCTGAAGCCGATTTCGTAGACCGAGGAATCGATCCACGCATCCACCGCCAGCAGCCTTGCGGCGACCGAACCTCTTCTCTTGCGTGGTTCCAAAGGACTGGCCATTCCAGGATCCGGCTGCGGCGATGCCGCCAACTGAGAAACCGCATGCCGGCAATTTCAGGGAGGCGCGCCTTTCAAGACTATTCGTCCATTTTGGTGCTGCCTACAAGGGCGATGAAGATAGGGGCGATGAAGATAAGGGCGATGAAGATAAGGACGATGAAGATAAGGACGATGAAGACATAACGGGCGGTTCGTCGAGGGGAGGACGGCTCCCGCGAGACGTCAGCGCAGGATGTTGGCTGCCCTGCGCGAGTAGGTGGTGTCGTCGAGCTGGGCGAGCATGAACGCCGCTACGTCGGCCCGCGCCAGTGTCGGCAGCAACGACGCCGACCGGATGCCATTGCCGTGGCGAAATTCACCCGTTGCCGCCCCATTGCTCAGCTTGGGGGGCCGCACGATGGTCCAGTCGAGATTGGATTGAACGATCAGGCTTTCCTTCACTTCGTGGTCCGCCACCTCATGGCGCAGCACCAATGGCGCGATGATGTTGCCCAACAGGGCGCCTAGTTGCCGCCGGCTGTCGCGAACTCCAAGGAATGAAAGATAGATGAGCCGTTCGGGGCCGGCCTGCTGCATCGCCGCGACGATGAAGCCGATGCCGGCAACGACGGCCGGATCGCGTTTCAGCGGCACGCCCACCCCAAGACAGCTGAAAACCGCATCATTCCCGACAACGGCGCGTTCGACCGCCTCCCGATCGGCGACATTTCCGACGATCACCTTCAGATTTTCGTGGCTGATGGCAAGCTTGCCCGGCGTGCGGACGAAGGCGGTCACCGCATGGCCCTTTGCCAATGCCTCCGAGACAAGCACACGGCCGGTCGCACCGGAAGCACCAAAGATCAGCAGTTTCATTGTCCGCTCCTGGAAACCGTTAGCCCGGCTTACGCCCGGCGACGAAGGCGACAGGCGCCCCGGTCGGGCCGGGCAGCAACCGGCTGTCGGCATAGCCGCTCTGATCGATCAGGTCCTGGGCTGCGCCCTTTTCAAAGACCGTGCCGCCCCACATTGTGGTGCGGAAGCGGGCGAGGGCGTCTCCCAGTGCATCCGGTCCAGGATTGACCATTGCCAGCAGCAGCCAGCCGCCGGGCCGCAACGCGGCGTGGCTGCGCTTGACGATGGCCCTGACATCCGGCTCGGGGATGAAGGCGCTTGGTACGAAAACAAGGTCGAACGCGGCCGTGTCCGCGATATCCTGGCCCAGCCCGGTGCGCAGTTCGATGCGATGTTCGAGCCCGGCTGCCCTGACGTTGGCAGCGGCCTGCGCGATGGCTTCAGGCAGGGGATCGACACCGACCGCCTTCAGGCCGGGCCATTGCCGCAGCATGGACACCGACAGGGCGCCGACGCCGACGCCGATATCCAGGAAGGCTGCGCCCGGTGCGGCGAGCCTCTCCAGCAAACCGGCCAGTTGTGGCGCGATCAGCCGCTTCAGCAACGCCGGGAAGCCAGATGAAACGTCGCCGAAGGCCTGGCGTAAACGGGCTTCCAGGGCCTCGACGCTTTCGGAGGAGCGCGACAGCAGCTTGCCACCTGAAAGCAGATCGACCCGGATGCTGGCCAGCACCGGCGTAAGTTCGATGACGCCAGCACTTGCCACGACGTCGGAGGCGCCGAGTTCGGCAAGGACGGCCCCTGTGCGCCGGGCCACACTGCCCTCGAGTGGCGTGCCGGAAATACGCGCCTCCATCGCCAAACCGAGCGCCACCAACGCATTGGCCGACGTCGCGTGCCGCGCCACCATCGTTCGCAAACCTTCGATATCCATCGATCGCTTCCCTGAATTGGATCAGGCCTATTCTCGCGCGGACGTCAAATTCAGGCGATTTGCAATTCCGCGCATGCTTGTGCAAAACTGCACAGGTGCGCGGCGAGGAATTGATCTAGACGTCATGTTCCGAGGCGGAGAACGGTGGCCCGCCCTTTCGTGCGATTAAAAGACGAGGGTTGCTCGGATGGGCCGAGCCGATCCTCACGCACGGAGAG
>NZ_JAMYOX010000059.1:0-25157 GCF_040320025.1 Mesorhizobium sp. M0808
TCGGTTCCTGCGACGAAGCCAACTGGTACCTGCAAAACTGCTCATGGGGCGGAAAACTCGATCGCGACAAGGATGGGATCCCATGCGAAACACTCTGCTAGCTAAAATGTAACGGAGTAAGCGCGCTACGGCCTGTTCGGCTTTCCGCTTACACCGACCCAACGAAGACCATGCATGGGCGGCGCGGTCTGCTAGACCCCATTTTTTGACGAGGTATTCTATATCTGAAGGGCAGAAAAAGTTGTTGCGGCAATAGAGAGAAGACGCCTTAACTAAGACTTTCAAAATCGTTAACATAGTTATTTTTCAGTGTATGCTGATAGGCGATCAAGGCGTGATGTTGCCCTGTCGGGGGGTCGAGTAAAATGCAGACTGTGATGAGTCAAAAGCTGGCAAGCTATGGCCAGTGGACCTACCGTGGTGCCTGGGCCCTAGAGATCGCGGCCGCAGCGATTGGGCTTACGACAGGTGTAGCATTAGGCGTACAAGCGTTTTCTGCAAGCGAGTCTGTCACTGCAATGGATTTGACGCTCGCCAGTGCACCCTTTCTCATGGTGGCAATCGCGGAGCTCACCAAGATACCGATAGCTACACTGCTTTTCAGCGCGTCTTGGCTCTGGAAGCCCATTATCTTGGTCTTCCTCCTGGTTCTTGCAGGCATCACTTTCGAAACTGTCTTCATGGGAATGGAGAGGGCAGGCGCATTGCGTCAGCTGCGTTATGAGGAGCTCGTAAACAAAATTGATGCCCTTGAGCAGGAAGCGACAAAGCTCGCCTCTGCTGACGAACTTGGTCGAAAAGCCGATCAGGTCGATCAAGCCCGTTCCGAAATTGAGCAGCTGACCTCTCTTGCGGAAAAATCGCGTGCGACCTTTCAGTCGCAAATTGCCGAGGCCAATGCGGAATTGGAGGGAACGACAGCCCTTACTCCAGAGGCCTCGCGTGTTCGCGATCAAGTGGATGAGAAAAACGCGGTTCGATCGGCGCTGATTCAACAGCGTGATCGCGAAGTTAAAGACGCTGTCGATCAGTTCGAGCGCCAACGGGACAGCTTTGTTGAACGTATCAAGATGGCGCGCGATTCAGGCGACAGCGACTCGGCACGCAGGCTAGAATCGGCAGTGGCTAAACTTGCCAACCCTCGCACTAAAATTATTACCAAGTTCGACACTCAGATTGAGCCGCTTGATCAGGAGGTTGCTGCGCTGCGCGAAAATTTCGATCGTTTGCGGGCAAGCAGCCCTCCTATGACTACTGACCAGAGGCAGAAGCTTGTCGATAGGCGTTCGTCTCTGGAGCAAACGCGCGATAGTGATGCCGCGGCTTGGCAGCGTCGATCGGATGAAGCGGGCAAACGGCTCGCAGATGCCCAGGCGGCAGAAGCCAACAAGGCAAACACCTCGGCGCAAAACCAGGTCAGACAGGACCAGATTGCCAAAGACCTCAGCGCCTTGGCCAAGGAGCGGATCCCAATGGCGCGGACAGATCAGGTCCGCCGTATTGCCTCACGGTGGTACGGCAGCAAACCTGAACTGGTGACTGAGGCACAGGCCGGAATAATCTCTGTGATTTGGTTCGGCTCGCTCGCGCTCATCGCCGCGCTCGCGGGACCAATTACGGCAATGGTCGCTCTAGCGCTCCAGCGCATTGCCGCCCGAGAAGAGGACAATTCAGAGAGCAAGACTTCCAGGCTGCTCCGCAGAATGCTTCTGAGTTGGCGTTGGCGCCGAATTCAAACGATTAAGGTACCAGTCGAAGTTATGGTCGAGAAAGAGGTTGAGAAGCGGGTTGAGGTGCCTGTGGAAAAGCTGGTCAAAGAGATCCTCTATGTTCCGCTCTTCACCGATGATCCCGAAGTCCTTCGCAAGGCCCTGGACCAGGATTTGCCGCCTGAGGTCTCAGACCTGGTAACGGTATCAATGAAGGGTCGCAAAAGTGCTCGTCCGGCATAACACCACCCTGCTTGAGCAAGCCGTCGATCTCGCCGTCAAAAGGTCAGCGATTCCAACCTTGCAGGCTCAAGCCGCGGCCCAAGAGAAGACAGCCCGAGCGACCGCCTTTCGCCGAATGGCGACTGGCGGAGCCATTGCAGTGGCGGCGGTCGGGATTGGGCTAGGCATCAATCTTGGTCTATGGGACAAAACCTTGCCGGAGCCGGCGGTTTTGCCGACCACAGAGCAGCCAAGCGATCTCACCTCCCCAAAAGACGAGCCGCCTATTCCTGTTCCAACTCCAAAGCCAGCTCAGGAGCGGGCGCCCCAGGCTGACGCCCCTACCAGGCCTGACGTGGTGACCGTCGACTTCAACAAGTTCGCCACCAAGAACGTCGAGTTCCAAGGCACCACTTGGGAGTTAATCACAGGTCACCACTTCAAGGATGAGAACGACGAAACCTGGGACCGAGCGTGGTGTTACTCTCGGCGGAGTGTAAACGGCGTAGACGTAAATGTATCATTGGCAGCTCGTTCTGCCCCGACAGCGCCACCAGCCGGGCCTGGTGCTGCTGCTCAGACGCTTCAGTTGGTCGGCCTTAATGATTCATCCGCCGTCGATCTTGCAACAAGATGCGGGTGGCTGGATGGTCGCACATTTGCGTCTTCAGACATCATTCCTGACCCGTTACGAGAGCAGGCCGCAACTGTCCCCGCAGAAACTCCTGCGACAGAGGTCGATCCAGATAGTGGATTTGTTGTCGTGTCCGGGTGGGACGCGATCGGAAACGACCTGCCGGATATGCCAATTAGGAACGTGAGTTCTGAGCAGTGTCAAACCGCCTGCGATACCGACTTCAGGTGTCTAGCGGTTACTTATAACACGAAATTTCGAGCCTGTTTCATGAAAGGGGACGCATCGCTACTGGTCAAAAGCGAAGAGTCGATCATGGCCGCAAAGAAAGTGGTCGAGAGCAATTTGCGCTACTCGAATTTGGTGTTCGCCATAAAAACGGAAATTTCTGGCAATGCCTATTGGACCTCTCCGCTCCGATATCCCGACTGCATACTGCAATGTGCAAACGACAAATCCTGCTTAGGGTTCAATTTCCGCAAAAAAGAAAGTGCGTGTGTCCTTTTCAACAGCATAACCCAATCCGCTGATAATGCAGCGGTCGCATCTGGCATCAAGAGCGTCGCCAACTAAAGTTGAAGCAAAGCACCTATCCTCAAGGAGCGACTGAAGCCAGGCCACTTGTCAAAGAAAGTGGCTTAGCAAAATTCCACGATAACCTTGGGGTTTGCGGCGGGAATGTTCTTCGACGAAGCTCTAACAGAACGCAAAGTGAGCCAACTGAAGCATCTCAGAGAAAGAATTGTCGTCGGCGCATTGCGGACACCGTCTGACTGAATGTCAAAAATGGGGCCGAAAGCAGTCAGGCGGCTCAAGGCTACCGATTCGCGAAGACCAGACGTTCGCTGGCGCGAGAAGCGTCGTAGCCGTTCCGCTCGAAGAGGCTACTTGCCCGAAGGCACTGACACATCCATTTCTGGCACGTAGCTGGAAATGAAGTTCGAGCATCGCCACATCAGCATACGGACCGGCAGTCTGATGGCACTATTGTCATTGATAACAATCTTTGCGACCGACGAAGCGTCTCGCGACTGCCGTTGATGTTTGAGGAGTGTGAATGACGGTACGCTTTGCATTTGACAACAGCTATGCTCGGCTGCCGAGCTCGTTTTATGCGCGTGTTTCCCCGACCCCGGTCTCCGCACCGCACCTCCTCAAGCTTAACCAGGAGCTGGCCGTCCAGCTCGGGCTCAACCCGGTAGAACTCGCCACGCAGGCGGGTGTTGAGATTCTTGCCGGCAAACGGATTCCCGAAGGTGCCGAGCCGATCGCTACCGCCTATGCCGGACACCAGTTCGGCCAGTTCGTGCCGCAGCTCGGCGACGGAAGGGCAATCCTGCTAGGCGAGATCGTCGATCAGGAAGGAGTGCGCCGGGATATCCAGCTAAAGGGCTCCGGCCGAACACCGTTTTCCCGCGGCGGCGACGGGCGGGCGGCGCTTGGCCCCGTTCTGCGCGAGTACATTGTCAGTGAGGCCATGGCGGCTCTTGGCATTCCGACCACTCGGGCGCTTGCTGCGGTCATGACCGGTGATGAGGTGATACGAGAAACCTACCTGCCAGGCGCAGTGCTGACACGGATCGCATCCAGCCACATGCGGATCGGAACCTTCGAATTCTTCGCGGCGCGCGGGGACGTGGATGCGGTGAGGGCTCTCGCTGATCACGCGATCACCCGGCACTACCCGGATGCCGCGGGTGCTGCTCGCCCCTACCTGGCACTGCTGGAAAGTGTGATTGCGCGCCAAGCGAACCTCGTAGCGCAGTGGCTGCTCGTCGGCTTCATTCACGGGGTTATGAACACCGACAACATGTCTATCGCCGGCGAGACGATTGACTATGGCCCCTGCGCTTTTCTGGACATCTACAATCCCAAGATCGTATTCAGCTCGATCGACCAGTTAGGTCGCTACGCTTATGCCAATCAGCCTGCGATCGCCCAGTGGAACCTGACGCGGCTGGCGGAGTGTCTGCTGCCCCTCCTGGCTGAGGATCAGGACAGATCCGTGGAGCAGGCCCAAGAGGCGCTTTCTGCCTTCGCAGCACGGTTCAGCGACGCGTATAATAGTGGCTTGCGTAGCAAGTTGGGACTTTTGTCGGAGCGGGAAGGCGATCTTGCGCTGACGCAGGATCTTCTCGATCGGATGGTCGCTGGCAAGGCGGACTTCACCCTGACTTTCCGACGCCTGAGCGAGGCCGCTATGGGACCCGAAGGCGACGTCGCGGTGCGCAGCCTCTTCGAAGACCCTGCCCCATATGACGACTGGGCCGAGCGCTGGCGCAAACGGCTCAGGCAAGAGCCGCAGGAAGGTTCAGCGCGCCGGGCTTCCATGCAGCGCGTCAATCCGGCCGTTATCCCGCGCAACCACCACGTTGAGGCGGTCATCGAGGCCGCCGTGAAGAAACAGGAGTTCGGACCGTTCGAGGACCTTCTGACCGTGCTCGGCAAGCCATACGAAGTCCAGCCAGGCTTCGCGAGCTATGCCGAGCCACCACCGCGCGATGCCCGCGTCTATAAGACCTTTTGTGGGACCTGAACCTGAGGTTCGTCGCGAAGAGATGCGTTGGATGACGAAAAAGAGCGCTCGATCGCGCGAGCGACGTTCCGGCTAGCATTCCAAGCTTTGCGCTCCGGCATCGCAGGATCGTGCTGGAAATGTCCCATCGCGCTTCTCCTTCGGGCACCATTGGCCGGAAGGGAAGCGAAAGGGGACTAGTCGGCAGTGGGGCCGAGACCGGACGGGCCGCTTCGAGCACCAATAGGCTATGAGCGGACAATTGATGTTGTGTGCAATTCGGTTACGATGTCTGTTTGTCGCGCCCGAGAGCACGACAACAAAGGTCGAGGGCGGGCTGTCCAAGGTGCGTCGGCATAGATCGAGCTTGCGGCAACGCTGCCATTTGTCCGACGTCTTGACGTCGCTAGACACGCCTGAGCCTTATAGAGCTCGCAGTGCGCGTCGAGCTTAGGTATCATCCTTCCTTAGACGCAGCGTCGCGCAGTCGCAGATCGTGCGGAATATCCGATGTCTAGTGAGGGACGAGAGTTTCCAGTCGGCCCGCGTTCGGGAGAACGCAGGCAGGTCACGGCGCTTTTCTACGATATTGTCGGTTCGACCGCCCTGCTGCATCAACTCGATCCCGAAGAGTTCGGCGCCTTGCAGAGGACTCTGCATAATGAGGCGGCAGCCCTAATCAGCGGCAACGGCGGTTATCTTGAACACGTCCAGGGCGACGGCGGCTGCGCTTACTTCGGATACCCAGAGCCGAGCGAGGACGCCGCCGAGTTTGCCGTTAAGACGGCACTTCAGTTGGTCGATTGGTGTCAGCGATTATCGCAACAGGTCGAATCAAACCTAAAGATAAGAGTCGGTGTAGCCACCGGCTTGGTCGTGGTTGCTGACATTTCAAAAACAAGACTTCCCGACCATACCGAGGTGATCGGAATCCCTCCAGCGCTTGCCGCTCGCATTCAGTCTGAGGCTGCACCGAACAGCGTAGCTGTGGCGGACACCACGCATCGCCTGACGAGCAGCGCGTTCGAATTCGAGGACATCGGGTTGCGGGAGCTGAAGGGCTTTGGCGAGCCTGTTCAATTGTGGCGGCCACTTGCCCGCCGTCGCCAATCCGATCGTTTTACACGCTATCGGCGTGTATCGGCGCCTCTGGTCGGCCGTGACGACGAACTCGAATTGTGCGCGCGGCGCTGGGCTCGAGCCAAGGGCGGCCATGGCCAGTTTGTGCTGCTCCATGGCGACGCGGGCATGGGCAAATCGCGGCTGGTCGCGGAGTTACGCCGCGTGATCGCGGCGGAAAATGCTGTCGCGCTCGTGTTCCAATGCGAACCACGCGGCAACACCGAACCACTACACCCGTTCCTGGAATCGATCAGGGAGGCCGTTTCGGAGGCGACCAAAACCCCTCAACCTCCTCCGGAGGCGGTCGTTCATTTTCTGCGCAACCTGGGTCCCGAGGTCGGCGAACTCAACGCCGAGATTGTTGCGTTCCTGCTTTTCGGCAAGGTGCACGAGCGGTCGAGCGAAGCTTGGCAGATCGACCTCTCGGATGACGAAATCAGGGCGCGGGCGGTCGAAGCAATTCTGGCCGTGCTGACTACTTCCACGAGCTCCGGACCGGTGCTGATCGTAATTGAGGATCTGCACTGGGCTGACACGCTCACAAAGGCGGTAGCTACGAGGCTGCCGGAGTGGATCGTCTCCAGGCCGGTTCTCTTCGTTGCAACCTCGCGCGAGGCAATGGCCGCCGAACCTCTCGGCGACCCCAACGTGCTTTCAATCGCACTAGCCGGCCTTACTGCTCAAGCGACTTCGGAACTTCTCGATCGAATCTGGGAGAGCCCTCGTCCCGCAGAGCTTGCTGATTTCGTCTACGAAAAGAGTGATGGTGTTCCCCTGTTTGCAGAGCAGCTTGCCCTGCTGCTCAGAGAGGGCGTGGATGCAACTGTCCAGTCAAAGCGCACCGAATGGGAAGCGCTTCTTCGTGAGGGCCGCGTTCTGAACCTGCAGGACCTCATCGCAGCCCGCCTGGCCGGATTGGGTCAGCTTAGGAGGGTGGCGCAGATCGCCAGTGTGATCGGACGGGAGTTCCGCTGGAAGCTCCTGGTCACCTTAATGGAGCCGGAGCCTCTCGCTGTTGACTTGGATGCGGCGCTCGAGGGGCTGGCACAGGCCGGGATCGTGCGTCGAAAAACTCCGGATTCGGCGATCCGATTTCGTCATGTGCTCATCCAGGAGGCCGCTTACGACAGTCTCCTCAAGTCGGAGCGTCGCGAGATTCACGCGCGCATCGTCAGACTTGTTCAGTCAGGCACTGTTGTGTCGCTACCAGATGAAACCATGGCGTGGCATTTCGAGCAGGCTGGCCAGCCCCTGGAGTCAGCACGATGCGCAATCCAAGCAGCCGAAGCGAGCGCTCTCCGTTCGGCGATACACGAGGCAGACCGAATGTCGGATTTTGCCGAAAAGCAGCTCATGCAGGCCAACGAGAGCAACGACGCAAGCGATCTTCGGCTTCGCCTCCTCACTGTTCGTGGGCCTGTAGCTGCGGCGCTGTTCGGGAAAGGGAGTGAGCAAGCTCGCTCGATCTACGAACAAGGGCTGTCGCTCTGCGCCGAACGTAACGGTCAGGATCGTGCGAAATGGTTTCCACTGTACTGGGGCTGGTGGTTCACTTCCCCCGACTACGAGACGCAGCGCGCAAGATCTGACATTCTTGTGCGCGATCTTGAAGGTTCTGGCGACCCAGAGGTTCGCCTCCAGTCGCTCCATTGCGCTTGGGCGACGAACATCGATGCTGGGCTTCATTCCCGCTGTCTGCAATGCGTGGAGGATGGTCTTCGTCTGTATGACGAGGACCGCGCTCGGTTCAGCAGAAGTCGCTACGGGGGCCACGACGCAAAGGTTTGCGGTCTCGGCGAACGCGCGTTCTCTCTCTGGTTCATGGGTGACGACATTGGATCGTCGCAAAGCGTGGAAGCCGCCAAGGGATGGGCAGTGCACATCAGTCATCTCAATAGCTTGCTGCATGCGCTGGAATTCGACCTGGAGTTGAGATGCTACAGGAACAATCATGAGGGTGTGATCAAGGTTGCGGATGAGATCGCTCACTTGGCGCAAGCCGTGCCTGATGTTCTGGCGAAAGCCGCACTGTTTCGTGCGTGGGCGGACGGCATGATCGGCGATGCGGTGGCCGGCTTGGCGGAATTCGAAGCCACCTTGATTGGCCGCGGGATGTCTACATCCGAAGGCGCCCCCGTCTACGACGGAATGCGCGCCGAATTGTCTGCTCGCGCAGGACTCAACGAACAAGCTCTTTCAATCTTGGACAATGCAATCTTGACCTCGACTCAGAGCGGCCAGGTGTTTTGGCTTGCAGCGTTGCTTCGACAACGCGCTTTGCTTCGTCATAGCCGTGGGGAATCGGAGCAGGCCGTCGGGACGGACTTGGCTCGTGCACTGCAGGTGGGTGGAGAGCAGCAGGCCGCAGCTCTCGTTGCGCGAGTACAGTCCGACATTGCCCGCCTGGGGCTTCGCGCGCCGTACAAAAGCGCATGAACGGGTCGTCACCAGCCGCTGCAGATCTGGGAGCCCGACTTTCACGCGAGTTCTCCAGCTGCTGTGATTTCCGCGGCCGGCGACCGGAATCTACCGAGCGGCTCGTCAGAGACCTTGTCGCGGCTCGGCGCTGTTTCGGCATCACCCGGATCGGCTCCTTGTCCAGACTTGACCGCGCCGGTGTATCCGTCGCCCAAGTTGTGCGGCCCCTTTCCCTTTCCAACGCTGTTTCGCAGGGGAAGGGCGAAAACATAGTGGATGCTGCTGCCTCGGCTTTCATGGAAGCACTTGAATGCTGGGCCGCCGAGCGGATTGAGCATAGCCGCATCAGGTTCGCGAGGGCGCGCGACCTGGGAGATGAGGTGCGCGATCTCTACGCTGATTGCCGGGTGCACGGCTTCGATGCTGGCTGGGACCAACTGCGCCTTGGATGGGTCGACGGCTACGACCTGCTGGCGGCGCGCGTGGTGCCGGTTCCCCTTGCGTTGGTGGATACCATCTACACTTTTCCCTCGCCGCACCCCATCGCGTTTCCACGCTCCACAAGGGGGCTCGCCGCTGGTTCCACCGTGTTGGCGGCGATCATCCATGCGGCGCTGGAGATCTTGGAGCGCGCCAATGTAGCGACAGCGGAGCGATATCCACGCCGCTATCCCGAGCGTCAAATTGATACCGCGAGCGCCCCAGGGCCGAGGTCCTCGAGAATCTTGGCGCGCCTTGCGGAGGCCGATCTCGCTGTGGGCGCATGGCTCGTGCCTGGCGATCACCATCTCCCCGTCTTTCGCTGCGAGGTGATTGAAACTGAACGTCATCGCGAGATCGCGCCGATGCCAGGCGAGGGCTCCGCCTGCGATTTCACCTTCGACAGTGCTTTGGCGAACGCTCTGCTGGAGGCGGCACAGGCCAGGGTGACAGCGCTGGGCGGATCAAGAGAGGACATCACGCGCGCTTCGTACCCCGAGCGCTACGATCGTATTGATCTGGCTGCGCGGCGGAAAGCATATCTAGCGCCAGTCGATACAGTCCAGCTTCCCGCAGACACACATGGTCCTGCCTCCGGGGTCGGAGCGCTGGACACCGTCCTTCGGGCGCTCAAGGATGCGGGCGGGCGGGCGGTTGTCGTCGTGCCGCTGCATAGCAGTAAGGATCCGGCCTTCGAAGTCATCCGCCTTGTCGTTCCTCCACTTCCTGATCTCCTCCATGCGTAATTCAATGGCAAGCGAACTGGTCGTCTTCCTTGGGCCGACAATGCAACAATCTGAAGCGGCCAGAATTCTGGATGCCATCTATTTACCGCCCGCCGAGCAGGGCTCTGTTGTGCGTGCCGTTCGAGAGTATCTGCCAAGGGCGATCGTTTTGGTCGACGGTTCTTTCGGTACAGTACCGGCGGTGCGGCACAAGGAGATTCTTTGGGCGCTTGCAAAAGGTATTCCCGTATTTGGCGCTGCCAGCATCGGCGCAATTCGGGCCGCCGAACTGGCTGCGGTCGGAATGCAGGGTTATGGATTTATCTATCGCTGGTACTTGCAGACCCCTCTGGCCGATGACGACGAGGTTGCAGTTGCAATGTGTCCGCCGGAGCTCGGCGCAGCGGCACTGAGCGAAGCACTCATCAACATCCGCCTCACCTTGGGCCGGGCGATGTTGGCCGGACTCTTGTCCCCCCAGGAGAGACGGCGGATCGAGGAAATGGCTCGGCGCATGCACTTCGTCGATCGCAGTTATCCCCGCCTGCTCGCTGAGGCAAGGTCGGCCTTTCCGCGCAGCCGTGCTGGCACATTCCAACGTTTGGCGGATTGGTTGCCGTCCGGGAAAATCGATCGCAAGCGCGAGGACGCGGTCGGGCTTTTGACCAGGCTCGCACGCTTTCGTGAGCTGCCTGGCAAGCGCCAGAGTACGCAGGCTTTCCGTTTGACCGAGGCTTGGGCCTATGACCTCGACGCGGCGGGGCTTTGGGATGACGATATGGCGTCAATTCTTGCCGATGAGTGACTTGGGCACGAACTCATGTCATATTGGGAGTTAGAGGTGGGGTGCCTGCATGGACTCGGCGGGGCAGTGGCAGTCACTTATGGGCTCCGCGGTCTCGCGCTTGGGAACCCGTTTCCTCGTTTTCCCACAACCTCCTTTTATCCCCGGGTACGAGCAGCCAGAAACGGTCTGGGTTTCCCCTCCGCCTAACCGGATCGGCCCTGGGCCGGCTGACCGCCGGATGTACGTCATCGATCCGTTGATCGAGAAGCAACCATACGAGTTTCCCTACCTGCCACCTTATGTGGGTGCTCTGAGACCGCCCGCCGAGGCGGGACCTGATGGTCACTTCGACAGCATCCCGATTGGTACTCGAGAGTTTGAAGCGGCGCATACCTACGCCTGCGTTCGGCGCGTACTTGATATTTTTGAGAGCTATGTCGGACGGGAAATACCCTGGTTTTTCGAACCGACTCACGTTCGGTTGGAGATTGTCCCGCGGCTTCGCTGGGACAATGCGCAGTCGGGCTACGGCTTTCTGGAGATGGGGGAGAATGAGGCACGCGGCGAACCTTGGCCGTTCGCTCTCAACTTCGACGCTGTTGCCCACGAAGTCGGTCACCTGATCATCTTCGGCGTGATGGGTGTGCCCCGCTCCGATCCGCCGCATGAGTATTTCGCGTATCACGAGGCAGTCGCAGACTTCATTGCGCTGATCGGCCTTCTCCATTTCGACACGGTTCTCGACATCGTGTTGCGGCGGACACGCGGCAACCTCCTCATCGCCAATGAACTCGATCGCTTTGGCGAGATTTCCGATGAAAGGCAGGTCCGCCTGTTCAGCCACTCGTTGCGCATGAGCGATGTTAGCGCAGAGGTGCACGATCTTTCCAAACCCTTTGCGGGTGCGTTGTTCGACATTCTCGTCGAGATTTACCAGGTTCTGCTCTTTGAACGCGGCCTTTCCGACCTCGACCCCCGCGACTTTCGTGACCTTAGAAGCGAACTGTCCGAAGAGGATCTGCAGGAGCAGCTTTCGCTTTCACTTGGCGGCAACGACCGCCGGTTGTTCGCTCTGAAGTCGGCACTGGAGGAAGCGCGTGACCTCGTGGGCGAGATGTTGGTTCGCTCGTGGGAAGAGCTTGAGCCACACTCGATTACCTTTCAGGAGGCGGCGGAGGCGCTGATTGCTGCAGCCGAGAGCGGACGTGCAAGGCGTTTTGCGAGCAGTGTCATCGACAATTTCGCCTGGCGCGAAATTTTGTAACGGAGAATTCTGTTGACAGCGGGAAACCCACTACAGCCAAGCAGGGAAACTGACACTACGCCACAGAATCGAGGAGGTAGAAATACAATGTCCAATGAAGACGTTCCCGCAGCACCGAATCCGAAGAGTTATTCGGCGGATCAGATCACAATATTTGGCGTTGCTCTGAATATAGAGAAGAACGCAGCCTACCTCCCTCTAGAGGGCAATCGCCTTAAGCTGGCTGTTGTTCCGTTTGGCTCGGATACGCCAATCGACCGGAAGCGGATGGTAATTGCCGTTGTCTATGGGTATGCTTTTGAAGGTCATTGTTACCGTTTGGACCAGCCAAAACTCTTTGTTTTTGAGCCAAGAACTACGGAACTCCCCGCGGTTGGATGCGGATTTGACGGTGGCGAATACGCCATGTGGCAAATCACCAAGAAGACTCGCATGCTTGAGCTCGCGACAAGCGTCGACTTGGCGGAGGAGCTCGTTTTGAACGCAAGTCTTCCTGGAAACCGCAGCCCAAATACCTACGGAAACAGGTTCCAGTTAGCACATCGTGGCGGCAAGCTGTACCGTGGCAGCGTTTCGGATTAGCGCTTCGTAACGCAAAGCCGTTTCGACTGAGCATCGCAGTAAAGCTGTTCGCTCCAGTCTGTACTTCCAGCGTTCGGCTCCGGCTCTACGACGGATCTGCGTTGTGCTGAACAGGACGGCGCCGACTGCCATCATAACCAGGAAACATGAACCAAATTGACGAGTTAACAGCAGGCGTATGTCGACGGTCGGATCGCCGCGGCCAATTTCCCAGAAATGACAGCAAACGTCGCTCGACACGAACCAGCCGTTGCGTGGGCCTTGGTCAAGGAGGATTGCCCTCTGCAATCCCCAGTCGGCTTACTATCACGGCGGCTCGCCCGAGCTCATCAACGACGCGGTCCGGTTTCGTTCGAGTCACGGGAACAAACATCGCACGCGGGAGTTGGGGCGGTCTGTTCGTATTGAGACTTTCATAATCTTGGGAGGGGATATGTCACGTGTCTTCAACCTTGGCTTGCCGGCGCTGCTTGGCGCCGCCGCGGTCACGCTTACCGCTGCTTCCGATCCGCTGCCGCCGGATCTGACCTATCGTCCATTGCCAAGCCTGCCCCTTTCTGCGGTGAAGGAGAATGACGAAGCGCAAAAACCCGCCGTGATCGAGCGGCAGCGCAAGTTGCTCGAGAGCCGTTACAACCTGGCGGACCGGCCGATGCAGGGCGTCATGATGTCGGGCGGCCGGAAAGTGGTGCAGGAGGCCGTCAGGGTCAAACTCCCGGCAGGCGAGACCTGGGACAGCCTGGCCGCCAAGACTCCCCAAGAAATCCGCGACCGCGGTTTGTTGCCGAACGGCTTCCTCCCGCTGCCGCACGTCAAGCAGGCGACCGGAGGCCAGGTCTTTCCGGAAAACCAGATCAGGGAGATCGGTGCCGACGAAGGGCGCGATCTGCGGCGCTTCGACGTTGATTTCGACCTGCCGGATTATCTTACGCCGGAATTTCCACCTCCGATATTCCTCACCACGCATCCAGAACTGGGGGATGTGTCGCGCGGTGATCTGCTGACGATCCGCAACTTCTACGAATATATGAACGGCATCATCACACCCGTACAGATGGAAGGACTGCGTCTGCTGCTGACGCCCTTCCCGCAGGAGGAGTTCAATCAGACCGAGGACAGAAAGGTCGCGACGCAAAGCATGGGTGTGGCATGCCTCGACTGCCACGCGAATTTCCATACCAACGCAGCCTTTCACCTGACGCCGGACGTCCGGCCACAAGCCGAGCGCTTTCGGCTCGACACAACCAGCCTGCGCGGCCTGTTCAATCAACAGATTCATGGCTCCAAGCGCTCGCTGCGCTCAGTCGAGGACTTCACGGAATTCGAGCAGCGCACCGCCTACTTCAACGGCGATCACGTGAGCGCCACCCGCAAAGGGGTGAATCTGCCCGACCGCACGAACCAGGTGGCGATGATGGCGCAGATGCAGAACATCATCGATTTTCCGCCGGCGCCGAAGCTCGACCCGTTCGGGCGGCTTGACCCGGCCACCGCAAGTGCGCAGGAGCTCAAGGGCGAGCAGGTGTTCATGGGCAAGGGCCGCTGCGCCGAGTGTCATGTTCCAGGGTTGTCATTCATGGACAACAACATGCACGACCTGAAGCTCGAGCGGTTCTACAAGATCGGCGAGACCTTCAACGACCAGGTCGCCATACCGGATGGGCCGATCAAGACCTTCACACTGCGCGGGATCAAGGATTCTCCGCCCTATCTGCATGACGGCCGCCTGATGACGCTTGGCGATACGGTTGAGTTCTTCAACTTGGTGCTCGGAACGAAGCTTGACCAGCCGGAAAAGGATTCACTCGTGGCTTACCTGCTCACTCTCTGAACGAGCGAAAAAGCCGCTGCCGGGGGGCCTGCTTTCGGCGCGGAATGGAGGACATCATGCGTGCTGCCGCAATCACCTTCGCCTTGGCGCTGTCGCCTTGTTGTGCGTTGGCGCAGATCGGCAATCCGGCCGGCCTTGCTCCCGACACGAGGATGGAGAAGCCTGGAGTCCCAGCGCCGAACCAGACGAATTATCAGGATCGGCTTTTCGCCCAGCTGGTCACGGCTGGCGGCATGGCTGAGGTGGAGCTGGGTCGGCTCGCGGACGGAAAGACAAGCCATGATGGGGTGAGGGAATTTGCAAATCGAATGGTCGAAGATCACGACAAGGCAAATAAACAGCTGAAATCCGTCGCGGACAAGAGCGAGATTCCGCTTCCCGAAGAGCTCGACCCTGATCATAAGAAAATCCGCGCTGATCTCGAAAAGCAGGACGGCGCTGCGTTCGATCTTGCTTATCTGGCTGCGCAGATCCTCGACCATCAGAAAACAGCGCAGCTTCTGGCTTGGGAGATTGGCTCCGGCGAAGATCCAGAGCTCCAGCACTTCGCCTCAGGCAACCTACCAAAGGTGCTCGAGCACCTCGATATGGCGCGCACGCTGCACGCGGAACTGGCGGGACAAGCCTTGCTCGCAGCGGAAGCGCAAAAGAGCAAATAAACTGCCAGCCACATCCGCAACGTGAACAGGGCTTACCATTGCACGCGAGCCGCCAAACGCGTCTATCTTAGCTGTTGTGGTCATTCGGCGAGCTCCGCCTGTCAAACCGCCCTCAAAAGTGACCCTGGAGTGGAGTAGGCCCCTCAGGCCGGACACAAGTCAGGCCGCTGATTTGATCGTTTGCCGGGTGTGTTGATCTTCGAATTGCATTGGACGAGTGGTGAGTGAACCGTCGCCAGGCCGTGGGCGGCAAGATGATCGCGATAGGCTGTCGCATCATATTGTGACCGAGATCAAAATGATGCGCAGCGGGGTGGCGGTTTGCGTCCTTCGACAGCGGCGGCCAAAGCCATCAGCATCAGCCGAGCGTCGATCGAGCGGATGATGGCGTATCCGATACCCGCCGCGACAGGCATGCAATGACAACGGCAACATAGGCAAACCGGCAACGACGGTGACGTATGTGAGGTCGGCTACCCAGAGCTGATCGGGTCCACCGGAGATGAAGTCCCGGGCGAGGTTCGGGAAGATCGGTTGGTTGTGATCGGTATCCGTGGTCACCGTGAATCGACCGCGCATTTTCGGCTGAAGTGATGCCGCATCAGGCGGCAGATCTTCTTGTGGTTTACGATCATGCCTTTTGCCGAAGAGCGGCACGGCCACGACGCTAGCCATAGTGCTCGAACTGGTGCCAGATGGGTACCATCGCTTCGACGGTGTCGTTTGCAGCGCGGCGCGGCTGGTCGTAGAAGGTCGTGCGCGAGAGGCCGGTCAGCCGGCATCCTTCAGCGACGGAGAAACCATGGACCGGTGGTCGCGGATGTAGACCCGATTCTCTGCCGACGGCCTCATGCAGAGCCCCCACTAGAAACTCGAGTCCAGAACCTGCTTGCCGACTAGCCGTTCGAGCGCGGCAATGCGCGCTTCATCTCTGTCTGGTTCGTGGCCAGTGGCAAGCGGTACGAGTCTGAGGGCGTAGCAGTGAAGGAAATGCATCGCACATTGCGCGGCGAACGTGCTCCGCAGGGATTTCCGGCAGAAGCTCTGTTGCGGCGGGGCCGAACAAGGGGCGAGCTTCTTACCGGGCCTACGCCAACACCAGTGAGTTCAGGGTCCGAGACAAGCTGTAGAATCTCGCCTGCTTCGAATGCTGCCCGTAACTACACGAAAACTCATTCCCGACTGCCTGTGCCGATGATCTCCGGGGATACGCCACGACGCCTGCTTGATTTATGCGGGAGTCTCCCGACTACGTTGCTGGATGGGTAGCACGCCACAACTTGAGACGGTTTTGATCGAGATGATTGTCCAAGCTGCAGACTTTCCGGCGGCCAGCTTCGATTCCGTAGCAGGCGACTGCGCCGATAAATCTGGAGGCCGAATACTCTTCAATGTTCGCGTTGACAGCCATGCGGATGTTCAGCGAGTTGCCGCCATCGCGAGCAAATCGGACGGGGGGATGACTCCTTTGCTTCTGCTGTTGGATCGTACGGGGACATCGATCAAGATCCATGAGGTGCCGGTTGAGGACTACCCGTTGGTAGTCTCCATCGCCCGTTGGGCCAATCAGCCCCTTCACTCGCAAGCCATTACCAGCGTCAATGTCGAGGTTACCCTGCTCCTGGAAGCTGTCGCATCGGAAGCACGGCCGGATTAGCTGAATTGCGGTCTCAGCCGATGTTAGCGGGGCCTACGCGTTATGAACGGGCCCCCACTCTCCTGCTACTTTGTGCATTCCACACTGCCTTTTATGCGACTTTCGAAGCACAATCATGAACACGGGATGACGGGGTATTCGGTTCAAATTCGCCGCGGAATGGTGCGGATCGCCCAAAAGCGGACACTGATTTGGCGCAGTGATGCTAAACACGTGGCCGAGCACTTCGCCCGCGACCCAGAAGCTGGCCAGACAGCTTGGCGCGGGTGAGGAGGATTGGACCCTCCCTGTTGGAACACCGGGTGAGCCACCCCCAGGTGTCCGGCGCGGCACCGATCCCTTGTTTGATATTGCAGGGGAAACAGCCGTCATCGACAGCCCTGAGCATCGCGACAATCTCATCGGGCGACTGCGAGAGAAATATCCCGGCGTGGACGGCGTGGTGATCATACGTGACGGCAAGAAACCATAACGCCAAAACGTAAATGTGGTTTAGGGATTTGCGCGCATCGCCCGAGGGCGGGCGTCCTAGTATTTGTCGTCGTTCATGAGGGCCGTTAGGTGCCGAAGCTCATTGGCGTGGCCACGAGCCCGACGGACTGGAACAGCAAAAGCGAGCACCTCCGCAACCTTCGTGACGTCCTCGCAGGCTTTGGCGGTCGTCCGCATCAGTCGAAACAGGGTCCACCCTGTATCGATGGCAAGATCTAGAAGGTTTTCATCAATGTGGGCGTCGTGCGTGATACGTTTTCGTTTTTCGCCGTTCCAAAGTGGGTTGCGAATGAACACGGGGTCGCCGCCTAGGGGAACCATCGTCCCGTGAAAGATCGCGTGACGGTAGTCCATGAGATCAAATGCGGCGTGGGAAGCGTCAGCCATGATCGGTCGCGCTCCGGTTGGGAGTTGCGGCCAATTGGCGTCCAGTTCCTTGATCCAGTCGCTTATGGACTTGGAGTCCGTCGAAGGACGCTCGCCTTTCACGTTCTCTTGGCGCAGAGCCCAGAGCGTTGTCTCAAGGTTGGTCTCGAATAGACCCCAGACGATGGCGAAGGCCCCCAGCCGTTGCTGTACCATCGGCGAAAGGCCGAACCCGACGAGACGCGTTTGAATCTCGAGGGAGCTTGCACGAACATCATACATGGTCAGGTGCTCCGCACAGGGTTGATGCGAAGTCGGGCAAAAGGCCCTTTGTCATGCCGCCCGGACCACGGCGCTGTCAGCGGCGATGTTGCTAATCCAAGTCGCCCATAGCTTCACAAATCGGAGAAACTCTTCCTCTTTGGTCGCGACCATCCGATAGGTTTCGGGTTCGCCTTCTTTGTCCGGGTACCTGGTAAGGAAGGCCATGTAAACCATCTGGTTGTCGGCGCGCTCGCGTGCATCTTTGTCTAGATAAATGATGTTTCCGTGCGCGAGGGCGTTGCGAAGTACGCGAATGACCGCCTCGGCGGAATGATCGCCGATTGAATTTTCAGCGGCGACGGACATTGGGTGATGACCTGACGCGTCACGCCATTGGTCAACGTGATCGATAGGGCCTCCGACGCGAGACTGCCACCATGGTCCCATCCGTTCGCCATTCCAGAACTCTGCTTCGGGAAAGGACGTTTTTTCCAGCCTCTTGAAAGCGGCGACTAGGTCGCCGTCTCTTGCATCGTCGTGCAGGAAGTGCGTTGCCTTCATTCGCTCATATGGAATTGTGAGTACCGCCGAGGCCGCGAGCAGTCCGAAAGAACCAAGAAGGTCTCGACCTCGGGCTCGATCCTCGAGCATTTCGATCAAGTCGAGAGCACGCCTCGGATACTCAATGGCAAACCGGCTTGGCACGCCCATAAAATACTTCCTTTCAGTATGGAGGACCAGCGACTGATCCTACGGCAAATACATCCCCTTGAGCGACCTCAAGTCCCCGTATGCGGTCTTGAGTTCCCCGACAGACGGAGGGGTATCGTCATGCGGACCAGGAGTGACATAGCTGTGTGCCGCTCGGAGCTTCCCGCGATGGGACGGATCGTTCGTTAGCAGAGCCATCGCTGCAGGACCGTATTCGGAAAAGTTCTTACCATCGTAATCGGTGATGGACGCCAGCGGCTCCCCATTGGAAATTCGGTGCTGGACCACAATCATCTTCGCGAACCGTTCGATAGCTTCCCGCACCCGTTGAGCACCCTCTTTGCGAACGAGCGGGTCGGTTGATTTCACCATTGGCGCTGCCTTCGCCATCATGGTGGCTAGAGCATCTCCCTGGCTTCTGATCTCTGTCCCTAGGAGGGGGTCAGCCCGAATGAGTTGCAGCTGAATTGCGCCATTGTGATCCCACCGATGGCCGATGTCTTTCCAACTCGCATGATCCTGGGTGGCGATTATCACTTGCACGCCCGCCTTGGTGAGGGCCTCGAGAACGGAGGATGTGAAATTCGGGCGATAGTCATCGTCGCTGCTGAGAACCGGATCATCAAGGATGATGAAGCCCGCTTGCTCTTTAATCGCGCGGGCAAGAAAAATCGAGAGACCCAGGCAGTGCAACTGAGATTGGCTAAGCACAGCCACAGCGTCCCGCACTTTCGGATTGCTTCGATCGTCGGCGACCGCCAATCCAACCTTGAGGTCGATAATGCGACGGGACTTGCTGCTGCGCCGTTGCACACCGTCGAAGAACGTTGCCTCATCAGGGCGAAGTAGCTCCCACCAATGGCGGACGCCGTCACTCAAGTCTGAAAATTTCTGGTCCACGACTTTGCCGTTTGCAACGTCGATCTCGGTGACCGCCCTTTCGAGGTCCTTGAGTTTCTTCGCATGAAGGGAGGCACTGCGAATGGCGGTCCAAAGGCTTTCGGGGTGTCCAGATAAGCGCACTAGTGCATCCCATCCGAGTATGTTGGCGCTCTGATCAACAGAGAGTTTCAACACTGCCGTCAGCGCTTGAGCCGCGGCCGAGTAAGCGAGTGTTGCCTCCTCTAGAGCCTCTTGAGCCACGACAACTTGGCTCAGTCGGTAGTGCAGAACGTCGGCAGCATTCCAGGTTGCCGTGTCAGCCAACGCCTCTTCAATGCACTGGCGAGCAATCTTTATACATCGGGAAAGGGCGCGGCTGCGCCGCCAAACTGTTCGGGTTTCAGTCAGCCACGAAGCTACAAGGGCGTCATCATCTGCGAGTGTGCTGATGGCGGCGATGGTGAAACCCTTTTTCTTGCGGGCATATGCAAGCGTATTGGCAAAAGCAGGCAGCCCACGGGTGGCGGACGTCTCGAGCGCCGCGAGAAGGGCATCGACGGCCTTGACGGCAGAGGAGAACGCGATCTCGGAATCTGTGTACGACCTGGCGGCTTCGGTTTGGGTTTTGATGTACGCTATGCGAGCTGCGGTCAGAGAGTTGGTCGCGCCGCACAGCGGGCAGTCCTGATCGCGGTTATGGTCATGACCCGGTATCTGCAGGGCAGCCTGAAACAGGCCAACGAGCCGTTGGGTCTCTTCCGCCACTTTGCTGCGCTCTGTCAAAAAGCCGGAGGAGGCGTCTGTGACCGTTGCTATATCGCCATTCCACCTAGCGAACGCCTCGTAAGAAAAGAGCGTTATCGGAAATGCAAGCGAACGGCGACGAGTGAGTTCAGCGTCCAGGTCTTGACAGAGATCGGACAAATCGGCGCTTGATGTGGAGCCGTCACGCTCAAGAAGTGTATTGCAGCACGACGAGAGGCCACTCTTCAATCCGTCGATATCATTTGCAGTTCGCAGGAGAATCGTTTCGAGCGCGATCGACTTCATCGCGTCAATCGTACCGAGGTCGGTAAGCTCCTGTGATGTGGGGGCCTTCACTTGGCCGGCGAGACCCGCTACTGCCGTCCGAAAGTCTTCAAGCTCCTGCGTGTCTAGAACTGCGCGGAAATACGTGGCGCGATCCGTTGGACTTGCAGAGAAGAGATAGCCTAGCGTGTGCTGGGCTAAGATGGGCGCGCGAAGCGGCTCATGGGACAAGCGTAGGCCAAGGACCAACTCTATATCAGACTCCTTGGCTACGACCCCGTCGATCTCGAGACGGGTGTTGCAGCCAGCTGCGCTGCCTCGCTGATAGTCTTCGATGAGAGTTCTGGAGACCCGGCGGACCTGTCCATCATGGCAAATGATCTCTGCTTCTACGACCGTGGGCAGCGCATTCTCGACGTGAGCATTTCGGAGCGCCTCAGAAAACTCATCCTTTGCACTGGCTAGCATCTCGCGGCGAGCGATCTGCCCGGTAAGCAGAAACTCGACTGCCTCCGTTAGGCTTGTCTTGCCCTGGCTGTTTCCTCCCCAGAAGACCGAAATCGTAGGGGATAGGGCGACGCTTTGCTTCGACTTGCCAAAGCTACGGAAGCCCTGGATCGAGATGCTATTGATCCGAAGGGGTGTCATCGGCAACCTGATTGGGAAGACCGTGGGTTTTCCACGCGTCAAGGAGGGCGGCGGTACGCTTGTCCACGGGTGCACCTTGCCATGCTTTCGCCAGCGAGGCCGAAAGGCTGCCGGCGGGAAGTTGCCGCAGCACGCGACTGATGTTCGTGGCGGCTGCGGCGTCTGGCAACGCAACCGTATCTTCGTCAATGCTCATGGCGCCCGCTTCAGTTTCGAAATTGAACCGCAGCAATAATATCGGGACACGACATTAGAAGCAAAAGGAGTTGCCGCTATCGATATCAGCCTAGGGTGATAATGTAACTTGTGAAAAGTCAAAGCAGGAACTAGCAGTTATTCGATAAGCCGCGCGGAGCCGAAAGTTGGCGTACCAGCCGGCGGAAAACTGATATCCATGGCTGGTGAGGCAGGTATCGCGGACCAGTGCGTCGCGGGTGCCTCATAACGTCTGGCGCGTTGGCGGCCACCAGTGGATAATGACGGAGTTCAGTCGACGCAAGGTTGTGCGGTGCGGGGACCCGCGGCAACTTCCAGTGTGCTAGGCCTGCAAGCATACGGTCGCCTGCCGGCCCTGCCGGCAGTTCCCTCGGCGGATGCCGACAGTCCGCTATCGACGAGACCCCCGCAAAAAGCCGTCGTTCCGCTAGCGGCCCCGTTGCGGTCATTCCGGATCGAAGTTTGGACGAAGCCGCGTGGCGCTAGGGCAGTTTTCGCTACGATGGCGCTATTTAATAACATACAATGTTAGCACGGTGTGCTGACCGGACCGGTGAGCCTGACGTCACTTCACATGAAAGGTCGCGCTTAAGACTTTTGGTTCGAACCTTGTGCAAGACACACAAAAGAACGACAATCTGGCCCATACTTTATTGTCAGACATCGTACGTTATAAAGCGCGACAGGGGGGCCGTGATGGTAAATTGGAATTCCGCATCCACCTTGAGTCCGTTGTTCGCGGCAATCGCCAGCGATGACCTGGCCTCTGTCAAGGACCAAGTCGAAAACTATGGCGCCGATCTTAACATGCCAACTTCGAACGGTGAACGCGAGTATACGCCAATCGCTTGGGCAGCCTCCAGCAAGGTCACTAGTTCCGACTATCATGTGAGAGCTCAGATCATCGACTACCTCTTCCTACAGGGCAGCAATATCGCAGTTGGCGGCCCTTTGGTAGAATGTCGCGACTTCGAATGCGCTGAGCTAATGCTGAAATATGGGGCCGTCGCCGACCAATCTGTAGTCACCGCCTCAGGAGACGCGCCGACGGCGCTAGTTGGATGCTGCGAGGATTTGCTCGTCGACATAGTAGAGCTGCTTCTCAAATACGGTGCAATTGCCGACGTAAAGCTCCCGTCTGGAATCTCCTTACTATATTCGGTATGCCTCGCCTCTCTATATTCCAATCAACGCAAGGCCTTGGAAATTGTGAAGCTTCTGCAAAAGTCGGGGGCCGACCTAGAAGCAACTGATTCGGCCGGCGCAACCATACTCTCGCATGTTGTATCGCTCTATTCGTCCGACAGGAAAGGTTCACCTAATGGCACGGCAACGAACCTTGTGGGGTTATTGCTCAACCTGGGCGCGGATGTCGGCCATCGCGATCCCGACGCCTCTACCGTGCTAATCCAAGCAGTCCGCAACCCCGCGGCACGGCTGGGTGGCTTCGAGATGATCGATTTGATCTTCGCTTACGGTGGTGATTCGTATGTTGACGTGTTCGATCGCGACGGGCTGACGCCGCTACATTACTTGGTCCACTTTGACTCCGAAACTTACGATCGCTTCGGAGACACGGCAGGCCTAATCGAGTTATTTTTCTCCCGCGGCGCTTCTGTCGACGTCCGCGACAATTCAGGCCGAACAGCCTTCTTCCGACTCGTCGGCTATCTCTGTCCGGCTCCGGGGTCGATTACCCTCTACCCCCCGCCTCGGCCCGGCACGCCTGGACGGTATGCTGCTCTCAATATCCTTCGCCAACTCAAAGCCCATCGTGCGGATGCCAAGCTCGCAGACCATCGAGGCAGGACACCGCTGACTGTGGCGAAAGCGGCCGGGAAGATGGGACAGGACGTGCAGGGTTACTGCTACTAGGAGGAACGAGTGGACCGTATCGAGAACGACGACAACGTAGGCGAATGGGACATGGGACTCGAGATCCTTAATGCCCGCTTGAAGCCGATAGACTTCGTTATCTCGCCACTTTCGGCCGACGCCCTCGCCCAGTTGCCGGTTGACCCGGTTGCCGACGTGAGGTCGACGTCGAACCTCGAGAGGTACCCGGCGGGCGATCCTTTCACTAGTCCGTTTGTTCCCGAGCCCCCACCGACCGACATGGCGACGGCAAACGACGACTCCAAGGCCGCCCAGCTTCATAGGGAGGCCTACGATCTCTATAAGACGGCAAATGCAACTTATCAGGGTGATAACACCCACAAATTTCCCTATATACAAATCAGGCAAGGTCTGCGCTCTACCACGGAGCAAGCACGACTTTACGAGGCCTATTACCGCTACCTCTATTACGACGGCCCTGTCGCTGTTGCCGCCAACCAACCTGGCAAGAGCTTCCACGAATACGGCTTCGCCATAGATGTCGTCCGAGGTGACGATGAGATCTTGCTTGCTGACTCGCTCGAAAGTGCGGGATGGCAAAAAATCAACGCCGACGAGGGTTGGCATTTCGAGGCTAGAGGAGCCGCCTCGTTCACGACGGTTCAGACCGCCATCCAGACCCGAGTGATCCCGGTCTCAACGCAATACGTCAAAGAGCTCGACGCTTTTCTCAAGCTCAAGCAGCAGTATGATTTCCAGTCGCCCGCAGTGCTTGCGGAAGAGCAGCGCCTGAGAAACGAGGACATGGCGCTTCGCACGCTAAACCGCTCGCTCATCTTGCGTGCACAAAACTTACAGCGGCGTCGGGACCAACTGCAGAAAGAAAACGCCGATCTCAACAATGCCGCCGTTCAGATCAATGTTGCGACGCAAAGGTACAACTCAATGGTTTACAACCTTTGTCCAAACAGGGAGCCGTTCGAAAGATGCACCCACACCGACCTTAAGAACCAGTGGCTTGCGGAAAAGAAGGCGGCTTATGACACGATCGTGAGGATGACCAACCAATACAACGCTGACCGTGCCCGTTATCAAACTGAATACGCACAATACAATCGAGACGTGCCCATCCTGGCCCAGGACAAGGTTGCGTACCAGCGACGTGAGCAGATCTTCCAACGAGACCGAGCCGCCTCCCGACGGGCTCGCGCCAAGCTGAGCGCGATGCTGGCGCAGAGTCAGCAGCATCGAAGCACTGCAGCGACATTAGTTGGTACGATTACAACACTTGTCAGCACGATCAGGCAGGGACTGTGAAACGCATCGCTTACACAGCTAGCGTTGACGAAGACGAGCACTCTCAAACAGTCTGTCTTGGGTGAAAGATGGGGGTTGGCATGGTGGTACGGAAGGATTTGGTCTGCGAAGTTTCGGGCCTTCGCTATGATTTCGACAAACGCCTCGGCAAGCTAGATATCGCTGCCAACCAGTCCTGCGATATGGGCGGCTGCATCCGGTTGTTCCAAGCTTTGATCCTGATGTCGAACAGATTGAGACATTTGCTGGCGGCGCTAGCGACACAATCTTCAAGCGCAGTGCCGCTGGTTGGGAGGCTGTTCTCACGAGATAGCCGGGGTGACGATCCCTGGCGGAAGACCGGAACCTCGGTGCCCGCACGCTGCTTCCAGCGGCAAGCCTTCTGCCAGAGCTGATTCCGACGGCAGTACATTGTGCCTCGCGCACTCCGGCGACCCGGCTCGGGTTGCGGATCGGAGGCCTGACACGTGGTGTAAGCCATCGTCATCTAAGTCAATTTTTCTGATCGGGCGCCCCAAAACCTGACCGTCCAGTGGCCGCCCTGTTTGGGTCATTGGGAAATTGGCCACGGATGCCGCTTTAGCCCGCCCGTCAACCTTTTCCGGCCTCCATGATGGCGCGCCGTTTAATTAGCCACAATGTCAGCATATCGTAAGCGCCAAGCCGACCCCATCTGGCGCGGCTTGATGTGATGAGCGAGAGATAGTGACACTGAAGAAGCCGAGGAGCTTACAGTGTCAATTTCTATGTCTGCGCCTAAGCCTGATGATAGAAGTTTCCATGTCCTTGAG
>NZ_JAMYOX010000060.1:0-24401 GCF_040320025.1 Mesorhizobium sp. M0808
CCGAGCAGGGCCTGCTCGACAAGGTCAAAACGGGTCAGGCGATCGAGTTCACAGCCGATCGCGTCAACGGACGCATCACGGTCACCGGTATCAAGTAACCCGGTCGAGCAATGCCATGGGTACGGAAGTCAGGATGAAGGTGCCGGGCAGAAAATCCTCCAGAGATTTTCTTTCCAGTCGTCACGTGCGGAGCGGCTCAGAGGCATCTCTATGGGATATTTTCGCGCACCTACGCTCACATATGCCGGATAGTTACAGCGAACTTGTGCACGGTGCCTGCCGCCATCTTCATACCTGATGGCGCCGTTCGCGTCCGTCTCGACTAGGCCAATAGCGACGTCAAAGTCATAGTCCCCATATAGCGAGACATTGTTGTTCACGACGCTGAGCTGGACCGACGTGGCATCTGGAAAACTAGCTGTGTAAAAGATCAGCTGCTCCGCCGCCATCGAGGGCGGAGTCACCAACACGCCGGCAAATAGTGCAATGGCGCGCATTTTCCTCCTTCCAAGGTTCCAAGGTCAGACTATCACCTCTCGCGTCAATGTTCGAATCGAATGTCCATGTCGGCGTTGGCGGAGACGTTCAGAGGCTGGATAGTCCTCGTCGCCTGCAGCGCACAAGGCGGCTGGCAGGCTCATTATGCGGGTGCTAAGCACAATGTCTTTGCGCGGCGATAGACTCAGCAAGAACAAATTACTTGTTCTTGCATGGCCTTAAAGAGATCATAGCATGAGTAGAAGCGTTGGCGATCCTGGCTTTGTGAGCGGTTTCACAAGAAGATCACAAACGCTCGAGACACTATCGACCGGTCCCGTGGTAGCAAAGCTCGACCTCAACGGCCGATATGCGGCGCATGCCCGCTCGTCAGCCTTGGGCTGATTGCGACAGGTTGGCTTTAGGCTGGGACGACACATGAGAGCTGGCCGACATTCAGGTCATCACGACGATGTCGTGACCTGACCCGAGGCATCGTTGCTACTCACCGGAGGGACGCCGCGAGAGGACTAAAAAGAAGACGTTCAAACATAATCCGTCGAAGTGCCGTCTCGCCATAAATGTCGTCCTTTGTTGTCCACCCGCCAGTTCCCGCTGGTTTCCGCCTTTCCCATCGACTTTGCCGTTCCGACACTAGCTATTGAGAGTATTGGACATCGCGCTCCGCGACGGTCACGCCGTCCGTGACCCTGTCGCTCGGGTGCAGTACCACGCGATCGCCTGGGGCAAGGCCCAACAGAACCTCCGCCGTACGGCTGTTTCGCTGACCGATCTTGATGATAGATACCCGTGTACGGCCGTCCCTTACCGCGAATACCGCCCAGTCGTCTCCTTGTCGGAACAGGGCAGCCACCGGGACGGCCAGGATGTCATCGCCTTTCCAGATCGTGACATGCACTATCACGCGGTAATCATGTCCTAGCCCCGACCACTTCGCCGGAGGGTCGGTGAAGTCGATCGTCGTGCGGACGCGTTGTTCCTCGATGCCAAGTGCGGAAACCTTGGTGAAGCCCGCCGGATCGACGCGGGAGACGCGGCCCTGGACCGGCAGTCCACCCCAGTTGTCGATCCAGACCGGCGCGCCTTGCTTTATGCGGACAGCGTCGGTCGACAACAGGTCCGCGACGATTTCGAGATCGAGCGGGTCGCCGATTTCGATCAGCGGTGCACCGGCTTGGACTACCCCTTCGCTCTCCTGAATGATCTTCAGCACGCTGCCTGCCACGGGAGCGCGCAACTGTATGCAGCAGGCGGGATCTGGCTCCGGCGCGGTTCCCGACTGCTCACCAAGCCGGGCTGCAACGCTGTTACGCTCGTTTCGGCGGACCTCCAGCTGAGCTTTTGCACTGGCCAGGGCTGCCTCATTGGTTTCGACGTCGAACTTGGCGCCATCGAGGGCTTTGAGAGAAATCGCCTCAGTGCGCGCAAGTGCTTCCGCCCGCCCCAACTCCGTTCTCGAAAATACAAGCGCAGCCTCGATCCGGCGCATTTCGGCTGCCGCAAGGTTTACCGTCGCATCGGCCGCAGCCAGCGCCGCCAGCAGTTCCTCGTGGGTGCGCGCATCGTGAAAGCTCGGCAGTGTCGGCTGCATCACAGCCACGACGGTTTCGTCCTTGGTGACGTGGTCTCCGATGTGGCGGGGTGGAGAGATCCGCAGGACTTTGCCGGCGATCGGGGCTGACACCGTATAGACGTGACGCACGCGCGTTTTCGCTTCGTCGTCGATCGTGACTTCCATGGGACCTTTCGTCAGCGTTGCCAGATCCACTGCAATCGGCCGCGGCCATGCGAACCAGACGGCGCCGGCGCCCAAGATGGTCAACGCTACAATGCCCAACGTTCGCTTCATCCAGATCGTGTGCATGGTTCAATCCCGTGTCTTGAGAACGGTGACAAGGTCCAGCTCGTTGAGCCTTCGGCGAACGACGAGCGCGGAAAGCACGGCCGCGGCGATCACGATCGCGCTGGCGAAGACGTAGGTGGACTGCTCAACGATCAGGCGCACCCGCATCAGTTCGCCGGCCAGGTTCTTCTGCATAATCCAGGCAAGACCAAAGCCAATGAGCCATCCAGGCGGCTGCGCGATCAATGTGAGCAGGGCGAGTTCCAACAGCAGGATGCGCAACACTTCACCCCGGGTGAAGCCAAGGACGCGCAAGCTGGCCAACTCCCGCGCCCGTTCGGAAAGCGAGATCCGGGCGCTGTTGTAGACGACACCAAACGCGATGACGGCAGCCAGCCCGGTGTAGATGCTGGCCATTGTCGTGATCAGCAAGGCAACCAGTTTGCGGAAATTCGCAAGCGACACACTCTGCAGAGCCAGGCCGCCGACAATCGGCAGGTTCTTGATGGCGGCATAGAACGTTTCCCGGCTGTTCTGGTCGAGGCTGACATTGATGCTGTTCACAGACGGCGCTTCGCGCATCAGGCGCGCGAGCGTCTCTGAATCCATTATCCCGCGGATGCCGAAGTAATCTTCGACCAAGGCTGCCACAGGAACGACAGAGGTCCGCCGCGCTCCTTCGAGCAAGTCGACCTCGACGGAATCGCCGACCCTCACCGCGAGAATCCTAGCAAGCATGCTCGAAATCGCCAGGCCCGCTTCCGGCAGAACGACCGGCCGCAGGTCGACATCAATGATGCGGTTGAGATCGGCGTCACGCCGCCTGCCGCTGATCATGATCCGGCGCTCGACGTTTCCGCTCCTGATGCGGACCGGCACCTCGCGGTAGGGCTCCGCGGCGAGAACGCCCGGAAGCCGCGCGATCTGCAGCACGACGTCCAGCGGGCGTTTTTCCACGAAACTGACGGTGGCGTCCTGACGGTCGGCCAGGAAATACGTCACGTCGATGAGCTGCTCCATCGCATCGCCAGTGAAAAGTGACACAATCAGGATGGCTGTCGCCAGCGCAATTCCAAGCGTCGTGAACAACGACCTGACTGGATGGCGAGTGATATTGCGCAACATCATCGTGGTCGGTTGCGACATGAACCTGTCGACTGTGAAGCTCGCAGGCAGCAGTCGCCGATAGCGCGGAGGCGCCGGCGGCTGCATCGCGACGGCAGGCGCCAATCGCACGACCTCTCGAAGCGCTCGCACAGCCCCGATGATTGCAGCGACGAGACTGAGCGCGGCGGCAATGACGTAGAGGTCCGGGCTCTTGGTGAAGACGAGGAACGGAAAATGGAAAAAGTCACCGAACAGACTGGTGATGCGCATCCCCAGCCAAGTGCCCGCTGCACTGCCGATTACAATGCCGATCATCACGATGACGGTGACGAATTTGAGGTAGTGCATGACGATGCTGGCGTTGTTGTATCCCAGCGCCTTCATCAGCCCGATCTGCTCGCGCTCCAGCGCAACGAGCCGGCTCAGTGTGAGATTGACCAGGAATGCCGACACCAAAAGGAAAATCGGTGGCAGGGTCCGGCTCATGTTGTTGAGCATATCGAGTTCGTGGTTCAGCCAGGCGTGCGAAGTCTGGTCCTTCCGGCCATAGGCCGCTCGGCCACCATAGCGCTCGAGCAGGGCGTCCAGGCGCATCATGACCTCACTCTCGGACGCGCCCCGCAGCAGCTTCAACGACACGGACGAGAACGCATCATCGAGATCGTAGGCGCTGGCGAGCGTTTTTTCCGACATCCAGATGAGGCCGAAGCGACGATCGTCCGGCATGATGTCACCTGGCCCGACCGCGTAGATGAACTCGGGAGACAGCGCGATCCCGACAATCGTCAATTCACGTTTCCGGCCGTTCAATATTGCCGAGAATCGGGCCCCGGGCTGAAAGCGGTGGGACAAGGCAAAGCCCTCGTTGACGACGACCTCTTCGGCGCGTCCGGGCTCCGGCATGCGACCAACACGCATGTAGAGCAGGTTGAGCGAAGCCTCCTGGGTTTCGGGCAGGGATATGACTTCACCTGTCGCCGGCTCCAGATAACCCGGTATGTCAAGCAGCACGAGCTTGGCAATTCGTGTGTCGACCGAAGCAACGCCGGGAATCTCGGCAATCCGGTCGACAAGCGTTTTTGGCGCGCGGCTTACCGAAGCAAAGACGTCGGCGAAGCGGTAGCGTTCGTAGTAGGCAGTGCGCGTCTCGTCCAGGGAACGGTAGGATCCGACGGCGAGGATGAGCGTCGCCACGCCTCCGGCAATGACGAGGGCGATGGCAAGCGCTTGCGCCCAGAGCCGCCCGAAGTCGCGGAGGAGCTTGATGTCCAGCGCCCCCATCCTGTTCACCAGACAAGTTCCGCAGCAGTCCGGCGAACCTCGTTTTTGCGGATTCTGGAGATCTGCCCGTCGGCGAAAAACAGGACGCGGTCGGCGACATCCTGGATGCTGGCGTTGTGCGTGATGATGAGTGTCGTGGTGCCAAGCTGGGCATTGATGCCGAGCAGTGCCTCGATTACCCGGATGCCTGTCTTGGAATCCAGCGCGCCTGTCGGCTCGTCGCAAAGCAACACGTCCGGGCGCTTGGCGATGGCACGGGCAATGGCCACGCGTTGCTGTTCGCCACCGGACAATTGAGCCGGGAAATGGTGCATCCTCGGTTGAAGCCCGACTAGCGCCAAAGCCTCCTCCGGGCGCATCGGATGATCGGAAATCTCCGTGACGAGAGCGACATTTTCATAAGCGGTCAGGCTGGGGATCAGGTTGTAGAACTGGAAAACGAACCCGACGTGCTGCCGCCGATAGGCAGTCAGCCCCCGATCATCGAGGTTGGTCAGTTCCTGGTCCCTGAAGAACAACTGGCCACTCGTGGCGTGGTCAAGCCCGCCCATGATGTTGAGCAGGGTCGACTTCCCGCTGCCCGACGGTCCAAGCAGAACGACCATCTCTCCCGCCGCGATCTCAAGATCCAGCTTACGCAACGCAAGCACTTGCGTCTCGCCCGAGGTGTAGGTTTTGGTCAGCGCTCTTGCGGTGAAGACAGTATCAGCCATGGCCGCCAGGGATCGCATGTTCGAGGCACTTGTCGCGTCGGCGCAGACATCAATCCGCGAGGTCGCATGGCACAGTCACCCGTCGAGGTGAGCGCGACATTGATACAAATCAAAACCGCTTCGGGGGCGGTCATGTGTTCCGGTAGCCGCTCGACATGTTGTGGGAGCAGTCAAGTCGCCCGCACCGGTCGGTTCGGAACCGGCATTGACTTGCCTCAAAGAGGTCGGCGGCATTTACGCTACGATGCCGCCGATTGGCGCTCGGGCGCCTGTTCACTTGAACTGAGCCAAGGATGAGGCAGATGAAAGCAAAGGATGTAATGAGTCCAAACATTGTTGCCGTGTCGCCTGACCACAGCGTAAGACATGCAGCGCGGATCATGCTGGATCATCGCATCAGCGGCATGCCTGTCGTCGATGACGAAGGCCGCCTGGCTGGAATTGTGAGCGAGGGTGATTTCCTGCGCAGGTCAGAACTGGGTGCCCCAGTATTTCCGATAGGTGCACCGCGCAGCTATGTGAAGGGCCACAGCTGGAAAGTGGCGGATCTGATGACCTCGGATGTCATCGTGGCGGACGAGGAAACCCCGATAGCGCGAATTGTTGCGCTGATGCAGGAGCACGGCATAAAGCGCATTCCGGTGATGAGAGGACAGCGTCTGGTCGGCGTCGTCAGCCGCGCCGATCTTCTGCGCGTCGTCGTTGCGACGAGGTTTGACGACGCTACGGCGGCAGGTGACGATGCGATCCGGCGCAGCATTCTTACACGGCTGCGAGAGGACGCAGGGGTCGAAGCAGACGCGTTAACGCTTATGGTGACTGATGGCCTGGTGCATTTTTCGGGTGCGGTCAGATCGCAGAGTGAACGGGATGCTGTGCGCGTGGTTGCCGAAGGCGTCAGGGGCGTCAAAGGTGTGTTCGACCATCTGTGTCTGGCGCATCCGTGAACAGCGGGGGGAACGCAGCGCGATGCGAGCGCATTCTCCCGAGACCAACAGCGTCGCGAACACCTCTGCCATGCAAGACGATCTGGCGATATTGCAGCGGGAGACATTCGACTACTTCATTCATGAGGCGAACCCCGCCAATGGTCTCATCCTGGACAAGACCGAGGCGGATTGGCCGGCAAGCATTGCGGCCACCGGCTTGGCGCTGGCTTGCTATCCGGTGGGAGTCGAGCGCGGATTCATGACGCGAAGCGCGGCCGCGGAACGCACCTTGGCCACGCTGCGCTTCTTCTGGAACAGTCCGCAGGGCCCCGAGCCCGACGCTACCGGATACCGCGGCTTCTATTATCACTTCCTGGACATGCAGACCGGCCGGCGGACCTGGCAATGCGAGCTGTCGACGATCGACAGCACGTTCCTGCTGGCGGGCGCGCTGGCTGCAGGGCAGTATTTCGATGCCGACACCGCGCCCGAGGCCGAGATCCGTACCTTGGCCGAGGCGCTTTATCACCGTGCCGATTGGCGCTGGGCGCAGGACGGGGGAGAGACCGTCGCCCACGGCTGGACACCCGAGCACGGGTTCCTGAAATATCGCTGGCAAGGCTATGACGAGGCGCTCTTGCTCTATGTCCTGGGACTGGGTTCGCCGACCCACCCCTTGCCCGAGACTAGCTACCCCGCCTGGACCGCAACATTCCGATGGGAAAATTGTTACGGCTACGAGTATCTTTATGCTGGATCGCTGTTCATTCACCAGCTTTCCCATGTCTGGATCGATTTTCGTGACATCCAGGATGCCTTCATGCGCAGCAAGGGAAGCGACTATTTCGAGAACAGCCGACGGGCCACATTCGTTCAGCAACGCTACGCCGTCGACAATCCGCGTGGATTTGAGGGTTATGGCGAACACTGCTGGGGCATCACCGCAAGCGAGGGGCCTGGTCCTTCCACGCTCAAGTTGAACGGCATCGAGCGCCAGTTCGAAGGTTATGTCGCGCGCGGCGTGCCCTATGGTCCCGACGATGGCACGCTCGCTCCATGGTCGGTCGCTGCCTCCCTGCCTTTTGCTCCCGAAATCGTCCGGCCGGCGATCAGCTTCTGCATCCACCAAGCCAAGCTCAAGGCCGCCAATGCCTATGGTTTCAAGGCGGCCTTCAATCCGACGCATCCAGGAACATCCGGCAACGCCTTTGGATGGTGGGTTTCGCCTTGGCATTTCGGCCTCAACGAAGGTCCCGTCGTGCTCATGATCGAGAACGAATGCAGCGGCCTCCTGTGGCGGCTGATGCGCTCATGCCGGTATATTCGCACCGGCCTGCAACGGGCGGGATTTGAAGGTGGCTGGTTGAAAGAGTTCAATCAGGAGTCGACGCCGGCTGCTTGATTCGGCATGGATTGAGTTCGGGTGGATACGACGAAGGCTGAGAAATAGGCGAGCGTTAAGCCGGCGAGGGAAATCGCATTCGGCGGATGCGGAATGGGGTCCGTCCTCACGACCCTTTCAGCGCCGGCCGCCAACAGCTGCGCGTAGGCGTCTTGCATTACGAAGCAGGGCAGTGGCAAGTTTGTTCAAATAAAGCTTCAAAATAATGTTATCGGATATCGCAAATTGATTTCGATCAAAGCGGAACGCCCCCATCGGCCTTTGATCAAAGCTTGTCAACGTAGGAGATGACGTCATGGAAATCTCTTCCCGCGATCTTATGACAGTATTCCACGGTATGGGTTTTGGAGCACTCTTTATGCTCGCGTTTTCGGGTGCACTTGCCGAGCTCTATCGAATGTCTGCGCCTGGAGCCCCATCCATCCCAAGCGCCAGAGAACACAATCTGCTTTTGCTTTATCTCTCGATAATGGTCTTCCTTGCCTGGGGTGCGGTGCTGTCGGGTGCCTACATAGTATATCCGTGGTATCGAGCGGCGGTGCCCCCAGGGGTTACCAATTTGGCCGACTATCCAAAGTTTCTGCTGACCTCCAACCCGAAGACATCCGCGTGGCATAGCTTGGGGATGGAGTGGAAAGAGCACGTGGCTTGGCTTGCGCCAATTGCCATGACGATGGTCGCCTATGTCTTCGCCAAATACGGACCGGCTTTGGCCAGGCAGAAAGAAATCCGCACGGCCGTCATCGGCTTCGCGGTTGTTGCCTTCGTGGCGACTGGTGTAGCGGGTGCTTTCGGGGCGTTTCTCAACAAATACGCCCCGGTTCGTGGTGGCGCGATGATTGAAATCATCGCCGGTGAACAGGAGGGCGAATAGTCATGGCCAATATCAAGCCTATCAGGCCGGACGAGATTCCCAACGGTCCCGGTGCGGCCGCCATCCTGGCCGCTGGAATTGGATCTGCCGCTATGGGGATATTCGCCTTGGCCGGCGATGCCTTTACATCACTCAACCACTTTTTCACGTTTTATACACCAACCGGCGCCTTGTCCGGCGTCTCGACCAGCGCAGTCATCGTCTGGTTGATTGCCTGGTTTATCCTTTCGCGCAGGTGGGCCCCAAAGAACGTGGAAATGGCAAAGGTCCTTTCTGTGTCCTTCGCGTTGCTGGCGGTAGGCGTATTGCTGACGTTCCCGCCTGTCATGGACCTCATCCAGGGCAGGTAGAGAAGAAACTTACTTGAGTTGGGCGCGGGCATGGTCCATCGAAAGCGGCCAAGTTCGCGCGATCTATAGCTTCCCCTTGCCACCGGCACGTTCGCGATCATCGGCGCCGATCGAAATGTCGCGCTGAGAATTCAAAGGCTGAATAACGATCGGCCCGGCGCAATCCACTGTCAGCCAGGTGCTTGCGTTCCGTGCAACGCGTCAATCTACCGGAAAACAGCTATTCTATTGCCTCCCGGCCCGAAATTTCTTCTACGAGAATCCGGAAGAAAACGTGCGGTGTGCTGTCTGACACGGGAGGTGTGATCGGCCTGAGCGCGCCAGGCTCCCACCAGTCCGTGTGCTTGCTCAACACTGCCCATGCATGACCGCGTTGAAACTCGTGGCCGGTCCGGTCACTCAGTTCTTCAAAGCGGCCGTCGACAATGACGCTTCTCCATCCGCGTCCTTGGCCGTGTTCCTCGACCTGGGCGCACACTAAGGGATTGGCTCTCATCCACTCGATCTTCTTGCCTAGCAAGGAAAACGCGTAGAGGTGAGTGTCAGCGTAGGCGTAGTTGAAACACACGACGTAGGGTTGCCCGTCCTTCGCGCATGCCAAGTGGCCAATACGATTGGCCGCTAGCAACTTCGTACATTCGAGTGAAGACAGCGTGCGGATCAGCATCGATGAGATCTCCTGTTTTTTGTATTTCACATCCTGGCAGCCGCACTCGCAATGACGTGGATCAAACTGCTGCGTCCGCTCGGTCGGCAGGGCTCGACCGCGCCTCGGAATGTGCGCACGCCAATGGCAGCGGCAGCTTCAGGCTTGCAATCGCGGCGAGGCCCATTGCTGCGGCAGCGGCGAAGAAGGCGGCGCCTTCCAGCCCGGGGAACCCCGAACAGCAGGCCGGCGGCCGCGGAGCCCACTAGCGCCCGAGGCTGACCGCTGCCGACTCGATGCCGAGTTCCATACCTTGGCGTCGTGCACTGATGCGCGACACCCAGTAGGCGGGCAGCGGGCTGATCACGCCGGCCGAAGCCGAAACAACGGAAACCGCAAACAGCATTTCCGTGAGCCCGGCAAGTATCGGCACAACCGCCAGACCCATCGCCATCACCAGGAGGGCAGGAGCCACAAGCAGCCTCGCCGCTGCCGGGTTGACGAGCGGCGAGAAGACAAGTCCCTGGAGAGGACAGATCTGCGCCCGATCAAACAAGACCACTTCCCCGAGAGGAAAGCGGCGCCCACCGGCGCGGCGACATAGGCAGCAGTCAGGAAGCCAATCTGCCGCGCATTGAATGTCGGATCTGTCGCACCGGCAAGCCGCTCGACCATCATCGGCAGGACCGGCAAGACGATTCCGTAGCCGAGCGCAACGACAAAGGCCGAGGCGAGCAGTGCGCTCAGGGTCCATTGCGACGTCGGCGGGCGAGCCTTTGCTGACCAGCACTTCGCAAAGCCGTGCCAATTCTCACGTTCGCCCACCTTTGCATTCGTGCGAAAGGGGAGTTTTGCTGTTCCGGTTGAAGACGATCGTGCTAAAGCGCCCGCTCACCGAGCCTGCGCATTTGTTCGAACCATTTCGCCCGCGTCGGATCGGTGGCATCCGCGACCATGCCGAACAAGGTTTCGCGCACCGGGCTCACGCCGGCGAAACGCAGAATGCTCCGCCGCATGCCGGCAATGCCGTGACTGAGGAACCATAGCCGGTAAAGAACGGCCGGCATGCCCATCGTGACCACGACGCGAGCGGAGCGGCCGCGGAGCAGTTTCCTGGGCAAGCCGCCACCCTTGTCCCGGTAGGTAAAGGCAGTTCCCGGCCGCATCACCTGTTCCAGAAAAGCCTTGAGCAGAGCCGGCACGGTCCCGAGCCACAGCGGAAAGACAAATACAATGTGCTCCGCCCAGACTATCGCTTCAGCGGCGTCCTTTAGGCTGTCGGGAATCGCGCCGTGCTCGAACTCCTGCACCGTCCGAAGCATTGGAAAATCGAGTGCCGCGAGGTCGACCCGGCGGACGACATGCCCCGCCAGTTCCGCTCCCTCGGCATAGGCCTTGGCGAGACTACGGCAGAGCCGGTGCGGCGATGGATCGGGATGGCCGACAACAATCAAGATGCGCCGCGGCATGGGTTACCTCCGAGGCGGCTTGGCACCAACCGGACGTGCCGGAATTTCGGGGTGAGACCCTTCAAGCTGATCATGGCGTACTCCTTCGCGGAGTTTCATAAAGCGGCTGTCCGGCTTGGCCCTTGATCGGCATCAAAAGAGGCCGGTTCTCGGCGCTATCAGAAGGTCGATGGCAGCAACATCGTGCCGTAGCCGGCTATTGCGGCGACGAGGGTTGCACCTGCGAGCGGGAACCAGAACCTGATCGGGCCGGCAAATGCGGCCAGCGACAGGCGGCAGATCGCGTTTGCTGCCAGTGCCGCGAGCACCGCCTGGCCAATGGTCTCGACAGGGACCGAATGCTTGACCAGGCGCAAGGCACTGAGAACCGAGACATCGACATCGAACATGCCTGCAAACGCCGAACTCGCCAGCAAGCCGCGTCCGCCGAATTGAGCAGCCAATGCAGCGCTCGCGGTCGCGACGATCGCAAACAGCAGGGCAAAGAGCAGCAACGGGCCTAGGTCGAATGGATTGCGCGCGACCGCGGGACCCTCGTGATCCCCGCTGTCCCGAGCCAGCAGCAATGCTCCGCAAGCAGCGAAGGAGAGCGCCGCGGCAATTGCGGGAATGCCAACCGAAGCGAACACGATTGGCTCGACGATCAGAACCACGGCGCAGACGCGTAGCAAGGAAACCATTGCGGCCAGCGACGCCGCGCCAGCGAGCGGCAGAGGATTGCTTCCCGACACGGCGTTGCGGGCCAGCGCCACGGTTACGGCGGTGGAAGAGATGATGGCGCCGGCGAGCGAACTGACGAGCAGGCCGCGGGTGGTCCCCAGGACGCGAACGGCGACATAGCCGGCGAACGATATCGACGCCATCAGCACCGTGAGGAACCAGACTTCCCATGGATTGAAGCCGCCCCATGGATCCATCGTCCGGTTTGGCAGCAAGGGCAGGATGATCGCGCTCATCACAGCCAGGATCAGCGCGGAACGAAGCTCGATCCAGGTCAGCCGCTTCAGGAGGCCGTGCAGGATTTCTCGACTGGCAAGGATGGCCGCGAGTGCTGTTCCTCCTGCAGAAGCGGCGCGGTAATCGCCTGCGACGGACAATGCACCGAGCGCGAACACGCAAAGGGCTGCTACTACCGCCGTAACACTGAAATCCTCATCATGGGCTGCCTCACGCGCCTTGTACCAGGCGAAGATTGCCGCAAAGGCGATGAAACCACCGACCAGCACGGACACTGCGTCGAGAGCATCGGCCAGAGCTGCGAGAATGCCGCCGAGCAGACCGGATATGCCGTAGGTTCGAATTCCGGCCGTCCGGCTACGATCGGGCGCGTCCCGCTCTCGCCAGCCGCGCTCCAGTCCGACGAGCAGGCCTATAGTCAGTGCAAGTCCGAGTCGGGCGATGAGCGGATCCACGATTAGGCGCCGGCCACAGGCAGGTGGTCGCGGATCCACCGGACGATCTGCCCCGCCGTCATTGCACCGGAAGTGCGCGCAACCTCATGTCCGCCATGGAACAGGATCATGGTCGGGAAGCCGCGAATGCCGAGCCTGGCTGAAACGGCCTGCTCATTATCGGAGTTGAGCTTGATCAGCCGAACATGCGGTTCCAGTTCGTTTGCTGCGGCTTCATATGCGGGCGCCATCATCTTGCAGGGCCCGCACCATGGCGCCCAGACATCCACGACAACGGGAACGGTGCCTCGCTTGACCTGACGATCGAAGGTTCGTGCATCGACGTCCTCGGGGTGGCCTGAGAACAGCTTTTTCCCGCACTTTCCGCATTTTGCGTTTTTGGCATCGCGCGCTGGCGGCAGTCGATTGATTCCGCCGCATTTGCTGCACACCACCAGATTTTCCTGCGCCATCGCCCTTCACCACTGGTATACATGCGCCACAGAGTGCCTATCCCCAAGCTGGCTCGGACTTCCAATGTTTTTTTGCGCGATGGACGAATTGGCGTGAAAACGGATTGCACGGCACAATCCACAGCGGCTGTGCGCCCGCGGTGTTCGGACGGGAAGCACGCTATTCCTTTGCTTCCCGACCCGATGCCTGCTTGATAACGTTCCTGAAGAAAACATGCGGAGTGCTGTCCGAAAAAGGAGGCGTAACCGGCTTCAGAGCGCCAGGCTCCCACCAGTCGACGTGCTTGGTCAACACCGACCACGCATGGTCGCGCTGAACCTTGTAGCCGATCCGATCAGGCAGTTCTTCATAGACACGATCGACGCTTCTCCATGCCCGCCCTTGGCCGCGTTCGTCACCTGGACGCACACCAGCGGATTGGCACGCATCCAGTCGACCTTTTTGCCCGGCATGGAAAATGCATAGAGGTGATTGTCGGCGTGGGCATAGTAGAATGGCACGACGTAGGGGTGTCCATCCTTAGCGCATGCCAAGTGGCCGACCCGGTTGGCCGTCAGCAATTTTGTACATTCCAAAGCAGAAAGCGTGCGGATCAGCATCGGCGCGATCTCCTGTTTTTCGTGACAGCACGGTGTCGCCGGTGCTCCATCGACTCTGATATTCGGCATCGCGGATCGTAGCCCTGCCGCCAGGGAGGTCATTGATCACGATCAAGGAGTCGGTCGGCCAACAGATGAATCGACAACCATGGCTAGGCCCGCCGGTGACTCGCATGGCGGCCCATGTCAGTGTCAGCGTCCATACCGGAGTGGGGATTTGGAAAATGATCCAGATCAAGGCGGGGCCTGCTGCTCCCACCCATCATAGGGGATGATGTGGAAGCCGATCTCAAGCGCTCCGTTCGATCGTGAGCTGGAACTGGCCGTCCTCGACGAGGACGGCGAACATGCGCTTGTCTTTCCGTGCATCAAGGAGCGGGAAGGCTGGAAGAACGCCGCCACCCGCGCACGCATCGACGTTCACCCGACCCACTGGCGAGACTGGGTGCCGGATACGATCCCGGCAAACAACCACAGGTCTCTTACTGACTCGCTTTAACGTTTGGACTCCACAACCAAAGCCATGCGCACGAGATGCGACAGACTGCTCGCGGCCATCTTGCTCATGACATTGGCGCGATGGATCTCGACCGTGCGCGGGCTGATGCCGAGGTCATAGGCAATCGTCTTGTTCGGCAGGCCGGACACAAGGCCGTCCAGCACTTGTCGCTCCCGCTCCGACAGGGCCGCCAGACGACCACGGATTTCCACGCCTTGTGGGTGTGTCGCCTCCGTCCGATTGCGACTGTCCAATGCGGAGCGGATCGCTTCGATCAGCACCTCGTCGTCAAACGGCTTTTCGATGAAGTCGGCGGCACCTTCCTTCATCGCCTGAACAGCGAGGGCCACATCGGCATGACCCGTCATGACGATGACCGGAAGCGTATGCCCGCGGCTCCGGAGCTGTCGCAGGAACTCGATGCCGTCAATGCCCGGCATGCGCACATCGGTCACAATGCAGCCGTCAAGACTGCTCGTGGCCACCGCCAGAAAAGCTGTCGCCGATTCGTACAAGCGCACGGCGAAGTTGGCCGTCGCCAACAGAAAACCAAGCGATTTGCGAACGTCGACGTCGTCGTCGACGACGTGCACAAGATTGCTACCGGCCACTGGCGACCTCTTCCTTTTCCCAGATGCGCAAGGTGAACCGGAAGGCGGTTCCTCCGGCCGGCATTGCCTCAGCCCAGATGTGACCGCCGTGCGACTCGACGATCGTGCGGCAAATAGAGAGGCCAACCCCCATGCCCTGCTTTTTGGTCGTGACAAATGGCTGGAAAAGCTGGGCGGAGACTTCCGGCGCGAGACCAGTGCCTGTGTCAACCACGCTTACCTCAGCCATGCCGTCATCACGGGCTATGGTTATGATTTGCAGCTCGCGGCGTGGCATGCCTTGCATGGCTTCAATCGCATTGCGCATCAGGTTCAGCAGAACCTGCTGAACCTGGATGCGGTCGGCCAAGACCAGTTCGGCGGCGGGATCAAGCTTGTAGCTGGCGCGGACATCTATTTCTCTTGCGCCGACCAGGGCCAGTGACGAGGCTTCCTTGATAATCGCCGGCAGGCGTTCGACCTGGCGCTCGCTTTCGCCTCTTGCGACGAAATCGCGAAGGTGGCGAATGACGTCTCCGGCCCTCAAGGCCTGTTCCGCTGCTTTTTCGACGGCCTCCCTCAGCATCGGCGCGTTGTCTTCCGTGCTTTTTTCGAGAAGCCGCCGGCTGCCTTTAAGGTAGTTCGTAATGGCGGTGAGCGGCTGGTTGATCTCGTGGGCAAGCGTCGAGGCCATTTCGCCGAGCGCAGTAAACCGCGCCATGTGGAGAAGCTCCAGCTGCTGCTCCTGTATTCTTGCCTCCGCCCGGTGGCGTTCGGTCAAGTCGCGGCAGAAGCCGGTAAAGAAGCGCCCGGTTCCCGGATGCATCTCGCCGACAGAGAGTTCCATCGGAAAGGTCGAGCCGTCCTTGCGCATTCCAGTGACGGTGCGACCGAGCCCGATGATCCGGCGCTCCCCTGTCGCTAAATAGCGGTGAAGATAGGCATCATGCTCTTCGCGGTAGGGCGACGGCATCAGCAGATTGACATTCTGGCCGATGACTTCGCTGGACTGGTAGCCGAACAGCGTTTCGGCAGCCGTGCTAAAGGATTGAATACGGCCTTGTTCGTCGATGACCACCATTGCATCGGGCACTGTCGCTAGGATCGAACGCAAATGATCTTCGCGCAGTCGAAGTGCGGCGTTTGCATAGGAGAGTTCGCTGACGTCGGTGCCTTCGACGAAGATCGCAGTGATGCGACCATCGTCAGCCTTGATGGGCTGATATACGAAATCGAGGATGCGTTCATCGACCGGCTCGCCGTCCTTGTTGCGAAGGGCGACCTTCACGCCTTGACCTCTGTAGGGCTTGCCCGTTTCGTATACTTGGTCCAGCAGTTCGTAGAATCCTTGGCCTTCGAGCTCGGGCAGGGCCTCGCGTACCGACCTTCCTATCACTTGCCTCTGGCCAATCAGACGTTGATAGGCGGCATTGGTCAGCTCGAATACATGACCCGGCTCACGCATCAAGGTCATGAAACCAGGGGCCTGCTCGAACATCTGGGAGAGCCGGTCGTGTTCGGCCGCGACCCGCCCTTCGGCGCGAACGCCGGTCGACAGGTCACGTGTTTGTTTGTCGTCCAAATCAAGTCCTTTGATCAGGGAACCCGCAACGCATTCTAACTATCATTCATCGCTCTTTCTGCACACGCAAAAACCGGCATAGTCAGAGGTTCGGGATCCGGTGAGTAGTGTCATTTGACACGCATCAAGGCGTCGAGTGCCGGCGGATGCACTTCATCATAGCATCCAAACGCTCCAGCGAAAGGCGACCACAAATGTGCTACAAAGAAAGCATCTGTGACAGCCTCGCGGACGTCCCCGTCTTTCTTGAGCACCACGGCATCACGGTGCGGACCGAATTCATCCCGGCGATGGTGATGGCGAACAGCTGGTGGCGTTCGCACGCATGATCCATACAGACCTGATGGTTTCCGGCGCATGCGGTCATAGCCGCCTGCGGGAATGGGCGTTCGGCGGCGTCACGCGTACGTTGATGGAAGAGAGCAGCATCAACCGCTTCATGTTGTATTGGCAGCCGGTCGCATCAGGACCTTCTTGAGGCACGCACGATAGATATCACCACGAGGGAGACGCCTGTTGACCGAGATCAATGCAGCGATCGCCGATATCGCAATGATCTGCCAGAAAACGGGAGCGAAACGACATGAGTTTTCTCGACTACCTGATTTCAGTTGACGCCAGGACCGCCTTGATGAGCCGCATGATGCAGAAGCTCGGCGTCGACAAATATTTGAAGGTCGTTCCGGACCATGTTGCCGTCACCAATCGAGCGGTCGACCGGTGTCGCTCCTGCGGGCACCAGGATGAATGCTCGACTTGGCTTGATGAACACCAGCAAGCTGATGATCCGCCAGACTATTGCCGCAACCGCGACCTGATCGCACGGCTGCAGCACGCAGCCGGCCAACGATAGAGCGGTTGTGCAGGCATACCGCAGATCGCGTCACCAAGGCCGCGTGCTGCAGCTCCTCGATTTCCTGGGCGGTCATTGCTCGGCCAATGTTTCGCATCTGCTGGCTGATGGCGTTCCGGCGCACACCGCCCGCGAATGCCTGCAACTCCGCTCTCATTAAACAGCCGACCGGCCCCTCCAGCCACGAGCTGCCCGCCAATAAGATATATTGACAATCTTTCTTTAAGGTGCGATTCCGACCCATACCGACGAAGGCCTCCTTTGTAGCAAATGCATCAATCGTCATCATGGACGCGACTTCACTCGGTGCGTTGCGGAGCTGTTTGAGTGTGGGAATTATTTTGAGGTCTTTGGGTCTTCGAAAACCAAGAGCATGCACATGATTGCGAATGGTCGGAGCAACAAAACGATCGTCATCGGTGGTGCCCCGTTGCCAGACGTGCTTGACGAGGCCATGATCCGTCTTGTGGTTGACGGCTTTTATGATGAGATTCGCCGCGACGACCTTCTCGGCCCCATCTTTCATAACGCTATCCATCCTGAGGCTTGGCCGCGCCATCTGGCTAAGATGTGCGACTTCTGGTCCGCTACGCTGCTCCGGTCGTCCCGTTATGAAGGCCGTCCATTACCGCCACACCTGGCGATCTCCGGCCTTGGAGTCGCGCATTTCCGGCGTTGGCTAAAGCTGTTTCGCGCAACGGTGCGCCGTGTTTGCCCACCCGAGGTTGCGGCGCTGTTCATGGACCGCGCACTGCGCATAGCTCACAGCTTCCGTCTCGCGGTCGCCTTCAGCCGTGGCGAGATTACGATGGGCATTGAACCGATCGTCGAGAAGGACCTGTGATGCGGAGCTGGATTGTAAGTGGCTCCTGTACGAGAATTGCAAAGAGGAACCATTAGTGCGGTTGACCAATTTCTCGGACTACGCCTTGAGGATGCTAATGTACGCGGCCTCTGCCGGTGATCGCCTGATCACGATCGAGGAGGTGGCACGCACGTTCAAGGTATCCAAAACGCACCTCAACAAGGTCGCCAACACCCTGACGCGCGGCGGTTACTTGAAAGCGGTCCGCGGCCGCTCCGGTGGGCTAGCCCTCGGGCGGAGCCCCGAGATGATCCGGATCGGCGACGTGGTACGGCTGACGGAGCCAGATTTCGCGCTTGTGGAGTGCTTCGGGACCGGAAATCAGTGCGTGCTCACCGGCCGCTGCAAACTTTCAGGAATGTTCGGCGACGCGATGGCCTCCTTCCAGAACACCCTTGATCGTTACACGCTGGCCGACGTCGCATTGATGCCCCAGGACTTTGTCGGCGGGCTGCCTGCATCCGAAGCTTCGGCGTACGATAAGCATGGGTAAGGCCTCGATCGACAATTCAACCGCAACGCCGCGCGGTTCGCGTCTGCCGGCCCGTGGAGACAAGCATGACTGACCCAGACAAAAATGACACACCGGTGGCCAACCAATTCGAGTCGGGCGTCGACCTGAACAACACGCTGCTCCCTATGCTGATCGGCGGGCTTGTTCTGATTGTCATCGGTGCAATTATGGTCATGACGTTTGTCTAGCTTTTCCTAGCCAAACGGCAATGCTCATCAAAGTTGCGAAAGCGCAAAGAAGGCGGCCTGAGAGGAATCTATTAAGACGCTTCGCAATGGCGGAGACTTCATCGTGAAGGAGCTCAGTTCGTTCAATTCCGACATGGTCGTCGACGAGATCATGAGAAAATGGCCGGCAACGGTGGCTGTCGTGCTGAGATACAGGATGCTTTGCGTCGGTTGTCCAATCGGTACCTTCCATACGATCGCTGAGGCGTGCCGAGAGCATCAGATCAATGAGACCGCCTTCCTGGTGGATTTGGAATCGGCTGTTCGAGCGCGCAGGTGATAAATCAGCGCTTGGTTCGACTCCCTGAGAGGACCACAAGCCGGTGCGCGTCCTTGACAGTGACTTTCTGGCGTCCGCTGGCAATTATCCCATTCTCTTCCCATTTGCTGAGCAGCCGGCTGACCGTGTGCAGTGTCGTCCCCGTCATTTCGGCAATGTCCTGCCTCGAGATCGGAAAGTCGATTTCGATGCCGCTGTCGGTCTTCCGACCAGTCTGATTTGCCAGTCGCAGCAGCGCGTGAGCAACGCGCTGCTCCACCTGTTCAGTGGACATCTCCACAACCCGCGTCTGGGTTTCTTGCAGCCTGTTTCCGACCGTCCGGTAGGTGGTCGCCCCAAACACAGGAAACCGCTTCGCCAGTTCCGGCCATAGCGCGTTGGGCCAGGCCAACACCACGCAGTCCACCGCCGCGACTGCGCTGGCGGGGTAAGTCGTCCGGCCAAGGGCTGCGGCGACGCCAAAGATCTCGCCTTCGCTGATGTATCTAGCGATGACCTGCTGTCCATCCGGCGTGGTGCGGACGACGCGGATGTGCCCGGCGATCAGCACGAAGAAGGAATGGGCATCGGCTTCCTGCGCGAAGATCGTCGTCTCCTTGGCATAGCGAGACGACCGCGCATCTCGCAGGATCTCGCTCTGCTCGTCGGGCGTCAGTCCTTGAAAGAGCGGCAGCCGCGATATCAGCGATCGGTCCAACGCAGCCAAGCGGATTCCTCACGATCCTGTAGTTTCGCATCAGTCCATGGAAGAGCTTTCTACTCCGAGTTTGCGCCAGCGCAAATTCTGCCGGGGCTTGTCAGGCTAAAAGGCATGGAACGGCCAAATGCCGTGACGACGAAACAAAAGGACGAACCGATGAAACTCTCCATCCTCGCCGCCACAATCTCCATCCTCGCGCTCGCCGGCGGCGCAAGCGCGGAAGAGCATGTGGTGCAAATGCTCAACAAGGGCGAAAAGGGCGCCATGGTTTTCCAGCCGGCCTTCGTCAAGGCAGTACCCGGCGATACCGTAAAGTTCGTGCCGACCGACAAGAGCCATGACGCAGAGTCGATCAAGGGCATGCTTCCGGATGGCGCTGAGCCTTTCAAGGGAAAGCCCAGCGAGGAGATCACCGTCACACTCACCCAGGAAGGTGTGTATGGCGTCAAATGCGCGCCGCACTACGGCATGGGCATGGTCGCGCTGATCGTTGTCGGCAAGCCGGTCAATCTCGATACCGCCAAAGCGGTCAAGCATCCCGGGAAGGCAAAGACAGTATTCGCCGACCTGTTCACCCAGATCCCGGCCAACTGACGGCATTCGATACAGCCATGCCTGCCACATAAAGCGCGGGCGCGGGCCGGACGGACCGAGGGCGGCGGTTCATCCGGCCCTGTTCATTTGGAGACGCAAATCATGGGGATTCCACGCCTGCGGGCCTACACCGGGCCCGCATTTCTTTCCTACGGATTCAGACCTTTCTTCTTCCTAGGGTCGCTGTATGCCGCGCTCTCCATTCTGCTTTGGCTGCCGATGTATGCCGGCGAACTCAATGCCCACAGTGCGTTCGTTCCCGTCGACTGGCATATTCACGAGATGCTGTTCGGCTATCTGTCGGCGATCGTCACCGGATTCCTGCTGACCGCCATTCCCAACTGGACCGGCCGGCTGCCTGTGCAAGGCCTGCCGCTGCTGGCGCTGGTGGTCCTGTGGCTTGCCGGCCGTGTCGCTGTCTTTGTCTCGGCGGATATCGGCTGGGAAGCAGCCGCCGTGATCGATGGCTCATTTCTGCTTGCGGTTGCTGCCGCGGCGGGGCGCGAAATCGTCGCGGGAAGGAACTGGCGTAATCTCAAGGTGCTGCTGCCGCTTGCCGTCCTGGCATGCGCCAACGGCGCGTTCCATATCGAGGCGCATAGCCAAGGCACATCCAACATCAGCCCCAGGCTCGGCATGGCCGCGGCGATCATGCTGATCTCGTTGATCGGCGGGCGCATCATTCCGAGCTTCACCCGCAACTGGCTCGTCCGCGAAAATCCTGGCCGGCTGCCTGCTCCGTTCGACCGTTTTGACATGGCATCGATAGCCATCTCAGCCATCGCGCTGGGAGCATGGACGTTCGCGCCCGACAACAGCGCCTCAGGAATGCTCCTGGCGGCCGCTGCAATCAGCCAGGCGTGGCGCTTGTCGCGGTGGGCCGGCGAGCGCACCTTGCGGGATCCGCTGGTGCTCGTACTCCATCTCGCATATGCCTTCGTGCCGGTCGGTCTCGCCCTTGTCTCGGTGTCGATCTTCTTCCCCGATGCCGTGCCGGCGGCGGCGGGACTCCACGCACTCGGAACTGGCGCGGTCGGCGCGATGACGCTTGCCGTGATGACCCGCGCAACGCTCGGTCACACCGGGCGAGAGCTCAAGGCTGGAAAAGGCGCCTCGTTCATTTTTGGAGCCGTCCTCCTCGCAGGATCATTGAGAATCCTGGCTGCCTTCGTCCCCTATGACATAGTGATCGACATGGCCGGCACCGCATGGGTGGCGGCATTTGCCGGCTTCATTCTGATCTATGGAAGTGCGTTGATGAGGCCAAAGGTGCGGTGAGGCGGCGGGGAGAGCAGGCGACCGTCGAAACGCGAATGGAAAAGCCGCTTCTGATTTGTCAGGCAATGCCGAGGTAGCCGACGATACGGTTCGCCCACCCCCGATGGTCCCGGACCAGCCTGAAACCCAGATTGTCGGGAGGCGTGCCAACGGCACAGCCGCCGCTTTTTCCGTCGCTGACGAAGTTCGACATGTAGGCTCTGTGAAGCCCTTCAAGGACGTGGACGCCGCAATTGTCGACCGAACTCGCAACGCCGCTTCCATCCGCAGGCAATGTGGTGCGGACATAGCAAGTCGAAGTCCACTCCCAAACATTGCCGGAAAAGTCGGCGAGGCCCAGGGAATTGAAACCAAAAGAGCCACGGCTCTTGGGCAACGGGTCCGGTTTGCGATTGAGGTCCACCTCGGCCTTGTAGCTGGTGAGCCAGCGTCTGGCGGGGTTGTTGGCGTCGTTTTCGACACCCTCAAATTCCCCTGCGAACCGCTCCGCCGCGGCAAACGCCCATTCTTCGTCGGATGGCAGCCGCCATTGGTCGCCCGTCACTTGCGAATACCACCGGGCGTAGGCATTGGCATCGAGATAGCTCACTCCAGTTACGGGAGCGTTGCTTGGGATCGCGCGCGTCTCCTGTGCCGGCTGACAGCTTCCTGCCGACACACAGTCCGCATAGTCGGCCGCGCTGATCTGGTAGGCCATGATTTCGAGAGGTCTGTTGAGTTGCCGCTTGAGGCGGGGATTGGCTTGCGGGCGTCCCTCCATCAGGAACTCCCCTGGCGTCGGATAGGTGATCGAACCCGAAAGCAAGGTAACCGTCATAGCGATGGGGTGAGGTTGTCGATCCCCGAAGACCGTCTGTATCGAGAGCCCTGCCGGAACGGCAGCGGCGACGAGGGCGACCGGAAGAACCTTGAGGATCAATGGAGACATCGCTTTGTCCATGCCCGGACAGCATCGCTGTCCGGGCAAATTGGAGTGCCGTCAGTTGGTGGCGAGGGGTGTCGGCGCCTCGACCTGCGTCATCAGGTCGTCATTCCATTCGCCCTCGACCATAAAGTGAGCGGTCGCACCGAGTTCCACGGCCTCGATCAGATTGTGATTGACATAGGCGTAGACGCCGGGCTGCAGGAACGTGTAGAGCGCCGACCCCGCGGAGCCGCCACGGATGAACCAGGTTTCCAGATCCTTGGCCGGCGGATTGGCGAATTTGCCCTGTTCCCAGACATAGTCGCCGTGGCCACCGATCAGATGCGGTCGCGTATCGCGGTTGGCCTGCGAATGGACGATCAACACGGTCTCGCCGACCTTCGCCTTCATCGCATTGTCGCCGGTCAGCGAACCGACCTTGCCATTGAACACCACATGCGTCGGGATCAGCCCGCGCATGACCTTGACGATGTCGTCGTAACCGTCGCCGGCCGATTCGTAGGTCTTGAAGTTGCCCTTCTCGTCGCGCGGAATATAGAAGTCGTTCTCGCCGATGTAGAAGATCTTGTCGTACTTTACCGGTTCGCCCTTGTCGTTCCTGAGCCCATCGCGCGGCAGGATCATGATGGCGCCGCTCATGCCGGAGACGACATGCCATGGGATCATCGCGCCACCGGGTGCGCAGTGATAGACGAACGTACCCGTTCGGGTTGCCTTGAAGCGCAAGGTCACCTGCTCGCCGGGATTGATCAGCGTCAGGGCGCCGCCGCCCAGCGCGCCGGTTGCGGCGTGGAAATCGATGTTGTGAGCGAGTGAGTTGGTGTCGGGATTGATGAGCGTCAGTTCGACATAGTCGTCCTGATGCACGACCATCAGAGGGCCAGGAATCGAGCCGTTATAGGTCATCGCATTGAGCGTCGTGCCGTCGGCATCGATGACGACGGGCTTTTCCTCGATGGTCATGGTGAACTCGACGATTTTCGGTCCAACCGTGGCGATCTGATCGTGCGGATGCACAAAGGGCGGTGCCACGAGCTCGATCTTTTCGCGGGCGAACCCTCGAATGTCCGTCTTTGTCACCGTTGCCGAAAATGCCGGCAGTGCCGCCACGGTGGCAGCGCCAATCGCTGCTCCGAAAAGGGCGTCGCGTCGCGTGATCATGTCAGTCTCCTATCTCTCAACCGTTGCGGATGAGCAGAAGGTATCTGGCCTGACGCAGCGTTTCTTTGCGCTGGCGCAAATTGGTGGCGTTCAGTGTTAGGCAGCAACAACCCCGGAAACAGCAATCGTGCGCGGCATAGTCGCAGTGGGGAAGGTGTGTGGGAGCGGTTGGCTGCACCGGCGCTGTTTGTCAGCCCTCGGCCCTGGATCAGCGCTCCAGTCTGTCTTCCCGATCGATAAGGATCCGCTCGGCAGCTCCGTCAAGATCTTCGTACTGGCCACTCCTCAACGCCCACAGGAAGCCCCCCAGGCCAAGCGCACCAAGGAACAGGGCGACAGGGATGAGGTAGGCAAGGGTGGTCATGAGGATTGGGCCAGTTTGCTGCTGTCGGACAGCCTGTCGCGCCGGACATCTTTGGCCGGCGAATCTGGCATAGAACCTCGCAGACGCAGAGCATTTCCGATGACAAGCAGGGAAGACGCGGACATCGCGATCGCGGCGATAAGAGGGGTGACGTGCCCCAGGATCGCGATCGGCACGGCGACGGCATTGTAGATGATGGCGATCGTGATGTTCTGGCGAATCAAGCTTCCCGCCTTGCGCGAGACGTCCAGCGCGAGGGGGATTGCCAGAAGGCTTTCGCGCAGGAATACGAAATCCGCCGCATTGCGGCCAATGTCGGCGGCCGTGGCCGGCGCGAACGAAACATGCGCCGCGCTCAGCGCAGGCGTGTCGTTCAAGCCGTCGCCAACCATC
>NZ_JAMYOX010000061.1:0-22385 GCF_040320025.1 Mesorhizobium sp. M0808
CCTGGCCCTGGTCGAGCAGCTTGCGGAACATCTCGACGCCCGTGCAGGTCGTCTTGGTGGTCGGACGGATGCCGACGATCTCCAGCTCCTCGCCGACCTTGACCACGCCGCGCTCGACGCGGCCGGTCACCACCGTGCCACGGCCCGAGATCGAGAACACGTCCTCGATCGGCATCAGGAACGGCTTGTCGAGCGGACGCACCGGCGTCGGGATGTAGGCATCGACCGCAGCCATCAGTTCGCGGATGGCGTCCTCGCCGATCTTCTTGTCGGAATCTTCAAGTGCGGCAAGCGCCGAACCCTTGACGATCGGAATGTCGTCGCCGGGGAACTCGTTCTTGGTCAAAAGCTCACGCACCTCGAGCTCAACCAGCTCGAGCAGCTCGGCGTCGTCGACCTGGTCGACCTTGTTCAAGAACACCACGATCGAGGGCACGCCGACCTGGCGGGCCAAAAGGATGTGCTCGCGGGTCTGCGGCATCGGGCCGTCGGCGGCCGACACCACCAGGATCGCGCCGTCCATCTGCGCGGCACCGGTGATCATGTTCTTCACATAGTCGGCGTGGCCGGGGCAGTCGACATGGGCATAGTGGCGGTTGGCGGTCTCGTATTCGACGTGCGCCGTCGAAATGGTGATGCCGCGCGCCTTCTCTTCGGGCGCCGCATCGATCTGGTCGTAGCGCTTGTATTCGCCAAAATACTTGGTGATCGCCGCCGTCAGCGACGTCTTGCCATGGTCGACGTGACCAATCGTGCCAATGTTCACATGAGGCTTAGTGCGCTCGAATTTACCTTTTGCCATGTGATCTCTCCATTCCTGCCAGCCCGTGCGGGCCTTGAATTAAGTTACTGATGCAACTCGTTTCGAGTTACGCGTATTTCTTCTGGACTTCCTGGGCGACCGCGGTCGGGACCGGCTCGTAGTGGTCGAACTGCATCGTGTAGGCCGCGCGGCCCTGGCTCATCGAGCGAAGGTTGTCCACGTATTTGAACATGTTGGCGAGCGGCACCATCGCGTTGATGACCACAGCCACGCCACGGGCTTCCTGGCCCTGGATCTGGCCGCGACGGCCGTTCAGGTCGCCGATAACGCTGCCGACGTAATCTTCCGGCGTCACCACTTCGACCTTCATGATCGGCTCGAGCAACTGCACGCCAAGCTTGGGGGCTGCTTCACGGAAGCAGGCGCGGCCGGCGATTTCGAAGGCCAGAACCGACGAGTCCACGTCGTGGTAGGCGCCATCGATCAGCGTCGCCTTGACGCCGATCATCGGGAAGCCGGCGAACGGGCCCGAGGTCATGACGCTGTTGATGCCCTTTTCGACACCGGGGATGTATTCCTTCGGCACAGCGCCGCCGACGATCTTGGTTTCGAACTCGAATTCGCTGCTTTCCGGATTCGGCTCGAACAGTATCTTGACGCGGGCGAACTGGCCGGTACCGCCGGTCTGCTTCTTGTGCGTGTAGTCCTGCTCGTGCTTGCGGGTGATCGTCTCGCGGTAGGCCACCTGCGGCGCGCCGACATTGGCCTCGACCTTGAACTCGCGGCGCATGCGGTCGACGATGATGTCGAGGTGAAGCTCGCCCATGCCGGAAATGATCGTCTGGCCCGATTCCTCGTCGGTCTTGACGCGGAAGGACGGATCCTCGGCGGCCAGGCGGTGAAGGGCGAGACCCATCTTTTCCTGGTCGTTCTTGGTCTTCGGCTCGATGGCGATCTGGATGACCGGATCGGGGAATTCCATGCGCTCGAGGATGACCGGATGCAGCGGATCACTGAGCGTGTCGCCGGTGGTGGTGTCCTTGAGACCAGCGAGGGCGACGATGTCGCCGGCAAACGCCTCTTCCACGTCGGCGCGCGAATTCGCATGCATCTGCAACATGCGGCCGATGCGCTCTTTCTTGCCCTTCACGGTGTTGTCGACCGAGATGCCCTTGGTGAGCTTGCCCGAATAGATGCGGGCAAAGGTGAGCGAACCGACGAACGGGTCGTTCATGATCTTGAAGGCAAGCATCGACAGCGGCTCGTTGTCGTCTGCATGACGCTCGATCTCGGCGTCGGTCTTGGCGTCGACGCCCTTGATGGCCGGGACATCGGCCGGCGACGGCAGATATTCGACGACGGCGTCGAGCAGCGGCTGCACGCCCTTGTTCTTGAAGGCCGAGCCGCAGAACATCGGATAGAACTTCACCGCGATCGTGCCCTTGCGGATGAGCGCACGGATCTCGTCGTTGCTCGGCATCTTGCCTTCGAGGTAATTCTCGAGCGCCGTCTCGTCCATTTCGACGGCGGCCTCGATCATCTTCTCGCGGTATTCTTCGGCACGAGCCTTGAGGTCGGCAGGGATCTCGACGATGTCCCAGGCAGCGCCCAGCGTCTCGTCGCGCCAGACCAGCGCGTTCATCTCGACGAGGTCGACGACACCCTTGAACTCGGTCTCGGCGCCGATCGGCAGCTGCATGACGACGGCATGCGCACCTAGGCGCGAACCGATCATCTCGACCGAGCGGTAAAAGTCGGCGCCGATCTTGTCCATCTTGTTGCAGAAGATCATGCGCGGCACGCGGTACTTGTCAGCCTGACGCCAGACGGTTTCCGTCTGCGGCTCGACACCGGCATTGGCGTCGAGCAGCGCGATGGCGCCGTCAAGCACGCGCAGCGAACGCTCGACCTCAATGGTGAAGTCGACGTGGCCGGGGGTGTCGATGATGTTGAAGCGGTGCATCTTGCCGTCGCGACCCTTCCAGAAGGTCGTGGTCGCGGCGGACGTGATGGTAATGCCGCGCTCCTGCTCCTGCTCCATCCAATCCATGGTGGCAGCGCCGTCGTGGACTTCCCCGATCTTGTGCGACTTGCCCGTGTAATAGAGGACGCGCTCGGTGGTCGTCGTCTTGCCGGCGTCGATATGCGCCATGATACCGAAATTGCGGTAGTCTTCGATTTTATATTCGCGGGCCATGGGAGGTGCCTCTTCAGTCTCGTTCGCGCTTTACCAGCGGTAGTGCGCGAAAGCGCGGTTGGCTTCTGCCATCTTGTGGGTGTCTTCACGCTTCTTGACGGCGGTGCCGCGGTTGTTGGCCGCATCCATCAGCTCGCCGGAGAGGCGGTCGACCATAGTGGTCTCGTTGCGGTTGCGGGCGGCGGCGATCAGCCAGCGGATGGCCAATGCCTGACGGCGCTCGGGGCGCACGTCGACCGGAACCTGGTAGGTGGCGCCGCCGACGCGGCGCGAACGCACTTCCACATGCGGCGCGACATTGTCGAGCGCCTGATGGAAGACGGTGACCGGCTCCTGCTTGGTCTTGGACTGAACCTGGTCGAGCGCGCCGTAGACGATGGTCTCGGCAACCGACTTCTTGCCGTCATACATGACGGCGTTCATGAACTTGGTGACGATCAGATCGCCGAACTTCGGGTCCGGATTGATCTCACGCTTTTCTGCACTGTGACGACGGGACATTTTTTCTCTGCCTCAATTCTACGCGGTGGCCTGGATCCCGGATCGTCGCTTGACGCCGCCCGGAACGACCTTGGCTACGCTTCGGTCACTTCGGACGCTTGGCGCCGTATTTCGAACGGCGCTGCTTGCGGTTCTTCACGCCTTGCGTGTCGAGCACGCCGCGGATGATGTGGTAACGGACGCCCGGAAGATCCTTGACGCGACCGCCGCGGATCATCACCACCGAGTGCTCCTGAAGGTTGTGGCCTTCGCCGGGGATGTAACCGATCACCTCAAAACCATTGGTCAGGCGGATCTTGGCCACCTTGCGCAGCGCCGAGTTCGGCTTCTTCGGCGTCGTGGTGTAGACGCGCGTGCAGACGCCCCGCTTCTGCGGGTTCTGCTGCATGGCCGGGACCTTGTTGCGCTTCACCGGCGCAATGCGCGGCTTGCGGATCAGCTGGTTGACGGTAGGCATTAAACCCTCTTGTCTCTCAATTCCGTGTCTCGCCCGGTCAGGGCCGCTCAAAGCGTCATTTCCATACGCAAATTCGGGCCACAAACCGCGCCTCGCGGTCTTGCCCGAACAAATGGCAGAGGAAGCGGAAGCCGCTTCATGCACGCCGGAAATGTCTTTTCGCTCGTAAAACGAACCCTGTTTGAGGCAAACTCCAAAGCGTGTCGCTTCGGAAGCAAGAGCCTCACATCGGTTCTGACTGGGCGGCTTCTACTCGTATGACCACTGTCCGTCAACCCCGGAGCGGCAAATATTGCGCTGAACCCGAGGCGTGGCAGCCATGCGAAAAGCGCATGTAATTTTCTTGCGCCGTTTTTCAAGAGGAAGCCAGAAAGTGACCGGCTTGCGGCTGTTTCCAGGCCGTGCTTCGTGCGAAAAGGCGGCATGAGCAGCCCAAACCCCCTCGCCCGGAGGTACGAACCCGTGAATGACAATGAGGAGCGCCCGGTCACCATTATTACCGGCCGGGTGTGGAAGCGCAAAGGCGGCAAGCCGGAAGGCGTGCATGTGATGCTGGTCGCGCCGGACGACGATTCGGCGGTGCGCCGCGCTCTCGAATCGCTTGCCGCCGAAGGTTATGCCGAGGCCGAGCTCGATCAGATCGGCGACATGGACGGCGTGCCGGACGAGGAGCCGCATCTGTCCGCCTATCAGGGCGCGCTCGAAGGCGAAGTGTCGATCGTGACGTTCGATGTGCCGATCTGAAGAGATCTGAATCGCGGTCGATCTCACGGGCCGGCGACAAAGCCCGGCGACTTGCCCGGCACAAGTTCTCTGCTAAGAAGCGACCTCTGGCAAAACCAAGCACACTCAACCTGCGGAGCTCCCATGTCCTCTAATCCCATCAAGCTCGGCATCGTCGGCGTGGGGAAGATCGTCCGTGACCAGCATCTGCCGGCGCTGGCGAAGGACCAGGATTATCGCCTGGTTGCTGCAGCGAGCCGGCATGGCAAAGTGGAGGACATCCCGAACTTCCCGACGATCGAGGCGATGCTCGACGCAACGCCAGAGCTCAAGGCGGTGTCGCTGTGCATGCCGCCGCAGTTTCGTTACGACGCCGCGCGCTTGGCGCTCACGGCGAAAAAGCATGTCTTCCTGGAAAAGCCGCCCGGCGCCACGGTCAGCGAGGTCGAAGACCTGAAGACGCTGGCGACAGCGAACGGCGTCTGCCTGTTCGCCAGCTGGCACTCGCGCTATGCGCCAGCTGTCGAAGCTGCGCGCGCATTCCTTGGATCGACAACTATCAGGTCGGCCGCTATCAACTGGAAGGAAGACGTGCGCCGCTGGCATCCGAACCAGGAGTGGATCTGGGCTCCCGGCGGTTTTGGCGTCTTCGATCCCGGCATCAACGGGCTGTCGATCGCTACCCACATCCTGCCGCCGATGTTTATCAGCTCGGCAGAACTCGATTTCCCCGAAAACCGCGCGGCCCCGATCGCCGCCCATATCGCTTTCCGCACTTCGAACGGTCTGCCGGTGACGATGGAACTCGACTGGCGTCAGACCGGCCCGCAAAGCTGGGACATCCTGGCCGATACCGAGGCCGGATCGATGGTGCTTTCTGGCGGCGGCTCAAAGCTCGCCATCGATGGCCGCGTCGTTCACGAGGAGCCGGAAGCCGAATATCCGATGCTCTACAAGCGCTTCGCCGAGATCGTGCGCGCCGGCACCTCCGACGTCGATCTCGCGCCCCTGCAGCACGTCGCCGACGCCTTCATGCTGGGCAAGCGCAATGTGGTGGAAGCTTTTTTCGATTGACGAGTGGGCGCCGGCCGGATCGCAGGTCTGGTCGGCGCACCGCACAAAATCAATTGACGATCGCTATTGCAAAGCCGTCATAGCCCTTGGCGCCAACAGTCTGGATCGCGGTGCCTTCCAGACGCTTGTCGCTGCCGATGAACGAGAACGCCGCGCGTGCCCCTTCGACATTGGCGTCGCGACCATCTTCATTCACCACCGCGCCGTCACGGATGACATTGTCGCAGACGATGACGGTCCCCGGCCTCGAAAGACGCATGGCCCAGGACAGATAGTGCGGGTTGTTCGGCTTGTCGGCGTCGATGAAGATAAAGTCGAACGGCCCGGCATTCTCGGCGCCTAAGGCCGCAAGCGATTGAAGCGCCGGTCCGACCCGCAGTTCCACACGGTCAGACACCCCTGCCCGTTCAAAGTTCGACCGCGCGACACTGGCGTGGTGCGGATCAAGCTCGAGCGTCACGACCTTGCCGTCCATCGGCAATGCTCGCGCCATCCAGATTGTTGAGTAGCCGCCCAATGTGCCGATTTCGAGTACCTTCTTTGCTCCCTGCATTCGCGCAAGAAGTGAGAGCAGCTTGCCTTGTGCCGGGGAAACGTCGATAGGCGGCAGGCCCTGATCATGGTTGGCCGCCAGAACGGCATCAAGAGCGGGATCCGCCTCGAAAAGAGCTTCGACAATGTAGTCGTCGACAGAAGCCCAAATCTTCCTGCTCATCGTTTCTTCTCCGATCCGATTGAGGAACCAAAAATGCGAAAAGGGGCCACTTAGGCCCCTTTTCTATCTTCTCTTGCTTGCGCGCTTACTGCGCCGCGTTAACCATGTCGGTCAGCATCGGCTCGGCGACCTCGACGCCGGACGCCTTGCGGCGCTCGTCGATGATCAACTCGTCGCGCGAGGTGGCGATGCGCCGGATCTGGCTCATCGTACCGCCGGTACCGGCCGGGATCAGCCGGCCGACGATGACGTTTTCCTTCAGCCCCTGCAGCATGTCGGTCTTGCCCGCAACCGCAGCTTCGGTCAGCACCCTCGTCGTCTCCTGGAAGGAGGCGGCGGAGATGAAGGACGGCGTCTGCAGCGAGGCCTTGGTGATGCCAAGCAGCACCGGCTGGCCTTCGGCCGGCTTCTTGCCTTCCTCGACCAGGCGCTCATTGACCTCTTCCAGCTCAATCACGTCGACGTGGTCGCCCGGAATGTAGGTCGAATCGCCCTGCGTGGTGATCTCGACCTTCTGCAGCATCTGGCGAACGATCACCTCGATGTGCTTGTCGTTGATCGACACGCCCTGCAGTCGGTAGACCTCCTGGATTTCGTTGACGAGGTAGGAGGCAAGCGCCTCCACGCCCTTGATCGCCAGGATGTCGTGCGGCGCCGGATTGCCGTCGAGGATGTAGTCGCCCTTCTCGATGACGTCGCCGTCCTGGAGATGGAACGGCTTGCCCTTCGGGATCAGGTATTCGACCGGCTCAAGCGTCGAGTCATGCGGCTCGATGATGATGCGGCGCTTGTTCTTGTAGTCGCGGCCGAAGCGGATCGTGCCATCGATCTCGGCGATGATGGCGTGATCCTTCGGACGGCGTGCCTCGAACAGTTCGGCCACACGCGGCAGACCGCCGGTGATGTCCTTGGTCTTGGCGCTTTCCATCGGGATACGCGCCAGCACGTCGCCGGGGCGAACCTGTGCGCCCGGCTCGACCGAAAGAATGGCCTCGACCGAGAGCAGGAAGCGGGCGTCGCCGCCCTTCGACAGCTTGCCGACCTTGCCCTTGGCATCCTGGACGACGATCGCCGGCTTGAGGTCGTTGCCGCGTGGCGTCGAACGCCAGTCGATGACCTCGCGTTTGGTGATGCCGGTCGATTCGTCGGCGGTTTCCTGAACGGAAATGCCATCGACCAGATCCTCGAACGCTACCCTGCCCTCGATTTCGGTGAGGACCGGGCGGGTATAGGGATCCCACTCGGCAATGCGCTGGCCGCGCTTCACCTTGTCGCCATCGTCGACGAAGATACGCGAACCGTAGGTGACGCGGTGCGTGGCGCGTTCCTTGCCGGCCTCGTCGAGGATCAGCACCGCCATGTTGCGGCCCATGACCATCAGCTGGCCGTCGGAGTTGCGCACCACGTTGCGGTTGCGGATCTCGACCTTGCCCTCATAGGAGGCTTCAAGGAACGAGGAATCCACCACCTGCGCCGTGCCGCCCATGTGGAAGGTACGCATGGTGAGCTGGGTGCCCGGCTCGCCGATCGACTGCGCCGCGATGACGCCGACAGCTTCGCCCTGGTTGACGGGAGTGCCGCGGGCCAGATCGCGTCCGTAGCAGACCGCGCAGACGCCGACCCTGACCTCGCAGGTCAGCGCCGAACGGATGCGAACCGACTGCACGCCGGCCTTTTCGATCAGTTCCACGTCACGCTCGTCCATCAGCGTTCCGGCCTTGACCAGAACCTCGCCGGTGACCGGGTGGGTGATGTCGTCGAGCGAGGTGCGGCCGAGAACGCGCTGACCAACCGAAGCGACGACCTGACCGGCATCGACGATCGGCTGCATGGTGAGGCCCTTGTCGGTGCCGCAGTCGAGCGAATTGACGATGCAGTCCTGCGCCACGTCGACAAGACGACGCGTCAGGTAACCCGAGTTCGCCGTCTTCAAGGCGGTGTCGGCCAGCCCCTTGCGGGCGCCGTGGGTCGAGTTGAAGTACTCGAGCACGGTGAGGCCTTCCTTGAAGTTCGAGATGATCGGCGTCTCGATGATTTCACCGCTAGGCTTGGCCATCAGGCCGCGCATGCCGGCGAGCTGGCGCATCTGGGTGGGCGAGCCGCGCGCACCGGAGTGCGACATCATGTAGATCGAGTTCATCGGCTTCTGACGGCCGTTGTCCTCGAACTCGACCGCCTTGATGCGGGCCATCATTTCGTCGGCGACCTTTTCCGAGCACTTGGCCCAGGCGTCGACGACCTTGTTGTACTTCTCGCCCTGGGTGATCAGGCCGTCATTGTACTGCTGCTCGTATTCCTTGGCCAAAGCCTCGGTGTCGGAGACCAGCTTGATCTTGGCGTCCGGGATCAGCATGTCGTCCTTGCCGAACGAAATGCCGGCACGGCAGGCGTGGCTGAAGCCGAGAGCCATGATGCGATCGCAGAAAATGACCGTCTCCTTCTGACCGCAATGGCGGTAGACGGTGTCGATCATCTTGGAGATGTTCTTCTTGGTCATCTCCTGGTTGGCGGTCTCGTAGGGCACGTTGTGATTCTTCGGCAGCAGCTCGCCGATGATCATGCGGCCAGGCGTGGTGTCGTAGATCTTCGACACGACCTTGCCGTCGGCGTCGACCGTGCGGAAGCGCCCCTTGATCTTGGCATGCAGCGTCACCGCCTTGGTCTCGAGCGCGTGCTGGAGTTCGCCCATGTCGGCAAACACCATGCCCTCGCCCGGCTCGTTCTGGTTGACGATCGAGAGATAGTAGAGACCGAGAACCATGTCCTGCGACGGCACGATGATCGGCGCACCGGAAGCCGGGTGCAGGATGTTGTTGGTCGACATCATCAGCACGCGGGCTTCGAGCTGCGCTTCCAGCGACAGCGGCACGTGGACCGCCATCTGGTCGCCGTCGAAGTCGGCGTTGAAGGCCGTGCAGACCAGCGGGTGAAGCTGGATCGCCTTGCCTTCGATCAGGATCGGCTCGAACGCCTGGATACCGAGGCGGTGCAGCGTCGGTGCGCGGTTCAAAAGCACCGGATGCTCGCGGATGACCTCGTCGAGGATATCCCAGACCTCCGGACGCTCCTTCTCGACCAGCTTCTTCGCCTGCTTGACGGTCGAGGAGTAACCCTTGGCGTCGAGACGGGCGTAGATGAAGGGCTTGAACAGCTCGAGCGCCATCTTCTTCGGCAGGCCGCACTGGTGCAGCTTGAGCTCCGGACCGGTGACGATGACCGAGCGGCCGGAATAGTCGACGCGCTTGCCGAGCAGGTTCTGGCGGAACCGGCCCTGCTTGCCCTTCAGCATGTCGGACAGCGACTTCAGCGGACGCTTGTTGGCGCCGGTGATGACGCGGCCACGGCGGCCATTGTCGAACAGCGCATCGACGGCTTCCTGCAGCATGCGCTTTTCATTGCGCACGATGATGCCGGGCGCGCGCAGCTCGATCAGCCGCTTCAAGCGGTTGTTGCGGTTGATGACGCGGCGATAGAGGTCGTTCAGATCCGACGTGGCGAAACGGCCACCGTCCAGCGGGACAAGCGGACGCAGGTCCGGCGGGATCACCGGAACCACCTTCATGATCATCCATTCCGGACGGTTGCCGGACTCCATGAAGTTCTCGACGACCTTGAGCCGCTTCAGGTACTTCTTATGCTTGAGCTCGGAGGTGGTCGAAGCCAGTTCCGAGCGCAGATCGCCGGCGATCTTCTCGAGGTCCATGCCGGCCAGCAGGTCGTGGATCGCCTCGGCGCCGATCATGGCGGTGAACGAATCCTCGCCATACTCGTCGACGGCCATCATGTACTCTTCCTCGCTGAGCAGCTGGTGCTCCTTCAGCGCGGTGAGGCCGGGTTCGGTAACGATGTAGTTCTCGAAGTAGAGGACCCGCTCGATGTCCTTCAGCGTCATGTCGAGCAGCGTGCCGATGCGCGACGGCAGCGACTTCAGGAACCAGATGTGGGCGACCGGTGCCGCCAGCTCGATATGGCCCATGCGCTCGCGGCGGACGCGCGACAGCGTCACTTCGACGCCGCACTTCTCGCAGATGACGCCCTTGTATTTCATGCGCTTGTACTTGCCGCACAGGCACTCATAGTCCTTGATCGGGCCAAAAATGCGCGCGCAGAACAGGCCGTCACGCTCCGGCTTGAAGGTGCGGTAGTTGATGGTCTCCGGCTTCTTGATCTCGCCGAACGACCAGGACAGAATCTTCTCAGGGCTGGCAAGCGAGATCCGGATGGAATCGAACACCTGCGCAGGCGCCTGGGGATTGAAGAGATTCATGACCTCTTGGTTCATGCCGTTCTCCTTTTCGGGGTCCTCGAAAACCCCTTGCATCTAGCGCGGGCCAAACGCCCGCCGACTTGATCGGCCATCGGCCGAGAATTTGGTGCGTCCGGTCGCGGGAAGACCGCGGCCGGACGTCTTGCTTACTCGGCCGCGTCGGGCAGCCGGATCGGGTTGTCGTCGAGCTTGGTGTTCTCCAGCTCGACATTGAGGCCGAGAGACCGCATTTCCTTGACGAGAACGTTGAAGCTCTCGGGAATGCCGGCCTCGAATGTGTCGTCGCCTCTGACGATCGCCTCGTAGACCTTGGTGCGGCCGGCGACGTCATCCGACTTCACCGTCAGCATCTCCTGCAGCGTGTAGGCGGCGCCGTATGCTTCGAGCGCCCAGACCTCCATCTCGCCGAAGCGCTGGCCACCGAACTGCGCCTTGCCGCCCAGCGGCTGCTGGGTAACGAGCGAGTACGGCCCGATCGAACGCGCGTGGATCTTGTCGTCCACAAGGTGGTGAAGCTTGAGCATATATATATAGCCCATCGTCACTTTGCGATCGAACGGCTCGCCGGTGCGCCCGTCATAGAGCTGCGACTGACCGCTGGTGTGCAGGCCCGCCTGCTCCAGCATGATGTTGATGTCGGCCTCGTGCGCGCCGTCGAACACCGGTGTCGCGATGGAGACGCCGCGGCGCATCTGCTCGCTGAGGCGAACGATGCTCTCGTCGTCATATTCGCGGACCGGCTCGTTGCGGTCGTTGGAAGGCATGAAGCTCTCGAGCGTCTTGCGCAGCGGCTTGATGTCGCCCGCCGTCTTGTACGCGTCGATCAGATCGCCGATCTTCCTGCCCATTCCGGCGCAAGCCCAGCCCAGATGCGTTTCCAGGATCTGGCCGACATTCATGCGGCTCGGCACACCCAGCGGGTTGAGCACGATGTCGGCATGCGTGCCGTCCTCGAGGAAAGGCATATCCTCGACCGGAACGATCCGCGACACGACACCCTTGTTGCCGTGCCGGCCGGCCATCTTGTCGCCGGGCTGCATCTTGCGCTTCACGGCCACGAAGACCTTGACCATCTTCATGACGCCCGGAGGCATTTCGTCGCCGCGCTGCACCTTCTCGACCTTGTCCATGAAGCGCTGCTCGAGCGCCTTCTTGGAATCGTCGTACTGGCCACGCAGGGCTTCCAGTTCGCTCTGGAGCTTTTCGTTCTCCACGGCAAACTGCCACCACTGCGAACGCGGATACTCGTCGAGCGTGTCCTTCGACAGCTTCGAGCCCTTCTTGAAGCCCTTCGGCCCGGCAATCGCTTCCTTGCCGACGAGAACGTCGGAAAGACGCGAATAGACGTTGCGGTCGAGGATCGCCTGCTCGTCGTCGCGGTCCTTGGCGAGGCGTTCGATCTCCTCGCGCTCGATCGCCATGGCGCGCTCGTCCTTCTCGACGCCGTGGCGGTTGAAGACACGCACTTCGACGACGGTGCCGAAGGTTCCCGGAGGCATGCGCATCGAGGTGTCGCGCACGTCCGAGGCCTTTTCACCGAAGATGGCGCGCAGCAGCTTTTCTTCCGGCGTCATCGGGCTTTCGCCCTTCGGCGTGATCTTGCCGACCAGGATGTCGCCCGGCTGCACTTCCGCACCGATGTAGACGATGCCGGCCTCATCGAGGTTCTTCAGCGCTTCTTCCGAGACGTTGGGAATGTCGCGCGTGATCTCCTCCGGCCCCAGCTTGGTGTCGCGGGCCATGACTTCGAACTCCTCGATGTGGATCGAGGTGAAGACGTCGTCGGCGACGATGCGCTCGGACAGGAGGATGGAATCCTCGTAGTTGTAGCCGTTCCACGGCATGAACGCGACCAGCACGTTACGGCCGAGGGCCAGATCGCCGAGCTCGGTCGACGGGCCGTCGGCGATGATGTCGCCCTTGTTGACCCGGTCGCCCATGCGCACCAGCGGACGCTGGTTGATGCAGGTGTTCTGGTTCGAACGCTGGAACTTCATCAGCCGGTAGATGTCGACGCCGGACTTGCCGGGATCGAGATCTTCCGTGGCGCGGATGACGATACGCGTCGCGTCCACCTGGTCGACGATGCCGCCGCGGCGGGCGCCGATGGCGGCGCCCGAGTCACGGGCGACGATCGGCTCCATGCCGGTGCCGACGAACGGCGCTTCGGCGCGCACCAGCGGCACGGCCTGACGCTGCATGTTCGAGCCCATCAGCGCACGGTTGGCGTCATCGTTCTCGAGGAACGGGATCAGGGCCGCGGCCACCGACACCATCTGCTTCGGCGACACATCCATCAGATCAACGTTTTCGCGCGGCGCCATCATCACTTCGCCGGCGTTGCGGCAAATGACGAATTCGTCGACGAAATGACCATTCTTGTCGAGCTCGGCATTGGCCTGCGCGACGTGGTGCTTGGCCTCTTCCATAGCCGAGAGGTAAACGACCTCATTGGTCAGCTTGCCGTTGACGATCTTGCGGTACGGGCTCTCGATGAAGCCGTATTTGTTGACGCGCGCGAAGGTCGCAAGCGAGTTGATCAGGCCGATGTTCGGGCCTTCCGGCGTCTCGATCGGGCAGATGCGGCCGTAATGCGTCGGGTGCACGTCGCGCACTTCGAAACCGGCACGCTCGCGGGTCAGACCGCCCGGTCCAAGCGCCGAAAGACGGCGCTTGTGGGTGATCTCCGAAAGCGGGTTGGTCTGATCCATAAACTGCGACAGCTGCGAGGAACCGAAGAACTCGCGCACGGCGGCAGCCGCCGGCTTGGCGTTGATCAGGTCCTGCGGCATCACCGTGTCGATCTCGATCGAGGACATGCGTTCCTTGATCGCGCGCTCCATGCGCAGCAGGCCGACGCGGTACTGGTTCTCCATCAGCTCGCCGACCGAGCGCACGCGGCGATTGCCGAGATTGTCGATGTCGTCGATCTCGCCCTTGCCGTCGCGCAGTTCGACCAGCGTCTTGACCACGGCCAGGATGTCGTCCTTGCGCAGCACGCGCACGGTGTCCTCGGCCTTGAGCTCGAGGCGCATGTTCATCTTGACGCGGCCGACGGCCGAAAGATCATAGCGCTCGCTGTCGAAGAACAGCGAGTTGAACATGGCTTCGGCGGTCTCGAGCGTCGGCGGCTCGCCGGGGCGCATGACGCGGTAGATGTCGAACAGTGCGTCCTGGCGGCTCTCGTTCTTGTCGACGTTGAGCGTGTTGCGGATGTAGGCGCCGACGTTGACGTGGTCGATGTCGAGGACCTTGATCTCATCGTCACCGGTGCCAAGCAGCACTTTCAGCGTCTTTTCGTCGATCTCGTCACCGGCTTCGAGGAAGATCTCGCCGGTCGCGTAGTTGACAATATCCTCGGCAAGGTAGTTGCCGAGCAGATCCTCGTCGGTCGCCTTGATCGCCTTGAGACCCTTTTCGCCAAGTGCCCTGGCCTGGCGGGCGGTGATCTTCTTGCCGGCCTCGACGACGACTTCGCCGGTGTCGGCGTCGACCAGGTCACCAACGGCCTTGAGGCCGCGGAAACGCTCGACGTTGAACGGGATGCGCCAATGGTCGCCGGCGCGCTTGTAGGTGATCTTGTTGTAGAAGGTCGACAGGATCTCTTCGCCGTCCATGCCGAGCGCCATCAGCAGCGACGTCACCGGAATCTTGCGGCGGCGATCGATGCGGGCATGCACGACGTCCTTGCTATCGAACTCGATGTCGAGCCACGAACCGCGATAGGGAATGACGCGCGCGGCAAACAGAAGCTTGCCGGACGAGTGCGACTTGCCCTTGTCATGGTCGAAGAAGACGCCTGGCGAACGGTGCATCTGCGAGACGATGACGCGCTCGGTGCCGTTGACGATGAAGGTGCCGTTCAAGGTCATGAGCGGCATGTCGCCCATGTAGACGTCCTGCTCCTTGATGTCCTTGATCGACTTGGCGCCGGTATCCTCGTCGATATCGAACACGATGAGGCGCAGCGTCACCTTGAGCGGCGCCGCATAGGTCAGGTCGCGCTGCCGGCATTCGTCAACGTCGAATTTCGGTCCCTCGAACTCATACTTCACGAATTCCAGCATCGAGGAGCCGGAAAAATCGGAAATTGGGAAGACCGACTTGAAAACTGCTTGCAGTCCCTCGTCAGGACGCCCACCCTTGGGCTCCTCCACCATCAGGAACTGGTCATAGGATGCCTTCTGAACCTCGATCAGGTTCGGCATCTCCGCAACTTCCGGGATCTTTCCGAAAAACTTGCGTACGCGTCTGCGGCCATTGAAAGTCTGGGTCTGGGCCATCGTCGCTCCTTAGCTCAATTCTCGGGACGAGCCTCGCCGCGGCTCGCCTTGCATCTCGGGCCACCTTGGCGGCCCTGTCTTGTTGCCCGCCGCCTGTCGGCGGCTTCTTGTCTTTTCACCCGCCGCCAATTGGCGGCGGGCCAGAAACGGGAGAAAACCCGTTTCCTGAAGGCCGGTTTGCGGCCCTCAGGAAAGAGGTTTTCGCACTCTTCGCGTTACGCAGCCTCCCTTCGACGCGAAAGGAGTGGCGGGCGGCGCGCCCCCCGCCGCCCGGACTCAACCCTTAATTAAGTTAGACCATGGCGCCCGCTGCATACAGCAGGGGCATGAACATTTACGCGTCGGCCTTGGAAACGGCTTCCTTGACCGGCTTCGGAGCCGCCTCGACCAGGTCCTTGGCTTCCTTGAGGCCAAGACCGGTGATGGCGCGAACTTCCTTGATGACGTTGATCTTCTGAGCGCCTGCCTCGGTGAGGACGACGTCGAATTCCGTCTTTTCCTCGACCGGAGCAGCAGCGGCCGCAGCGCCGCCGGCAGCGGCAACCGCCACCGGAGCAGCGGCGGAAACGCCCCACTTTTCTTCAAGAAGCTTCGACAGCTCGGCCGCCTCGAGGACGGTTAGCTTCGAAAGGTCGTCTACGATCTTTGCCAGATCAGCCATTGCAATGTTCCTTCATAAGGTTCGAACGTGTGTTTGTGATAGCGAGGAACGGCCTCATGCCGCCTCGTCCTTCCGGGCGTAAGCGCCGATGACGCGCGCGACCGAAGCCGCAGGCGCATTGACGATCTGGGCGATCCGGGTTGCCGGCGTGGCGATCATGCCAACCAGCCTGGCGCGCAGCTCATCGAGCGACGGAAGTGTGGCGAGTGCCTTCACACCGTCGGCATTGAGCGAGGTGGTACCCATTGCGCCGCCGAGAATGACGAGCTTGTCATTTCCCTTGGCGAAATCGGACGCGACCTTCGGCGCCGCAATCGGATCCTCCGAATAGGCGATCAGCGTCTGTCCCTTGAACAGCTCGATGATCGATGCGGAGTCCGTGCCCTGAAGAGCGATTTTGGCGAGACGGTTCTTCGCGACTTTGACGGTGCCACCGGCGGCGCGCATTTTCGACCGAAGGTCGTTCATTTGCGCGACGGTGATACCGGCGTAGTGGGCCACGACGACTGAACCAGCGCTTGAAAACGCATCATTCAGGCCCGTGACGAGTTCGCGTTTTTCCGCTCTGTCCACTGCCTATCTCCAGTTGACCCCTGCCCTCTACGAAGGACAGGCGTCGGGTTGCCTTTTTGCCGGCCGGGCCATCCAGTAACGGATCTCCCGAACGACGCTCGAGGATCCTGCCCCCTTTCGCCACACCTGCCGGCAAGCCGGACGGTGCGCAGACAAAAGGCAAACACGGTTCGAACCTTTCATTGGAGCTTTCGCTCCTTTGTCCCGGTCTTCACCCGTCTCATGCAGGCCCGCATGAATTAAGGCCCACATCACCTAAGGCTTGGGGGCCGCCTGCAATCTCGGACAGGATGTCCGGAAGCCTTTCGACTTCCGGTACCGGGCCGCCGACAGGTCGGAGGCCCGGAATTCTTTCACGGATCAGCGTTTTAGCGGCCGATCCAATTGTTCGTATCAGGACGCTGCGAGCGTCGAGACGTCGAGCTTGAGGCCCGGGCCCATCGTCGAGGTGACCGACACCTTCTTGACGTAGTTGCCCTTGGCACCAGCCGGCTTTGCCCTGGTCACCGCGTCAGCGAAGGCGCGGACGTTTTCTTCCAGCGCCTTGACGTCGAACGAGACCTTGCCGACGCCGGCGTGAACGATGCCGGCCTTCTCGACGCGGAACTCGACGGCGCCGCCCTTCGATGCCTTGACGGCGGCGGTAACGTCGGTGGTTACGGTGCCGACCTTCGGGTTCGGCATCATGCCGCGCGGACCGAGCACCTTGCCGAGACGGCCGACCAGCGGCATCATGTCCGGCGTGGCGATGCAGCGGTCGAAGTCGATCGTGCCCTTCTGGACGATGTCGACCAGATCCTCGGCTCCGACGATGTCGGCGCCGGCGGCCTTGGCCTCCTCGGCCTTGTCGCCACGCGCGAACACGGCGACGCGAACGCTGCGGCCGGTGCCGTTCGGCAGATTGACCACGCCGCGGACCATCTGGTCGGCATGGCGCGGGTCGACGCCGAGGTTCATCGCGACTTCGATCGTCTCGTCGAACTTCACCGAGGAGCGATCCTTGAGCAGCTTCAGCGCCTCACCCAAAGCATAAGCCTTGTTGGGATCGATGCCTTCGCGGGTCTTCGATACACGCTTTGCAATCTTTGCCATGATCTCAGCCCACCACTTCCAGACCCATCGAGCGGGCGGAGCCCTCGACCATGCGCATGGCCGCCTCGACGTCGTTTGCGTTCAGATCCTTCATCTTCTGCTCGGCGATGGCGCGCACCTTGTCGCGGCCGATCGTGCCGGCCTTGACCTTGCCCGGCTCCTTCGAGCCCGACTTCAGGTTCGCAGCCTTCTTCAGGAAGTAGCTCACCGGCGGCGTCTTCATGACGAAGGTGAACGACTTGTCCTGGTAGTAGGTGATGACGACCGGAACCGGCGAGCCCTTTTCCATTTCCTGGGTCTGCGCGTTGAACGCCTTGCAGAACTCCATGATGTTGATGCCACGCTGACCAAGCGCCGGGCCGATCGGGGGCGACGGCGTGGCCGATCCCGCGGAAACCTGGAGCTTGAGCTGGCCTGCAATTTTCTTAGCCATCTCTCTTCCTGCCTTTTCTCATGCCGGTCTTGCCGGCGGTTGCAGTCTGGTGGTGCGGTCCGCGCGGCCGGCTAAAGCCGCATTCGCCTCCCACCCGTTTTTGGCCGCGCGATCTCCGCGCCGCCTTCCCTGCCGCCGAAACCGGTGCAGGGATTTCGGATCAGCCCTTCTCGACCTGTCCGAATTCCAGATCGACCGGCACAGCGCGCCCGAAGATCGAAACTTCCACCTTGAGCCGCGCCCGCTCCTCGTCCACTTCCTGGACGAAACCGTTAAAGGACGCGAATGGTCCATCCGAAACGCGGATCGCTTCGCCGATCTCGAACGTCACCGACGGCTTCGGCCGCTCGACGCCCTCCTGAACCTGGTTCAGGATACGCTGGGCCTCGGCTTCGGTGATCGGCACCGGCTTGGAGTCGCCCAGGAAACCGGTGACCTTCGGCGTGTTCTTGACGAGCGAAAACACGGCGTCGGTCAGATTGGCTTTCAGCAGCACATAGCCCGGAAAGAACTTGCGCTCGGCATCGACCTTGCGGCCGCGGCGGATCTCGACGACCTTCTCGGTCGGCACCACGATCTGCTCGATGTCGGCGGACAGGCCCTTCTGCTTGGCCTTGTTCTCGATGTCCTCGGCGACCTTCTTTTCAAAGTTCGAGTAGGCGTGGACGATGTACCACCGCGCGGTCATTTCAAGACTTCTCCGTAATCGCCGGACTTACTGTCCGAGGCCGAGGATTTTTTCGACCGCAAAGCCCATGGCCACGTCTGCGGTAAAGAAAAAGATCATCGCGATGACCGCGAACACAAGGACCATCACCGTCGAGATCATCGTTTCGCGCCGCGACGGCCAAGTGACCTTGGCGGTCTCCGCGCGAACCTGCTGGAGAAAGGTGAAAGGATTTGTGGTTTTCGAAGCCATATGCCGCTCTGTCTGCAAGACCCGTTGGCCGGGTCTCCTGGATGATCCCGCTGGCCGGGACGTGCCGCTTGAGCGTGCGTTCGCGCCGAATCAGCGCAATCATTTCGCCCATGCAAATCAGACGCGTAAAGCCGGCTTCCCAGCTCCACGCGTCGCGTGTCTGTCTCGTCTACATAAAACCGATTCTTGATCCACGCAAGTGGCAAGTGTCCGCTTTATGGCCAAACGCCGCCTCGGAACCATCCAGTCGTCCCGTCCCGGCTATGCGGCCCTTATGCCGCAACTTGTGCTATATGGCAAGTCACAAGCCGATTCTCAAAGGCCGCACTGCAAAAGAATCGTTTTTAGGTATCCATTCAAAGAATGGCACGGGCAGCAGGGCTCGAACCTACGACCTGCGGTTTTGGAGACCGCCGCTCTACCAACTGAGCTATGCCCGTATGCGCATGTCGGCGCAACAGGCGCTTCCTAAAAGCTTCCGCGCGCTCTGTAAAGAGCGACGTGCGCTACCCGGCCTTCATCTTCGAAAGTCCAGGCGTCCTCCCGGCCATTTCCCGTCGATCCGTTGATTGCTGACGATCAAGCCGACCCAGGGACGCACGATTTCCGGGTCGGTCAGATTGATGTATTTTCCCACCAGCCCTTTCGCACCCTGGCGCCGGGCATCGATGAGCCCCTTGCGCACGCCATTATGCCAATCGAACAGCAGGTAAACTCTCTCTCCCGCCGTCTTCACCTCGCCCCAGCCAGACTTCCATTTATCCTTGCTGTCGCCTGGAATCGTGGGATCGGCACCGCCGTTCCAACGGCTGGACCAGCTGCCTTCGATGGTGTCGTTGCGGTCGCGGTCGCTTTCGGTGCCCCAGGCCTCGGCATTTTCATCGCTTGGAGTTCCCTCCAGTTTCGCGCCGGCGGCGAACGCCGACACCTCCTCGTCGTCGGGAGTGGGGACGTCCATGACGCCAAACGGATTTCGGATTCCACTGTCAGAATTTGCTTTGCTGTCCGATCCCATCGCAGGCCTCCGGTTTTTCAGCGCGGCCCCCGCCAGCCACGGCGGCCTCAAACCGTTCCAGCCTGGCGGACCGAACCATTCACCGCCACCCATTTCCCGCAAATCGGGTCCTGGCGGCAGGGTTTTCGACCGATTCGCGCCCCGGTCAGTCTCCCGAAGGCGCCTTGTAGGGGCCGCCCGGCACCCCCCAACCCCAGGCCGGCATTGGTTCGCTCTCGGGATCGCAGGTCGGGCCCTTGTTGGAATTCATCTTGGCCAGCCGCGATCCCCATTCAAGATAGCCCATGAAGGCCGAGCGGAATTCGGGATCGTCAGGCAACCCGATCTCGTCGGCGGCGTCGGCGAGAAGGTTGATCCAGCGCCGGCGCTGCTCCTCGGTCAGATGCTTGCCGAGATGGTGCATCACCATCTCGCGATGGCCGCCGTGCTTTTCGCTGTAGGTTTTCGGTCCACCAAAAACTTCGCCGATGAAAGCCGCGACGTGAGCGGGATGATCCGGCGACATGTGTTTGAACACCGGACCGACTATGGGGTCCCGAGAGACGTTGTCGTAGAAGGTTTGGGTCAGGCGGTTCAGCGCTTCGGAGCCACCAGCCCATTCGAACAATGTCGGGACATCCTGGCTCATTCGTGTTTCCCCCATGCTGGTCTTCGCTGGACGATAGCGGAAACACCGAGCGCCGCTCAACCTGCCTCGATGGGCAGTCGGCCGCAATGCCCGCGTTACGATTTGACCGGCGTGCTGGCCTGAGCCTTGGCGCCCGAGGCTTCGCGGCAGTTTTCCGGCCGTGGCTCCGATCTGCAGATGCCGGGGCCTGTCAATTCGTCTGCCGATTGATGCCCGGTTATCAGCCCGTATTTCAGCATCCTGTCGAGTTCGAGCTGCCGTTCGACTGAATACAGCTGAATTGCGGTAAACAGACCGGGGCCGATGGCCATGTCCTCGAGATAGGCCTTGACCTTTTGCTCCTGCCCTACCGAATGCACGCTCAACTGTGCACGCGGGCCGACCAGGCGTTTGACACCGCCGGCGAGCATGATCGGACAGGCCGAGCCGCAACCGCCGCCGGCATCGACCGTCAGCCCGTTGTAGACGCCGTCTTCGGCCGTGCAGTCGGCCTGCCGCGGCTCGCAGCCAATGAAATCCGTCCGCGCCACAGCGACGTCGAGCTTGCGTTCGCGGATCAGCCTTCCGGCCGCCAAAGCACCGAGCACATCACCACCCGGCGAGTTGATAACGATGGGCAGGCGCCGGTCGCCGACGCTGTCAAGCAGTTGGCGCAATTTTTCGGGCGTGTCAGCGGTAATCGCGCCTTCCGCCGAGATCCATTCCGGGCAGTTGGGATTGCACAGCGGATTGCTGCCGCGAACCACAACGAAGCGCATCTCCGGCGCCCCATTCCCTGGCGCTGCCTCGACCGGCTGGGTAGGTGCCGCCTTCGCCGGCTGAGAAAGTGGGACTTGAGCCGGTTGAGAAGGTCTGGCCTTCGCATCGATCGCTGCCACCTCGGCCGGCTTGGCATTCGCAGGGATTTCCTTGCAGTTCGCCGGCGCCGGGCTCCGCCGGCATATGGCTGCTTCCGTCAGGATGTCGACGGACTCGAGGCTGGTGACGAGCTTCATCGCCAGCATATCTCCCGGCTTGATCTGCCTTATATCGCTGGCTGGCGTTGCCTTCATGATATCCAGCACGCCCTTATCAATACCCATCTCCTTCAGATAGGCCGATAGCCGCCTCTCCAGCGGCTTGTTCATCTCGTAGGTCTTGTAGCTGCCGGCGTCTCTTCGGCTGACGATCCGGGTGCTGAGGATCTTTTTCTTGCCCTTCACCATGCGATAGGTGGTGCGGTACAGCAGTTTCGTCCGGATGTAGGTCGTGGTGATCTGATGGACGCCGAGAAAGGCCCATTCCCCGACCACGCGCCGGATGCCACCGGAAAACATCAACGGACAGGCGGAATTACAGATGGCGCCGTTGGCATAGGCATCGCCGAAATAACGGGCGCCCTTGCCGTCGTTTTCCTTGCAGTTCTTCATATCTGGCAGACAGCCGACGAAGCCGGTTTTACCGACGGCGATATCGAGCTTGTTCTTGCGGATCAGGCGGCCAAGTGTCAGCGCAGCTTCGACATTGCCGCCGGGGGAATCGACGACGATCGGCAGCTTTCGGCCGCCAAGCGCTTTCAGCGCGCGTTTGAACAGGGCCGGCGTGCCGGCTTCTATCGAGCCTTCCGCCGATATCCATTCCGGACAGGTCGGCTCGCAGCCCGGCGCGCTGCTGCGCACGACGACGAACCGCATCGTCGGGCCGAAATCCGGCGCGGATTTTTCCGGCGTGGATTTCTTTGCATCCGCTGCGAAGGCAGCGTGGCCCATGGCAAGCAACGACACCAGGCAGATCAGCCCTAGCGACCACCATGCCTGACTATGCAAACGGCGCCATGGAACCATTCGGGCAGCCCCCTCGATGCAACCTATACTAGTTATGGCAGAGGCGCTTGCAACAGGATTTGAAGCAATGCGGTTAATCCATTGCCAGAATATCAGAATCAAAAAGGGCGGCCCGAAGACCGCCCCTTTGCATCCGATCTCAACCGGCAGCGCCGGCGATTACTCTTTGATGGTGACGACGATGCCGGCACCGACGGTGCGGCCGCCTTCACGGATGGCGAAGCGCAGCTTCTCTTCCATGGCGATCGGCACGATCAGCTC
>NZ_JAMYOX010000062.1:0-21726 GCF_040320025.1 Mesorhizobium sp. M0808
AGATCAAGGGGACCCCGGCGGCCCGTATCGCCGGCGAAAAAGGCGCCGGGTCGCCAAAGGATAGGAAAATCGCACTTGGTCGCCGCTCCAGGGCCTTATCGAGTAGGCGCGGGTTCCTGGCGAGTGACCATGTTATGAAGCCGCAGCCGACAGGTCGGTTGCCAGATCGCTCGAACTCTCGCGTCAGCCAATCAGCGTCGCCATAGCCGCCGCCGATAAGCCCAAGCCCTCCGGCTGAACTGACCGCACCTGCGAGTTCCCCGCCCGATGCGAATGCCATCGGCGCGCTGATGATCGGATGCTGCAGTTCAAGCCGATCAGTGAAACGGGTTACGATGCGCATCATCACTCCAACAGATTGCCTTGAGTATCGCAGGTTCGGTTGATTCTATCGAGCCCCGCTCAGCGCCCCGCGATTAACGGCAACCAGAGCCGCCAGTCGACCAACGGTTATGAGTCCGGACCTTAGTACTACAGTTGCGGATGCCGATGCCGTTTGTAGTGACAGATGGTGGCCGCAGCCTGATGTCGTCGTCGCCATAGCGACCAGGCGATGATGAAGGGCTTTTGTGTCGGTGGGAAGATGAGGATCCGGGCGAGGAGATAGCGGATCTCGGGGACGCTCGGGACGAGCGCAGCCATCCGGATCAGGCGGCGATTGGCTCCTTTGGACTCGTTTCGTTCGGTTTGCTCCATGCGCTGCGGCGAAGATCAGCCGATAGCTTCGAGAGGAATGCCAGGGCGGCCATGCACAGGCTCATGTGGCGATGCCATCCGTGCCAGGACCGAGCCTCGCAATGATCAAGTCCGAGATCATCCTTGGCGCGCTCAAAGCACTCCTCGATCGCCCAGCGCAGGCCGGCCACTGCCGCCAATTCGGCCAAGGAGGAACCGGGCGGGGCGAAGACCAGGTAGTAGGCTTTTTCTCCGGATGTCGATCGCTTGCGGCGGACGAGAAGCCAATGCTCGAAGCCGCCTTTTGACGTCCAAGGGCGGCGGATGCGTGCCCAGTCGTAGAGCCGAGGGCCTTTGGCGCCTTCACCTGCCGCATGACAGGCCCAGTCGTCGGGCTCGAACTCGCTGGCCAGTTCCTCGGGCGAGGTTTCCTCAAACAGACGATCCCCTCCCCGGCGCATGAAGTGAGCGCCTCGAACCGCCAAGACATAGGGCTGCTCGCGAGCTTCCAGCATCCGGCGAAGGCTGCTGTCCGCCCCGTAGACAGCGTCGCCCAGAACGTAAGCGCACGGGACGCCGGCATCGAGCGCCGCCTCGACCATGGCGCGCGCCATCTTTGGCTTGGTCGCAAACTCGACCATCTCCGGGATCGACGCTCTGGCACATCGCGCCCGATCCCTTGTCCAGCTCTCCGGCAGATAAAGGCGACGATCGACCAGCGCTTGGCCGTAGCGGCTCGCGTAAGCCAAGAACACGCCGACCTGGCTGTTCTCGATCCGCCCCGCCGTTCCCGAGTACTGACGCGCGACACCGGCGGAACGATCGCCCTTCTTCACAAATCCCGTCTCGTCGACGATCAGGACGCCATCCTCAGCGACTGCATCCGATAGGGCCGCTCCGCTCCGGATTGCTCAGCCATCAGCCAGCCTGTCTTGCGCTCAATGCCGGAAAGAAGGCCGTCAAGGAAATCTGCGCCCGTTTCCCGCAACTCACGACGAGGAAGCACCCGCCCAACCCGCGCCTTCAGCGCTGTGAGCGGCCAACAAGCATCCGGCCCGTGGGGCCGACTCGTCTCCCGGTCGTGTGAGCAGAAGAACATCGCGAAGTGCGGCTTCATCCTCGACGCCGCGAGCCTGCTCGCCGTACCGCGGCCGCCGAAAGCCCTAGGCGCTGTCACCAGGCGCCAGCCCACCTCTCTAGCTGGCGGACCATCGCATCGAGCGCGCCGATGGCCGCACCTGCAGTGATTGCAATGTCCTCAATGCGCCGCAACTGTTTGGGTCGGCGGCAGCCCTGCGCAACCAGGCCGGCACCGCCGTCGTCGGCGCGGCTTCCGTGGCACCGGGAAGAGTGCCGTGGTGGCGCAGGAGGGTTTTGGCTCAGAATCATGGAACACGATGAATCATCGCGGCGCTTTTTGTAGAGCGAACGATAAGTCTTGCACGACCAGCCATTTATCCCTCGCGAGATCAATGCCGCGGGCAATTAGCAGGCGAACTCCGTCCGGACTGAGTACCTGTTTCAAGGCGGGCAAAAGAAGTTGTGTAGTCATGTCACGAAATGCTTGGTCCGCTTCTCTGCCGGCCGATGGTCCATGAAATCCCCTCCCCACCCATGACACCAGACACCTCCTTGCCAATAGACCGATCAAGCACTGGCCTCCATGGTACCAGCGTGAACTCGCGCGCCTTCTCGACTATGACGTACTTGCCGCTGGCAAGGTCGATCGAGCGGCGCAATCGACCCTCTATTCGATCACCAGGCTGCGCTTCGGAATACGAGAGTCCGAGTTCGTCAGACAGTTGACCGGCAACACGGTTCAGCTCACGTTGACGCAGCATCGAAAGCATGTTGGCGCGATAGACGATCCGGTCCTGCTCTTCCCGAGCAAGACCTTGCGCAATCAGCCACTGCCGTCGGCGGCCTTGCGCCTCTCGGACATCGCGGCCGAAACCAGAGCTGTGCAAGGCCTCCGGTGTGTCGGAAACCAGCTCTCGATCGAGCCAGGTGGCGCCGTCGAACCTGACTTGTCTCTCCAGCGGCATCGATGAGAGCTTGTGAACCGTGACAGGCTCGGCCCTCGCTCGCTTACGCTCGTAGTCAGACACACGGTCGAGATGATCCGGTGCGACGATCCAGGTGCCGTCCGGCTCGCGCTCGACACGACCGGTCGCCCGGCGGATCGCCTCCAGTCGCCGCACGTGCGTTTCGGCAAAGCGTTCGGTGGCCGACGGGTCATGCTTGAGATGGATATCGATGCTGTAGCGCGCGTCATTGGCCGTGGCGATCTCGGCAATTGTGCGGTCGACTTGCCTTGGCCCGGTGTCCCTCGGCGTGACCCGCACTATGCAGCCCTCTGGCGTCGGTTGGGTGGCCTCGCCTTTGCCGATATCAACATAGTGGCTTTTGCCGTCCACGCCGTCGACGACGAGGTAATGGCGGTCAGTGATTTCGTCGGCCAGGCCGCGCGCAACGATGCGGCCGACGACAGGCTGCATCTGCTCTGCAGATCGATCATGGACAACATAGTCGGCGGCACTGCGGGCGAGCCCTTTGCCGGTCAGTTCGCGGTGCATGGTCTTGATGATGTCGCCCCGCTCGCCGATGCGGCGCAGCGTCGCTTCAAGCTCGCCATCAAGGCGCCAGCGGCCCGAGCCGACTTCCTCAGCCAGACCCATCCGCTCGAGCTTGCGCAGGCGGCCCTGGTGCAGCGTCTGGCGAAACGTGTCTGGGCTGGCCGGTGAGACATGCCCCTCATGGTCGCGCATGCGGAGCAGCTGCCGATCGATGCTGGTGAAGCGTTCCCGCTCCATTTCCTGGCGCAGGCGTTGCTCGATCTCGCGGTCCGCTCTCGGGCCAAGGTCGAGGCTGACCAGCTCGGCCGCCCGTTCACGGATTCCAGACGAGATGTAGTCTCGCGCGATGACAAGATTTTCGCCGCGGTCGTCCTTGCCGCGGACGATAATATGGGTATGCGGATGACCAGTGTTGAAATGATCGACAGCGACCCAGTCGAGCTTGGTGCCGAGGTCTTCTTCCATCTGCGCCATGAGGCGCCGCGTGAGCGGCTTGAGGTCGTCATACTCGATGCCGTCTTCAGGTGCGACGATGAAGCGGAACTGATGCCGGTCGCCATCGGCACGATCGATGAAGGCCTTGCCATCGACGCGGTCGCTGTCGGCGCTATAGAGCTCGCCAGGCTCGCCTTCCCGGGTGACGCCGTCGCGCTGGAGGTAGCGAAGGTGTGCACGTGCCCCGTCAACACCCTTGCCGGCCAGCTTGACGATACGCGCCTTGACGACGGCGCGCCGCTGCCGAGACGCCGCGTGGCGATCGCGCGCTCTGAGAACGGCGGCAGCAGCCCCGCCGCGCCCCGCCCGGCTTCCGATGAAGCGGCCACGGCGACCGCTGCCGCCGCCGGCTCGGTTGATCGCGGCGCGGATCTGGCCGGCGAAACGCTTGCCTGCCTTCGAGCCGCGCGATCCGATTTTGCCCAGGCTCGGCTTGAACTCTTCATCCTGCATTGAGCCTCCTAGTAATCTTTAACAAAATCAGATGTTTGTCGGCAGCAGCTCTCCTGACGCTGAAGGCAGCCTCCGTGAAAAACGATGTGCAGACAAAGACTTCGCCGGCTCCAGGAGGCGATGCCTTTATCTTGCCTTCAGCGGACCTGCCTCCCTGCCTTCCTGCCCCGACCCACGGTACCCCTGCCCTCACCTGCGATCCGGCCGGCCTGACCTTGCTCGCTCCGATCCGAGCGGCACCACAATTTGGCCATTCGGATCGGTCGCGGAAACACCGTTTCGCAGGAAAAACAGCGACTGCCCGGACGGGATTTCCGGCGCTTTTCCGGAACGGGATTTGCCGGTGAACGCGTCCATGTCGGCGGCCGAGATCCCCGCCGCCTTGAGCTCTTCCAGATACGAAACCGTCTCGCTGGGCAGCGGTCGCCCACGCTGCAAATGCTGTTCGTAGCGGTCCGGCCCAGCGTTATAGGCGGCAAACAGGCCGGGAAAGCCGAAGCGGTCATACATGGCGCGCAGATAGGCAGTGCCTGCCAGAATGTTGTCGCGAGGGTCGTGCGGATCGGCTCCCAGGCCAAGCTCTGCGCGCACCTCCTCGTAGGTGCCGGGCATCACCTGCATGAGGCCAATGGCGCCGGCGCTCGATGTGATCGGCCGTCCGTCCACCATTGTCTGCCCCCGGCTTTCGGCATCCATGACGGCATAAATCCAGGCCTGTGGAATGCTGAATCGCCGGCTTGCTTCGGCCACCAAGGGCTGCCATCGTTGGAGCTGCGGACCACGGGAGATGGCGGCCGGCTGAGCGTCGGTCGCGGCGGAACAGGCGCATGGCGCTATCGCGACCATGCCCAGCATCAGGAGGGTTACTCGGTCCATAGCGGCACGAGCCTCCCGGCAATATTTTCGGCCGGCACCGGCCCGAAATAGCGGCTGTCGAAGGAGCGGTTTCTATCGTTGCCGAGCAGGAAAAACTCGTCGGCGGCGAGCTTGCGGCAGGCATTCCACCAAGGCAGCGGACGGTGCTGCGTGTCGGTTGCCAGCCGGCGCGCGACAATCTCGCCGCCGATGATGATGGCGTCGCCGAAGGCGCAGACATGCTCGCCAGGCACTGCGGCAAGGCGCTTGACCAGCGGCACATTGCTGGGCAGATAGAAGCGTTCGGCGGCGAGATCGGCGACCGGTTTTGGCGGGCGGACGAGCACCAGATCGCCACGAGCCGGCGATCCGGACGCGACGCGATAGAGGCCGACCGGCGCACTCGCCGAGCCGTTCCAGACCAGCCAAGGCGATGGGTTGTCGAAAGCGGCGAAGCCGATCAGGCCGAGGCCCATGGTGGCCACGGCAATCGTCTTGCGCGCCCGAATGCGCCGCAGATGGCTGCCGATCAGACGGATAGTGGGACGCCGGCTCATGAGCGGCCTCCCTCACCGGCCGAGCCGGAATCGTGCCCGCCATCCTCGGACCGGGTCTCCTGCGCGCGTCCCTTCGACCAGTCGTCGAGTTCGTCGATGTGATAGCGGACATAGCGGCCGTGCTTGCGGAATTGCGGGCCGCCGCCTTTGAGCCGCATCTTCTCCAGCGTGCGCTGGGACAGCCCGATATAGAAGGCGGCCTGCGCGGTGTTGAGAAACGGACTGCCCTTCTTGGCGCGGGCCGCGCGTTCGTTTTCGTCGTCCATGATGGTCCTCGTTTCGCTACGGACAAGCGAAGGCGAGGATCGGCGAGCGAGATCGTTTCGGGGACGGGCGAAGAGTGGGGGGCGAGTTTTCGCCGCCCCCTCCCGAAAGAGCCCCGCGCCGGTTGCGGCGCGGGGCTCGAGGCTGGCGGTTCAGTCGACCGGGTTCCAGATGATGGCGTATGTGTCGTCGTCATCCTGGCCGGCGGCGCGGCCGAGATTGGCGTAGAGCTTGCGCGGGCCGAACTCCGGGGCGGCAACCGACAGGCTCACATAGTCCTTGCCGGAGGTCTCGCCGGTGCGGATCCAGCCGGCCCCTACTTCGACCCCTTGCGTCAGCACCCGAAAGTCGGGATGGGTGTCGGCGCTCTTTGCCTGATTGGGCACGATGTCGATGTCGGCGCGGACACTGAGCGTCTTGAGCTGGCCCTTGTAGCCGCCGTTTTCCTGTTTGGTGACGTATCCGATCGCGGTCATTTTCAGTCTCCTTTTGGTGCTCGCCGGGGACCATTCCCCTGCGATGGCGGACCGTGATGGGCGCGTCCGGACCGCCGGAACCGGGACGGCCGCAGCGATAGCGGAGGACCCGAGCGGACAGCTTTTTTGAAGCGAAGCGGCGCGAGGAAGCCGCCGCAGGCGGCGGGGAAAAAAGCTGCTGGCGAGGGTTTCGGGCGGGCCGGATCCGCCCATAGGTCGTCAAGCCAGCCGCAGGGGAATGGTCCCTGAGACACATGGAGACAGGTGGCGCGATCGGCGGCACAACGAACAGGCGGCAATGCAGGGCGCCGGCTGCGCGGGCTCTGTCGGCAACCGGATCGGACAATTGGCCCCATGCGCGGGGCGCCTCGGCAAGCAACCCGGCGCGGTGCAGGGCTGCCGAAATGGGGGCGAGTTGGCGTCGGGATTTCTCGCGCGCGGCACTGGCTCGACAAGACGACCAATCGCCAGCCGGCGCGGCCCGGAGCGGCGCGCGCGACCTGAGCGGCGGTACTCGAGAGAACCGCCGCTCGGGCCCTGATCGACTATTCGCGCACGAACAGCGGCTGCACTTGTGTCCACTGATCGGCGGTGCGGAAGCCGCCGCGGCTGGTGTAGCTTTCGGCCGGGAATTTCATCCAGCGCGGCAGCCAGGTCTCAATCTTCTGGCGGCCATTCTCGCCCGCCAGGAAGTCACGGATGATCTTCGTTTGCGTCTTGACCTTCTCGGCGACATTGCCGTCCGCGACCAGCTTGCCGCCGATCTCGGCCAGCATCGAATTGTCGATTTCCTTGTCGCGCAAGAGGTCGAAGAAGGCATCGTCCGGTTGCCACCATGTGCCCATATCGACGTGCAGATGGTTGCCGAGCGCCTCGATGACGGCGCTGCCGGCTGCAAGCGTCTCGGCCATGACAAGGGTGAGAACGCGCATGACATCGTCGTCGCACAGCGCCAAGAGGCGCGCGAACACGCCGGCGATAGCAAAGGCGTCGCCATTGCCGCCGGCGACCACGCCATCCTCATCCGGTGATCCGAGCAGGGCCAATACCTCGCGCCGCTTTTTGCCGAATGCGGCTTCAGCCTTGCAGCCGGCAAGGCTGGCAGTCACCGTCTCGTTGGCTGCGCGCTGCGGCTCGGGGCGCACCTGCCACAGGCCGGAACCGGTGATGGCGTGCGCCACCACGAGGCGCAGCGCCACGGCGGGATGGTCGAGCATGGCCGCACGCACGGCAGCATGGCGATGCAGATCGACATAGTTCTGCATCGGGCCGGTGAGTTCGGGGCGCGGCGGCTTGGCGGCTGTTTCTTCTTGCTCGCCGCCCTCGCGGGCGCGGCGGGCTTCCTTGCGTGACAGCCAGCCCTCGTGACACTCGACCTCGCCGCGATGCGAGACAGTGATGACGACCTTGCCGCCCTTCTTCTTCGGGGTCTTCTCGTGGTCCCATGCGTGGAAATACTGGCCCGGCTCCAGCAGCACCACCTCGCTCCAGCCGTGGTTGAGATATGTGTCGCGTCTGGCGGCAATCGCTTCGTTCTGCTTTTGCCAGAACAGGTCGGCATCGGCGAAATAGCTGTCCTCGCCGAACAGGTCCGAGGTGATCAGGCCGGGATATTCGTCGATGGCAAACAGCGCCACCTTGGTGGAAATCGACTGGCCGCCGAACAGCCATTGCTTCAATTGAAAAGCCACGCGGCGCGTGTTGATCGGGATCGGCACAGAGTGCCAGCCAGTCCTTCTGCTGCGCCTTGGACGCCATGGTGAGATGGCGCACCGTCTCGGCGTCGATCTCCTCGCGGCGATAGGCTTCGCGGATTTTGGGCAAGAGGTCGCCAAGCGCCAGAATGCGTTTGACCATCAGCTCGGTGATGCCGAAGGTCGCAGCGATGTCTGGAACGGTGCGGCCTTGCTTGACGAGCCGCGAAAACGTCTCCCATTGCGATACTTCGTCTGGATCGAGGCGGGCGAGGTTTTCGATCAGCGAGGCTTCCAGCGCATCGGCGTCGTCACCGTCCTCCATGATGGCGCAGGGCAAGGGATCGCCTTCGCCGCGCTCGTCGGCAAGCGATTTCGCGGCGAAATAGCGCCGCCTGCCGGCGACGATCTCGAAGGTTTCCGGCTGGCCGTTCGGCCGCACAAGGAGAGGCACCAGCACGCCGCGCGCACGCACGGATGGCAAGATGTCGGGAATGTCGGCCGCGCGTTTTCCATGGCGCATGTTGAGCGCGGAAAAGCTGATCCAAGGGGATGTGGGCAAGCTGCATGGTTACTCTCCTTCGCTTTGGTTAAGGTTGTCCCCGCCGCAGAGGCCGAAGGCCGGCGCGGCGGGACGGTTTTTGCGCCTATCGGCGCTGCTGTTCCGCCGTGTCGGGCGGAAGCTCGGAATGGGGCTTTGAAAGGGCGTCTGCTGCCTGCCGCAGAAGTCGCTCGGCCTCGGTGATGTGGCCGCAAATGCGGGCGGCTTCGGCATAGACGGAGAGCGTAAAGCGCGCGTGGAAATGCAGGTCGCGCTCTATGCCGAGGCCAAGCGGACCTTTTACGGATGCAAGCTCGGCCAGACTGACGCTGCCGAGTTCGGGGAAGCCGAAGCCGAGATCGCAAAGGCCGAACAGCGTGTCGCCATCGGCGTCGAGTTCGCTCAGAAGCCACGTGGCGGCACCTGTCGGATTAAACAGTTTCACAACGGGAAAATGGTCGATGTCGGCGTCGGCGGCGCTATTGGCGAGCAGTCGTGCGCGCAGTGGATCGGTAATCAGGATCATGGAAAGACTCCTTGTCAGAACAGGTCGAGTTGATTTCTGCTGGCTTCATCGAAGAGGCCGATATCGAGCGGCTTTTGCGCCGCGCGCGGACGCATCGGCGCGTCCATCAGGAGGGTGAGCCGATCGCGCGTGGTGATCGGCCGGACGCCGGGAATGAGCATCTGCTCGCCTTGCGGCGTCGGCTCGGTCGCGGTCAGTTGAGGATCGCGCATCGTCATGCCGCAATTCCTTCCTGCGCCTCGCCTTCGGCATCGGCCTGAATGCCAAGCAGGAAATCGGCGGCCTTGGAGGCAAGACTGGCGGCACGGAAGATCGCGCGGTTGTCCTCGCGCAGCACCTTTAGCCATGAGCCGATGTAGTCGGCATGACGCACGGTCGGCTCGATACCGAGCTCGCTGCAGACGAAGGCGGCAGTGATTTCGGCGACCAATTCTTCACGCGCGTAAGCCTTGGAGCCGAACGAGCCGGAGAGGTCGCGAGCAAGCCGCGTCCGGTGGCCGGTCCAGTGGCCAAGCTCGTGAAAGCAGGTCCGGTAATAGTCGATCTGGTGATGGAACGCCGGCTGCGGCGGCACCTGAATGTGGTCGCTGCCCGGCATGTAGAAAGCGCGATCGCCGCCGACCCTGAAATCCGCACCGCTGGCGCGAATGAGCGTCTCGGCCTGCGGCACGATCTCGCACTGAGGCAGCGGCTCGGCGGCGGCATAGAGGTCTTCCGGAAGATTATCGCACTGCGCGACATTGAAGACGGTGAAGCGCTTCAAAAAAGGCACGGCCTGTGGTTCATCGCCCGCGTGGCGTGCGCGCTCCTTCTCGTCCTTGGGGACAAAGCGGTCGGCATGCACGATGGTCGTGCCGCGCTCGCCCTTCCTGACATTGCCGCCAAGGACGAGCGCCTGCCGGAAGGTGAGCCAGTTCTGGCTGGGATAGCTGCGCTCGATGACCGCGCCCCACAGGATGAGGATATTGATGCCGGAATAGGTGCGCCCAGAGGATGCATTCCTCGGCAGCCCAAGGCCTGCCTTTGCGCTGCCCCATGGCTTGACCCATGGCACGGTGCCGCGCTCCAGCTCGGCAATGATGCGGTCGGTGATCTCCTGATAAAGGCTGGCGCCGGGGCGCCCGCCCTTGCCTGCGCCAGCCTCTCCGCTGGGGGTACGCTTGCTGTTTGCATGCATCGTCTCATCCTCCGCTCGCCAATCGCCGCGCCTTTCCCCGGAAGCGGGGTGGGCGGCGAGCCGCGACCGGAAAGGCCCGCCGTGGTAGGCGGACCGCATCCGAAGGACCGGAACGAAGAGGAGGACCCTGAGCGGCACGCGAAGGGTTGCGGGCTGCCGCGGCGGGCCTAGAAGGGAGTGCCGCCCACCCCGCGCCACCGGGAAAGGCCAACAGACAAACCGCGCCGCCCGCAAGGGCGGCGGCCGTCACAGCCCGAAGGGCTGCCCGCGCCAAGGGGCGAAGCCGAATGGCCGAGACCGCCTGAGCTTGCCGAAGAAAAGCGGGCTCGGTTCACGAGCACCTGGTGCGCGCCAAGGCGCGCCGGCGCCCGCCAGGATCGCAGGCTGGACAGAATTTCGCACGGATCAGCGTCAAGCGCCGCGGATCCAGCGCTCAAAAGGCGAGGTTCGCAGCAGGCATGAATCGATCAACGGGAACAGATGAGACTCGAAGCTCAACTCTGTGCGATGAAGTCCCCTGGTCGGAGAACCTCACGAGCGACGACAGGGAGCATTTCACGATTTACCTGGGCGATTACAAACCCGGCAAAGGAACAGACCGCTATGCCTAAGAGTTGGACGGCATGAGACAGGAATCCGTTTTCAACCTTCGGCAGTCGTTCGGTCTTGAACTAGACATGCCTATGGACGCCGGGATTGCGCCCTACGTGCACGTCTTGCGCCGGGAGGGGATCGAGACCTACGAATCTTGTCAGGGCGGACCTGGGCATGTATTTCCAGAGCCGACGATTCGGTTCCATGGTGGTCGTGGCGAGGGCTTCAAAGCATTCGCCATAGCAACCACTCACGGATTGCCAGTTTATGCCGTGCGCAGGATTTGGACTGTGGACGATGGGGAGCTGACTGGACCATTTTGGGAAATTGTTTTCCGTGAACAGGCCCAGTCAGAAGGAGATTTTTAGAGACGTTTGCAGTGATCGCACTTCGGCAAACCACCAGTGCCGGCGATGCGATTTTTCGTTTCGATGTTGTTGCCTTCAGTGCACTGATTGTTGTCGTGGTATACCTTCGTGCCTGTAAGTTTTGAATGGAAGGGATTCACTTTAGCCATTTGATACTCCGAATCACCAGTTTTCTAAACGGAGCCGTGTTAGCATGCAGGCGTTCATGAGTCCTTTTGATTCCGAACTGTTGCGAAAAATACTTCAAAGAATACTGCACCGAAACGTGTGCGATGCAGCATTTCGTAAGCATTTACAACGGACGGCTCAGACTCGAGACTTCCGCCATGCCGCCTTGCGTGGCTTCCTCCGAACAAAACCAGCGCTCGCCTTTCAACAGGTTGAGGCGCGTGTCCCAGTAATATTCCTGTCCGGGATCATGATAGATGCGCTCGCCCGTTTTGTAGCTGATATTGGCTTTGATGTTGCAGCCGACAGCGGCAGGGTCGATTCGAAGGCAAGAAAGCCAGCCAGGAGTTGTCTTGATAGCGACGGTTGCCCACGCCCCTTCCCTCCGAAGAGAGAATGCGACGTTTGCAGCCTGGAGTCTACAAGTCGGGTCTAATTCACCGGTCCTGTTCCGAACCATTGAATGAACGGCGCATCCTTGCCCGTGATATCCTTCACCGTCTTTAACAGCGCTTCATGGGTGCGTTGGAGAGCCAGGTAATGGTTGCTGGTAGGTGATAGAAGCGGCTGGACGATGCTCTTGTGCAGCCGTTCCGCCTCCGCCAGAAAGCGCTCGATTTCAGCCTGTGAAAGCTGCTTGGAAAGTTTGGTCCTAGCCATTGCGATCTCCATTGAGGAATCGCCCCACCTAGGATTATCATCCTATATCAGCATGGCCGGGTAAAGACCCACCCGCAGCGGAATGGCAGCTTGCCGAAGAAAAGCGCGCTCGGTTCACGGCACCGGCGCGAGCAGTTGGTGCGCGGGCGCCCGCTAGGACCGCAGGCTGGACAGAATCTCGCACGGATCAGCGTCAAGCGCCGCAGTTAAGTCGAGAAACTCGATGACGTCGAGACGCCGCTCTCCACCCTCGTACTTGGCCACGAAGGATTGGGGACGATCAAGTTTCTCGGCCACCTGCGCCTGAGTCAGGCCTTTGGCCTTGCGCAGGGAAACCAACTGGGCCAGAAACCGCTGGTGGCGGGGCGATCGAAGAGACTTGGGCATGTAGGCGAACCGGTCGGGTAAAGACCGGATCAGCGACTAATCCCGGTTTCGGATTATCCCATTTTGGGATATGCTGCGGGCGCTCAACAGGCGAGGTTCGCAGGCATGAATCGACCAATGGGAACAGATGAGAGTCGAAGCTCAACGTTGAGGGATGAAGTCCCCTGGTCGGAGAGCCTGACGGCCTACGACAGGGAGCATTTCACGATCTACCTGCGGATCCTGGATGCCTGCGCCGACAATGCCAGCGAAGAGGAGATGGCCGATCTCATTCTCGGCATCGACCCGGCCCTTGAACCGGTCCGCGCCCGCAAGGCTCTTCGCAGCCATATCGACCGTGCGAACTGGATGGTGACGACTGGCTACAAGGAACTGTTCGCCGGCTGAGGCACAGCACGGATTGTCATGCTCTTCAAACAAGGAAGTTCAGATACCCGCCATTCATGAGCGCACGGCCGCGAGAGACGGCGCGGCGGGAGCGGTCACAACTGGTTCGCGTGCTGTTTGACTGCCATTTCTAGTGCTTGGCTCAGAGGCACCGCCTTGGAGAAGAGGAAGCCCTGAGCGGTCCTGCAGCCAAGCTTGTGCAGGGTTTGCCGATCCGCCTCTGTTTCGACGCCCTCGGCCATGACCTCGATCCCGAGCATGTTACCGAGATCGATGACCGATTTGACAAGCAGTCGGTCCTCTCGGGACTTGGCCAAGCCGCGAATGAAACCCTGGTCTATTTTCACCTTGCGTATCCGACTGTCCTTGAGCGATGCCAACGTGGAAAAGCCGGTGCCGAAGTCATCGAGCGCGATGGAAATGCCGGCATGTGAAAGCCGTCCGAGCTTTTCATCCACTCTGTCCGGGTCAACCGGGGATTCTTCGGTAATCTCGATCTCGAACATCGTTGCAGGGAGACCTCTTGCCGCCAGACCATCCAGAACCATGTCGTCGATATCGCCGGCTTCCAGTTCGCGCGGCGAAATATTCATCGCCACACGGAGATCACGACAGTCAGCTTTCACCAAGCCGTCGATAAAAGCACAACAGTCGGCGAATACGGTTTGCGTCAGCAGCTGAAGCATTCCGGTTTCGCGTGCAGCTGTGATGATTTCGGGTGGAGAGATGGCGCCATGAGTCGGATGGGACCACCTCAGCAAGGCTTCAAAACCGACCACGGCCTCGGTGTCGAGTTTCACGATCGGCTGGAACCAAGGTTGCAAGCTTCTCGTCTTTATCGCCGAATGAAGGTCCCGTTCGACGGACTGGCGGCGTTGCAGTTCCCTGTCGAGTTCGGCATCGAACAGGCAAAATTCGTTCCTGCCACGACGCTTGGCCGTATAAAGGGCGATATCCGCCCGCAACAACATTTCCGTCAGGCCCGGCGTCTGCGCCAAATATATTCCTATCGATGCCCCGACACGGACGGACGCGACCTCGATATAGGGTCGGGCAATTTTGGCTATGATATTGGAGGCGAGATCACTGGCAGAAAGCGAAACCCTCGTTGAGGGAAAAAACAGCACGAATTCATCGCCGCCGATACGAGCGAGCGTTGAGCCTTCCGGTGCTTCCTCCTCTATGCGGCGGGCGATCCTGACAAGCAGTTCATCACCGGTCCTGTGACCGTAGGTATCGTTGACGGATTTGAACCCGTCCAGATCAACCAGCATTGCCACGAAGGGGCCATCCGCGGTCTCGAAACGTCCGATTGCGTCTTCGAGGCCACGCCTGTTGAGAAGGGCCGTCAGGTGGTCCTGCCTGGAACTGGCCTTCATCTCCGCCGCAAGCCGCTCGGCCTCATGCCTCAGGCGGCTCGCTTCGCGGAACCGTGCTTGCCCAACACACGAAGCTCGAACCAAGCCGCCCATGAAAAGCAGAACGGTAAAAGCCAGAATGTAGTCTTCAAAATTGCCTTTCGCCAAAAGGCATCCCACCGTGATGAGGAGCGGAGGTGTGATGAAGTTGGTCGCCGCCGCGGCATACGAACTGCCGTATGTAACCGCACCAGCGGAAATGCCCGCCAGAATGACCAGATGCAGCGGTGCTTGAGGTGTCGTGTATCCAACAGTCAGGACGGCCAGGAAGGACCAGGCAAACCCTGCCAGAAGGGCAAGGATGCCAAACCAGCGAAGCCGCGGCAAAACCCCCACTAAACCGTCATGGCGCCCCGTTTCCTTTAGCTGATAACGCGCGAGTGCAAGGCGGGCGGCATTTATCGCATTGACGACCAGGAACCAGATTGCAGCGGCAAAGCCGCTGCCAGAAAGGGCGTGCACCGCCCAAATCAGGCCTGACAGGATACCGCTTATCGGCATCGACACGAAGAGGCCGGTCCTCAGGTCAGCAAGCTGATCCTGACGGATTTTGGCCTCCAGCGTGTCTACTTTCTTCGGGGCCATGGACGGACCAGCTTGCTCCCATCGTTGTTCGCGAGGACAAGCTTACGCAGGCCCACTGAAGGACGGGTTAACTATCCAGCGGGGGGTAACCAGTGCGCTCACCATGTCTTCGGGGCGCACGTCTGCTCTTGGCCTTGCCGTCTGACCATCGAGCTCTTGCCCGCACGCGTGCCTTGATCCGAATCATCCCAGGATCGGCAACGTCACCATGGAAGCAGCCCTGCCAACGGCATCAACGCGCCCGGCGAGACAAAAGGAAGCCGGGCCGAGATAGCGTTCCAGAGCGGCAGCGCTGCCTGCGATTCACCGCCTGAGCATGGCCGAAATGCCATGGCGGATAAAGGGAAGATATTGGGCAAAGCGAAGCCCCGCATGTCTTGCAAGCCGTGCCGCCGGGTGCTCGCCTGAGTAGAGACCGACAAGTACATTCGTAGCATGATAGAGCGGTGCCGCCGACAGACGCAGCCGGCTTTCGTATCTGCCGAGCATGTCGGGATCAGCAATGTCGCGGCGCTCGCGATATGCCGCCAGGATTCCATCGGCGAGTTGCTTCTGGCCACTGAGGCCGATGTTGAAGCCATGCGCGGTCACCGGGTGCATGCCGAGGGCAGCATCGCCGATCAGTGCCGCACTCGGAGCCCAGAACTTGTGCGCCCAGGTCGTGACCAGCGGATAGGCATGGCGGGTGCTTGCCAAGGTCATCTCTCCGAGGCGTCCTCGACACCGGCTCGTCAATTCCATGAGGAACAAATCGTCGTCGAGAGCAAGCAGTCTGTCGGCCTCGCTTGAGCGCAAAGTGAGAAGCAGCGACGACACGCCTTCCATGAGCGGCAACATCGCTATCGTCTGATGGTGATCGAACCATTCGACCGCGATCTGGTGATGGGCGCGCTCGTGCCTCACCCGGCAAATCAGCATGGAGTTGCCAAGCCGATTGATCGCGGCGCCAATGCCGAGGAGGTCGCGCGTCGCGGACAAACGCGAATCCGCTGCAACGAGCAGCCGAGCGGCCAATTGCCTGCCATCACAGAGCCTTATGACTGCTTCTTTGTGGCTGGTTGTTGCATTGACGACCGAGCGGCCGCACAGCAGCTGCGCATGACCCTGGAAGCGGACAATCTTGAACAGGGCGGCGCGGATCCGACAATTTGGGACCAGAATTCCGAGTGGTTCCGCAGATCCGCTGGGAGAATCGAAGCACAGGGCGAAAGGGCTCGATCCGTTGAGCACGCGCGCGCCTTGTAGCGGTGATTTGTCCGAAGCGGGGATGGCATCCCAGGCGCCGAGCTCGCGAAGGATTCCAACCGATGCGTGGGTCAGCGCGATCTCGCGACCGTCGAAAGCCGGATTCGCCAGGCTTTCGAGCGACTGCCGTTCAACCACTGCCACCTTGAGTCGGCTCTGGGCAAGCGATGCGGCGAAGGAAAGTCCGACCGGCCCGGCTCCGACGACAATAACGTCGAATCTATCGACAGAGCCGGCCATCAGCGTGCCGCCATAGCGTCGGCTATCTGCGACGAAGAGCACTGGAGCGCATCGCAATCGATCCACGGTTTGCGGCTCATGTCCCCAAGCGTCTCCACGCGACCTAACCGTCCGTTAGACATCCGTTCTCCGTTGAAAAATGGTCAATGAAACCATGCCGACGAAGAGATAACCCTGATCTGGATCAACCAGGCTCGATAAACGCGGCAACCGCTGGTTCACGGTCGACTGGTCGATCGCCACGCCATGGTCTGGTCAGGTCATCATGGAATGGCGGGCTTCCCCTTCGGTGCGGCCCTTTCACGGCGGTAACAGGGGTTCGATTCCCCTTTGGCGCACCAGCAAAATCAATCACTTAGCTGCATTTTCCGCAAACTCGTCTAAGATTCATCTAAAATTTGTTATGTGGAAAACGGTGGATTTGGGTGGAGATTGATGGAATCAGATAGCCGAACGTTGAAATTGGCTCCTATATGAGTGCTTGGGGGGCCAGATGCATTGTGAGGTTGAGTTTCTGCCGGTTGGCTCCGGCTCCAAAGCCGGTGACGCCATTGTAGTGCGTTATGGCGACGCTGCCGATTATCATTTGATCTTGGTCGACGGTGGCCATGCCGAAACCGGAGACAACATCGTCGCGCACCTCAAGAAGCAGTTTGGGCCATTTCCTGTGCTTGAGCATGTAGTGCTGACGCACTCCGATGCGGACCACGCGTCGGGGCTGCGCACCGTCTTGAGCGAAATTCCTGTGCGAAATCTCTGGATGCATATTCCATGGCTGCTCGCCGAGGAATCCCGTCACCTGTTTTCAGATAAGCGATGGACTCCGGAAGGCCTGAAGGCGGCTGTCAAAGCCGAATACGGGACGATCAGTGAAATCTACGATCTAGCTGTCGAAGCTGGCTGCAATATTTTCTTTCCGTTTCAAGGTGCCGACATTGGTCCATTCCGGGTGTGCTCACCAAAGAGGGCTACTTACAACTACCTGCTCCCACAATTCGAAAAAACACCCGACCCGGATCAGGGCGCTATCGAAGCGGCCCATATTTGGATTGGGAAGGAATCATTGACCCACAAGATTTTTGAAGCTGCGAAAGCAGCATTGCAGGGCTGGACCGAGGAAACGTGGGATAACGAGCGATTGAAGGATGGAGGCATCACCAGCGCAAGCAACGAGTCTAGCGTCGTGCTTTATGGCGCCTTCGAAAACAACGCCCGCGTTTTGCTAACCGGTGACACGGGTGTGAGCGGTCTTTGGTGGACAGCTAGTTACGCAGAAAGCGTGGGCCTGCCCCTTCAGCAGTTCACCTTTGTGCAAATCCCGCATCACGGAAGTCGCCGCAATGTGGGGCCGACTGTTCTGACCAAACTATTGGGGGAGAAGCAGCCGGAAGGCGCAGCGTATCGCTTCTCGGCGTACGTTTCAGCACCCAAGGATGACGCCAAACATCCACGTCGCATGGTTCTCAACGCATTTAAGCGCCGTGGCGGCCTCATCATTGCGACACAGGGAGGCAGCAAAGTTCATTGGGGAGGCTTCCCGGCACGTCCTGGATATAGCGTGGCGGAAGGCCTGCCCTTCTACACACAGGTCGAGGAATATACGTGAGCACAGGTGGACCGCCGCGCTCGTTGAAAGATCAGACCCGCTGGCAGCTTTGGCTTACGATTGCCGCGAATTTTGCTTTGTTTTATGGGGTGGCACAGTCTGACGCTCTTGCGGTTTCCGGCATCAAGGGCCTGCTGGTGGGGGCCGCAAACCTTCTTCCGGTCGGGCTAGCTCTCATTGTTACATCAGTCGCAAACGGCCTTCTGAACGCCGCTGCGAAAGCCCGCTTGGTGTTTCTTCGATGGCACTTTGCATTGCCTGGACATCGAGCCTTTAGCAGCCACGGGCCGACAGATCCTCGCATCGATATGTCTCGACTGAAAGACTCTTTGGGAGATACTTTCCCCCGAACACCGGGTGACGAAAATCGCCTGTGGTATCGGTTTTACAAAGACGTCGAGTCAGAGACCGCAATCCTCCATGCTCACAGGGAATTTCTGTTTACTCGCGACTACGCCGCTTTTTCGTTCCTGTTTCTTTTCGGCTTTGGGACCGCAGCGGTTTTCATGGTGCAGTCCCTGAGGGTGTCGTTTATCTATTGCGCCGTTCTGCTGCTACAGTTCTTGGTTGTTCGCCACTCGGCGGCAACCTATGGTGTCCGGTTGGTAACAACGGTGCTGGCGCGCCACGCAGCGAAGACGGTTTGAATTTCCGGGTAGTATAGGCTCCTCTTACCCTCACGCCGTCCTCCAAACCTCGACGCTGGTAAAGAGTTCGGACTCGCCGGAGGCGGCGGCTAGTCCAAACCCGGCCGTGTTGTTGGTTCCCGAACACCAATGCTCGACGCGGTGCGCCTTGCCGGCGAGAGCGGTTCCCCATCCGAACGAGTCGGTTTGTTGGTGAGGGCTGGTGTCAGCCACCGCGCTAGAGCCGGAGGCGACCACAACACCGTCAGTGACATTGAAGAGCCTGGCGATGTGTTGTGTGGCTCCCCATGCCGGCGCCCGCCACCGGACCCTGCAATTTACCGATGGCGTGAATTCGTCGCCGGCCAAGGTGATGACACCAGCGGGATCATATGACTTGGTGTTCAAGGTTCGTGGTCGAAATACACATTTCTTATGTCTGCACTTGCCGTCGTGGCGCTCGCCCTTTCGGCATGCTCGGCGGCGGCTTTCGAGTTCGAACGCGTCACCGTCACCAACGCCAGCTACGACAACCCGCTCGCCGAGCGCATAGAAGAAACGGCCTGATGCCGGAGGCGATGTCGTCAAGGTGCATTGCGGTCCGACGATGGAACCGACAAAGTCTTCGCCGACTTCTCCTACCGTGTCACGTTCCAGCCGGACGGCGGCATAGACGTCACCCAGTGGTAATTCGGCCTTGACCGATGTTCCTATTCCGTTCTAGCGCAGGAATAAATTCATACGGTGAAGAATGCCGAGGCGATGGGCTGAGGAGGCCGAACTAGCCCGCGCTTATCATGGTGCGCGCCAACGCGGGGAAGCGGGTCACGCTCTCCCCGGATACCGCACTATTCGTCGGATTGAAGCTGTTGACTGCCTCGGCGAAGCCAACGGCCGCCGAGGTCGCACTTATGATCTGCGATAGCAAGTGTGAGCGCCCGTGTTACCCCTGCCAAGGCAAGGCCAACGGGATAGTCCGCGCCTACGGCACTGCGCCGGCTAACGCCGGTCTACACAGGTTTACGCTACTGAAAAGTCGGCGAGACACCCGGAATTGCGTGACCTGTTACTTTGGTAGTGCTTTTCTATTTACTATTTAGTTGCGGCTTGTATTATGGCTTGTTTCCGAGATGAAAAGGGGTCTGCAATGAAAGCTTACGGCAAGATCCTACTTGTCGCCGCAACGGGTTTGTTACCTACGGCGGCGTATGCTGATACGTGCGATACGGGGAAAGACTCTTGCAGCATAACATGCCCCAAGCGCTGCTATGCGTCTTGGGATGCCACCGCAAAAACCTGCAGCAAGGGCTGTAGGGACACGCTGGTTGAGAAGAAGAGTCACACTCTTTATATGTCAATCAACGGATTGACGAAGCAAGAGCTAATGTCGCTCTTGAAAGGAAAAAAGCTCGCAGATTGAGATTGTTACGTTTCGGCGGTCAAGGTCTTGCCGGTTTCGAAAGCGATCATGTCTGCATTTTCTTGTTTGAGAATTCTAGATCAATATCAAGAGGTTGGCGAGGCCACGGGGCGACGCAGTCCAACTGGCTTTTCGGGATCTCGCCGGACAGGATGCAGCCGTATCGGTCATAGGCGCCGATACCTGGGGCGAAGAACCATGCGGAACGCCCGGCGGCATCGGTGTGGGCGCCGTCCTCCTCGTCTCGAAAAGGGCGGAGCGGCCCGACACAGAGGCCGCCTCGGGTGCGATAGGTTCCGCCGGTCCTGACGTCGATTGGTTCGCCAAGATCTTGGTCTTGACCGACTTTAGCGAGCCTGGCTGCGGCCAAGATCAACTTGCTGAATTCGGGCAATTCTATATTTTGGGTGACGGCCATATCGAAGCGTCCTCTTTGGTTGTGGTTAGAGCCGGCGAGTGTTTCTATCACTCGCCGGCTCACTCACATTTCGACAAATCCATTCGCAAATCAAGTACAAAACGAGCTTGCCACGTTTTATCAGGTGATGGCGGGAGATATCTTCCCATGTTGTTTGCGATATGCAAACGATACTGATTTTTAGTTTGCGATATACAAACGGAGGTCTAGAATCCCCGAATGCTAAGGAGTCAGTGCAGGCGCGTGCTCGCGACACTCTCTATGCGCGGCTCGTCGCCCGATAGATGAATTGTGCCGGACAGCCAGAGCCTACCGGAGGCGTGCGGGTCCGCCGTGCGTATGATCTTATCTCGGGCAACGGGGGAAACCGCATCCGTCGCAGCCAAGCCGTTCTTGACGACGACGCCGACGTGAGAGGCATTCAAGGATTGAAGCCGCCGTGCGTGCTTGCTGACGCCCGCATTCAGGGCAGCTTTGAAGTCGTTGTTAACGCGGAGCACGGTTGCTCGGGCGAAATTGGCAGGCAAACGGCCGCGCCAATCCTGCAGGTCGGCTTCCGTCAAGCAATGCAATTCTTTGTGAGCAATAGCGGCGTCGGACAGAATGTGCTTTCGCATACGATTGCCGGCATCAAGGCGAGCGCCGCGAGCGCGCTCAACCTTCTCGCGTTCTAGTATGTAAGCCTCGGTGACACTGCGGACGGTTACAGGGTCGCCAGCGGCCTTTGAGACGGCTTCGATACGTTTTGCCTCGACCAGTCTTCTGCCCGCTAACTTATTGAATTATATGGAAACGTATGGAAAAATAGCAATGCGCGAAGCGGCACAAACGCAGCACTTTCCTGGCCGAAAGTTCGGCAACGTATTCTGGCTGATGCGTTCGCACCCGTCGCGCGCCGAAATCGGCATGAGGCGAAGCAACCGGGGAAAATATTCGAGCGAGTCGTTGCAGGGCAGGCTGGCTCAGCTGCGTGGCTCGTCGCGGTCGATCAGGATCCGCTCGGCGGCGCCATCGAGATCTTCATATTGGCCGCTCCTCAAGGCCCACAGAAACCCGGCCAGCCCAAGCGCTCCGAGGAACAGGGCCACAGGTATGAGGTAGGCGAGCGTCGTCATGAGGATTGTGCCAGTGCGCCAATGTCGGAGTGCCTGTCATTGTCGGGCATCTTGCACCGATGCATTTGACACGAAACCTTGCAAGCGTAGCGCATTGCCGATGACAAGCAGGGAAGACGCGGACATCGCGATCGCGGCGATAAGAGGGGTGACGTGCCCCAGGATCGCGATCGGCACGGCGACGGCATTGTAGATGATGG
>NZ_JAMYOX010000063.1:0-21677 GCF_040320025.1 Mesorhizobium sp. M0808
ATGCCGAGCCCATCATGCCAGATAATCTTGATCAGGTTGCCGTTGCGGCCGCGGAAGACATAAAGATCGCCGGCATGCGGATCCCGGCCCAACGTCTCCTGAACCTGCAGAGCGAGGCCTTGCATTCCGCGACGCATATCGGTCCGGCCAACCGCCAACCAGATCCGCACCTGGCTCGGAACCGGGATCATGAAACGCCCAGCGCCTTCACCATCGCCGCCGCCAGTGTCGGCGGCGTGGTCAGCGGTATCCGCAGCCGCACCTTGCCGGCGATCTCCAGCTCGATCACCGCTGGTGGCGCCGCCGGCACCGAAGCGGCGAAAGGCTTATCGGGAACCACGACAACTTCGGCAAAGCCCGTCTCGCGGGCTCTCACCGTGCGGCGCCACTTATAGATCAGGCTGGTTGCGACATCGTACTGACGCGCTACCGCCGCCACTATGGCCCCGGGCGCGAATGCCGCGGCCAGGATCCGGCACTGATCCTCTTCACGCCAACGACGACGACGCTCCGGTCCGGTCAATAACGTCACATGGCTCATGCTGTGCTGCTAACTACGCTCGAAAGGACGACCTTAAGAGCGCAGCTTCGCTACCGGGCCATGCTCCCGCAAGGCGGCCCTCGCCGGAGGCGTACCCCGCCGGAGCGGTTTGCGCCGGTTCAGCTTGCCAGCGCCATCCGTATCTTGCCGGCGTTCTCGGCCAGGACTTCAGGCTTTTCCATCTGTCCGCTGTGCGGTTTCAGGGGAATGCCCTCGAAGCGCGGAATGACATGGACGTGAAGGTGAAAGACAGTCTGCCCCGAAGCTGGTTCGTTGAACTGCATAACCGTGACGCCATCGGCATCGAAGGCCTTCTTTACGGCCCGCGCAATTTTCTGGACGTGAGCGAAGAGCGGGCCAAGCGCCGCCGGATCCGCGTCAAGCAGGTTGCGCGACGGCGCTTTCGGCACCACTAGCGTGTGACCCTGCCCTTGCGGCATCACATCCATGAAGACGATGACCGCGTCATCTTCGTAGACGCGGTGCGAAGGGATTTCTCCGCGCAGGATTTTGGCGAAGATGTTGCTGCTGTCATAGGTTGCTTCGGCCATGGCGCGCGCTCCGGTTCTTGGCTCGCTGTCTCGTGTAGCGAAGCTGTTCCGGGCGGGCAAGACGATCGGTCGACATCGGCCGTGCCGGCCCGCTCGGCTGAGCGATTGGGCTCGCTACCCTACTCCGCCATGTCCTTGCGGAACGGGGTGTGCTCTTCCAGATATTCGCTCATCCGCTCGACTTCGCGCCGCTCGCGCTGGAGGTAGTCGGCCACTGCATTGCGCAGACCTGGATGGGCGATGTAGTGCGCCGAACGCATCGTCACGGGCCGGTAGCCGCGCGCCAGCTTGTGCTCGCCCTGCGCACCGGCTTCAACCACCTTCAGCTTGCGCGAGATGGCGAAATCGATTGCCTGATGGTAGCAGACCTCGAAATGCAGGAATGGGTGGTCCTCGATGCAGCCCCAATTGCGGCCGTAGAGCGCGTCTGAGCCGATGAAGTTGATGGCACCTGCAATGTAGCGCCCGTTGCGTTTGGCCATGACCAGCAGGATGTCGTCGGCCATGCGCTCGCCGATCAGCGAGAAGAAATCGCGGTTGAGGTAGGGCCGGCCCCATTTCCTGCTGCCGGTATCCATGTAGAACGCGAAAAAGTCGTCCCAGGCCTTTTCGGTCAGATCCTTGCCGGTCAGCCAGTCGATCGAGATGCCGTCGGCGAGGGCCTCGCGCCGCTCTTTCTTCATTGCCTTGCGCTTGCGCGAGGCTAACGTTGCGAGAAAATCGTCGTAGCTCGAGAAGCCTTCGTTGAAGAAGTGAAACTGCTGGTCGGTGCGATGCAGGAAGCCGGCCGCCGCCAATATCTGGACGTCGTCCTCCGGCGCGAAAGTAACATGCGCGGAAGACACGCCGAGCTTATCCGTCACCGCCTTCAGACCGGCCGCAAGACCGGCCTTGACGGTGGGGCTGTCCTCGCCCCTGCCGACCAGCAGGCGAGGGCCGGTGACGGGTGTGAACGGCACCGCGCACTGCAGCTTCGGATAGTAGCGCCCGCCGGCGCGTTCGAACGCGTCCGACCAGCCATGGTCGAAGACATATTCGCCCTGGCTGTGCGACTTCAGATAGCAGGGGACCGCTCCGAGCAACTTGCCTCGCGCGGTTTCCAGCCTGAGGTGATGGCCTTGCCAGCCGGTGCGCCGAACAGCGCAGCCGGAATCTTCCAGCGCGCTCAAAAAGGCCAATGAAACAAGCGGGTTGTAGCCGTATTCTGCATCGCCGCGTGTAGTGCCGCCGAGGCTGTCCCATTCAGCGCTGGTAAAGGCGCCGATGCCCGCGGCGATGCGGATCGACAGCTCCGCATTCGCCGTTTGTCTTTCGCAGTCGTCCCCTTGATCCATGAGGCTTACTTAAGCTCGCTGCGGACCCATACAAGCCCGCTCAGGCAAGCCGTACCAGATCGGGCTCGAATCCTTCGAATGTCATCTGGTCGGCATATTTGAAGGTCAGGTCGACGGCAGGCTGGTCGTGCACGGTCCAGGTGATCACCGGCATACCGAGTCTCTCTCGCACGAAGGAGACGAACCGGTTCGGCAGGTCGCCGGCAGCGTAGGAGGTGAAGGCGATGTCATGCGCCAGCATGGCGAAATGCGCCTCGATCAGGTGGTTGTCGTTGCCGTAGGCGGTCAACCCGCCGGGTATGCCGGGTGCATATTTCGGGAACTCGCGGATCAGCCAATGGTCGAACGACATGATCGCGGTCTTGCCCTTGTAATGCTTGAGCATCTTGCCGACGCTTTCGACCAGGCCTTCGTCGTGCCCGGCAGCACCTTTCAGCTCGACAACCATCGGCACACGGCCGTCGACCAGATCAAGCGCCTGCTGCAGCGTCGGCAAATGGTCGGCGGTGCCGCCGACCTTCAGCGCCGTGATCTCTGCAGCCGTACGCTGCCAGACGAAGCCGTCCTCGCCGGTCAGCCGCCGCAGATCGCCATCGTGGATGATGACGGGGACGCCGTCGGATGATAGGTGCACATCGCATTCGATCGCGTAGCCGCGCTCGGCCGCCGCAGCGAAGGCGGAAAGGGTGTTCTCCCAGCGCGTCTTGTTCATGTCGTGGAGGCCGCGATGGGCGACGGGCCGGGCGGTCAGCCAGGAAAGATCGGTCATGGTTGCAGTCCCGGTCATTCGACTTCGAAGATCGCTTCGATTTCCACTGCGGCATTAAGCGGCAGGGAGGCGGTGCCGACGGCGGAGCGAGCGTGCTTGCCGCGATCGCCGAGCACGGCGGCGAGAAAATCCGAGGCGCCGTTGGCAACCAGATGCTGTTCGACAAAATCCGGTGCCGAGGCGACGAAGACGGTGATCTTCACCAAGCGACGGATTTTCTCGAGATCGCCAAGTGCCGCCTGAGCCTGGGCCAATATGTTGATCGCACAGTATTTTGCGGCTTCCTTGCCGGTCGCGGTGTCGACATCGCGGCCAAGCAGTCCGCTCGCCTGGAGCTTGCCGTCCTTGAGCGGCAACTGCCCGGCGGTGAACAGCAGATTGCCGGTCCGGCAATAGGGCACGTAATTGGCGGCGGGCGCGGCGGCGGCCGGCAGCGTCACGCCGAGATCGCTTAGCCGCTTTTCGATTGTTTCGCTCATGCTATTTGCCTATTGCTTGAAGGTGCCGCGCAGGCCGGGCCGAAATTGCTATTTTTGCCTCGCTTCCGCCACGACTTTTTTTAAGCTGGACCATCTTTCCATGCGGCCTGCCATTAGCCGCGATGATCGGAGCACCCCATGCGCGCAACGCGCCTCGCATTCAACGCCGTTCTCTTGACAGCGGCTTCCTGGGCGGCTCCCGCTTTTGCGGTGCCTGCGCTGCAGGCGCATCGTGCTGTTTACGACATTTCACTCGACAAGGCTTCAGACCGTTCCGGTATTACCGGCATCACCGGCCGCATGGTCTACGAGTTCAACGGCTCGCCTTGCGAGGGCTATACAGTAAAGTTCCGTTTGGTGACCCAGATCGTAACCAGCGACAACACCAGGCTGACCGACCAGCAGATGACCACCTTCGAGGATGCCGAGGGCAAGACCTTCTCCTTCGTGAACAAATCCTTTGTCGACCAGAACCTCGACAAGGAGGTCAAGGGTACCGCAACGAAGGAAGCCAACGGTCTCAAGGTCGATATCGACAAGCCCGAGAAGAACAGCCTGGAACTCGCGCCGACCCAGTTCCCGACCCAGCAAATGGTCGAAATGATCGGCAAGGCGGAAAAGGGCGAGCGTTTCTACGAAACCAACCTGTTCGACGGCTCTGAGGATGCCAACAAGGTGGTGACCACCACCGTCGTCGTCGGCAAGCAAGCCGATGCCGACAATGCCGATCCGGAAGCGCCGGCGCTGGCCAAGCTCGCCACCGACAAATACTGGCCGGTCGACATCGCCTATTTCGATGATGCCGACAAAGGCGGCGAGGAGGTGCCGGAATACCGGATCAGCTTCAAGCTGCACAAGAACGGCATCACGCGCGATCTCGTCATGGACTATGGCGAGTTCTCAATGACCGGCAAATTGGTCAATCTGTCGCTGTTCGATCAGCCAAAGACCTGCCCGTCTAAATAAGCTCGAGTGAACGGCAAGCCGCCGGCCGCTATCCGGGATGGTAGCGCTTAATCTTGCGGGGCAAGTCGCATCGACTTGAGCATGCCGCAATTGCCTATCAACGTCTTATGACAGTATGGGCCGCGGGGGAGCAGGTTGAGCAGGATCGACGTTTTTGTGGCGCCGCGGCCCAATGCGACGCTGATCAACGCTATGACATTCGTCAACCGGATTGTCATGCTGCACGGCGTTCCGGGGTTTCGCGACCTGTTGCCATTCAACCGTCTGGCCGGTTTGCGCGGCGTCGCCAATGTCCGCCACATCGATTTTCCGGAGAATGACCGGCAAAGGCTGAAGGCTTGTTGCGGCGCGGGCAAGGCGACGTTCATCACGCCCAACCATCCCGAATTCTTTACCGACTGGATGATCGACAAGGAGGTCGTCTCGCGGGTAAGCCCGCTGGCGGCATCCTGGGCCACGCACGGCGTCGTCAACGGGCTTGGCCGGCTGATGCAGAAATTCTGGTTGGCCAACAATCTGATCGCGCAAATCCCGGGCAACAGCGCGGCCGCCAAGGAACATTCGGTGGCCTGGGCGCTGAAGGGGCACGGCGTGCTCCTGCATCCCGAAGGCGGTGTCGGCTGGCATGCCAACATCATTGCCCCGCTGCTGCCGGGCGCGGTCGAAATGGGGTTCGAGGCGCTGAAGCGCGGCCGCCTGACGGATCCGGACTTCAAGGTTTGGATCGCGCCCGTGATCTGGAAGCTTGCTTTCACGGGGAATGTCGAGGCAGCGCTGGCAAAGGAATGCGCCTATGTCGAGCACAGCCTGAAGATCGAACGCCGTGCCGCCAATTCGCTGCCGGAGCGCATCCATCATATCTATGCGACCTTGCTGTCGCGCGATGAGGCTGCATATGGCCTGCGGTCCGATGAGCGGGCTTCGTACGACGCACGTCAAAAGGACCTGCTGACCGAACTCGGCCGTCGCCTTGCCGAACTTGTCTCGGTCGACGCCGGCACGCTCGACACTGCCGAGCTTTTGCGCCGGTCGCGGCGCTGGCTGGGGGAGAACATGGACGGCACCGAAATCCAGAAGCAGGTCCGAACGCTGGCAGATACAATCCAGCGCCTGCAGCGTGTCGGGCCGTGGGCTTCAGCCAATCCGCGCATCACGCAGGAGGAGATCGCCGAACATTTGAAGCGGATCCGCAACGACTATTGCAAGGGTACGCTGCGCGATACGATCAACCGTTTCGTGCCGCAGCCGGCAGGCCCACGCCGCGCCTATGTCCGGGTACCGGAGCCGCTAGGCTTGCACGCCTATCAAGGCTCCGTCGAGGAGGCACTCGCCGAACTGCACGACCGGATGCAGGAGACCGTCACCAGGACGATGACGCAACTCGAGGCCGGCGGCGGCTTCATTTTCTATGCCAATCCCTTCTATCATCGTTAGCGGCGTGTTGGTCGGCGCAAGATGAAGGAGTGCGGCAAATCTCATGGCGGTCTATGTCGATGCGGCGATCTGGAAATGGATCGGCCACCGCTGGTGCCATCTGCTGGCAGACGACACCGACGAGCTGCATCGCTTTGCCGGGCAGCTCGGCATCAAGCGCGCGTCCTACCAAGGACCGCCGAAGACATCGGCACCGCATTATGACATAACCGGGTTCGAGCGCGACCGCGCAGTGCGGTTAGGCGCCATCGAATGCAGCCGCGAGGAGATCGTCGCCGTTTTCCGGCGTGTGCGGGTGCCGAAGGGGAAGATGCGGCGATGACACCGGTGCGCTGATCGCCGCACGCTGAACCACAAGACGCCACAACGCTTGCGTTTGTCGCGCTTCCCCTCTATATGCGCGCTCATTCCACACACGGACTTTGGTGTCTGCCCGGGAGAAATCCGGCTGAAACCTCCGGTGGCGTTCGAGGACAAAGTCCAAAAATGCCTGTGTCCGTGGAGGCTAACCGGAAAGGAAATAAGAATGGCTCTGCCTGATTTCAGCATGCGCCAGCTATTGGAAGCTGGCATTCACTTCGGCCACCAGACCCACCGCTGGAACCCGAAAATGGCGCCCTATATCTACGGCGCCCGCAACAACATACACATCATCGACCTCTCGCAGACGGTGCCTTTGCTGCACCAGGCGCTGAAGCAGGTTTCCGACACTGTTGCCAAGGGCGGCCGCGTGCTGTTCGTCGGCACCAAGCGCCAGGCCTCCGACATCGTCGCCGATGCCGCGCAGCGCTCGGCCCAGTACTATGTCAACTCGCGCTGGCTCGGCGGCATGCTGACCAACTGGAAGACGATCTCGAATTCCATCCAGCGCCTGCGCAAGCTCGACGAAATGCTGGCCGGCGAGGCTCAGGGCCTGACCAAGAAGGAGCGCCTCAACCTCGACCGCGAGCGTGAGAAGCTCGACAAGGCGCTGGGCGGCATCAAGGATATGGGTTCGACGCCCGATTTGATGTTCGTGATCGACACCAACAAGGAAGCGATCGCCATTCTCGAGGCCAAGCGTCTCGGCATCCCGGTCGTTGCCATCATCGATTCCAACTGCGACCCGGACAAGATCGACTTCCCGATCCCCGGCAATGACGACGCGGCCCGCGCCATCCAGCTGTATTGCGATTTGATCGCCAAGGCAGCTATCGACGGCATCGCCCGTCAGCAGGGCGCGCTCGGTGTCGATATCGGCGCATCGGTCGAGGCTCCGGTCGAACCGGCGCTCGATCAGACCCCGGCCGCCGAGAGCCCGGCAGCCCAGACCCCGGAAGCATAGTAGCGAAGGCCGGCTGCGGCCTTCATCTTTCCAATATGTTGGCGCGGTAAGCGCTACCGGCACCAGGCGCATCATCGAAAATCGATGGTGCGTCAGTGCATTTAGACAAAGAGGCGACAATGAGCATTTCGGCTGCACAGGTCAAAGAACTCCGCGACTTGACCGGCGCGGGCATGATGGATTGCAAGGCGGCGTTGAACGAGACCAACGGCAATATGGAAGAAGCCATCGACTGGCTGCGCAAGAAGGGCATTTCCAAGGCCGACAAGAAGGCTGGCCGTACCGCTGCCGAAGGCCTGATCGGCGTAGATTCCGGCGTCCGCGAGGCAGCGATTGTCGAGGTCAATTCCGAGACGGACTTCGTTGCCCGCAATGCTGCGTTCCAGGAGATCGTCGCCAATGTCGCGAAGGTCGCGCTTGCCTATGGCGGCAAGACCGAGGCCGTTGCCGCCGCTCCCTATCCGGGCTCGGGCAAGTCGGTCGCCGAGACCATCAAGGACGCTGTCGGCACCATCGGCGAGAATCTGGGCTTCCGCCGCTCGGCCAAGCTCACCGTCGAGCACGGCGCTGTCGCAACCTACGTTCACAATGCAGTCGCCGACGGCCTTGGCAAGCTCGGCGTGCTAGTGGCCATCGAGACGACAGGCAACGCGCATGCCGCCAACGCCTTCGCCCGTCAGGTTGCCATGCATGTCGCTGCCACCAATCCGATGGCCCTGACCACCGAAGAGCTCGATCCGGCCGCAGTGGAACGCGAGAAGGCGATCTTCGCCGACCAGGCGCGCCAGTCCGGCAAGCCGGAAGCGATCATCGAGAAGATGGTCGAAGGCCGTTTGCGCAAGTTCTATGAAGAGGTCGTGCTGCTCAAGCAGGCTTTCGTGCTCAATCCCGACATTACCGTCGAGAAGGCGCTGAAGGATGCCGAAAGCGAAATCGGGGCGCCAGCCAAAATCGCTGCCTATCTGCGCTTCGCGCTCGGTGAGGGCATCGAGAAGGAAGAGACCGATTTCGCGGCGGAAGTCGCGGCAGCGGTCAAGAAGTAACTATTCGTTTGAAAGGCTTTTTCGGCCGGGTATCCGCGAGGATGCCCGGCCGATTTCTTGCGCGGTGTCGATGAAGGCGCGGAGCTTCGGGGCCATCGCGGCGCGGCGCGGGAAATAGAGGAACAGTCCCGGTTCCTCGATCGATGCCTCGCCAAGGACTTCGACCAGCCGGCCTGCCTCGATGTCGGGCTTGACAAGCGGCTCGAACAGATAGGCGAGGCCGATGCCGGCAAGCGCCATTTCCCTTGCCGACAGCGGATCGCTGACGACCACGCTGCCGCGTGTCTCGACGCTGATATCCTTGCCCTGATCGGACAGATCCCAGCGATAGAGCGCACGTGATCGCAACAGCCGATAGCCGATGCAGTTGTGCGCGGCGAGATCGGCCAACGCCCATGGCCGCCCGCGCCGGCCGACATAGGCCGGCGAGGCAACGATGATGCTGCGGAAAGGCCCTGTCAGTCGCACCGTCACCATATCCTCGGCGATCATCTCGCCCAGCCGGATGCCGGCGTCGAAACCCTCGCCGACGATATCGCTCAGACGTTCGTCGGTGACGATCTCCACCGTCACGTCAGGGTAACGTTCCGCCATCGCCGTCAGGATGGGCATCAGCGCCAGAGGCAGCGCCAAACGCGGCGCGTTGATCCTGAGCAGTCCGCTTGCCCGGCCTTTGACAGAGCGGATACGTTCGATCCGGTCGGCAATGTCTTCCAGCGCCGGCTCCGCCGCAGCGACAAGCGCGGTGCCAGCCTCGGTCAGCGAGACGCTGCGCGTGGTGCGGGCAAACAACGGCTGGCCGATTCGCTCCTCTACCAGCCGAACCGCATGGCTGACCGCTGACGGGCTCATGCCGAGCTCGGCGGCTGCCGGCGCGAAGCCGCCACGCCGCGCGACGGCAACGATTACAGGTAGGTGGCTAAGCAGATCGCGGTCCATTCATGCATGATATCGCATAGTCCATTCGGATAATGCAATCTTATCGGCGGAGAAAGGAGGGCGCATCTTTGGCTGCATCACACGGCAATCGCCGAGCAGCCAAGGAGACGTCTAATGACCGACCTCGATTCCGAACGAACCCGTAATCTCGAGACCGTGCGTAAATTCTTTGATCTGATGCACCGCAAGGACATTGAGGCATGGGGCGACCTTTGGGCTGAAGATGGCCGTATACTTGTCTTCTACCCGCCGGCAGGATTTGGAAACAGCATCGATGGTAAAGCCGCGATCCTGGCGGCCTTCCGAGGCCTCTTCGGTAATTTCGAATCCTTCGATTCGCAGCTGACAGCCATCTATCCGGCAGCGGATTCGGACGCGATCGTCGTTGAGTACAAGAACCGCGCGGTGCTGATCGGCGGCACTGAATACACCAACAGCAATATCGCGATTTTCCACTTCAAGAGCGGTCTGATCAGCACCTACCACGATTATTTCGATCCGCGCCGCTTCCAGGTGGTGGTCGATGCGCTGGCCAAGGCCTGACTGCGTATCCCAGGCAAGACCTCAATCCCGCTTTTCAAACTTCAGGAGAAATCCATGACCATGTCCTACTACACGCTCGGCAACAGCGGGCTGCGTGTCACCCGCCTGGCGCTCGGCACCATGACGTTCGGCACGGAATGGGGCTGGGGCGCGGAGAAGGAAACCGCGCGCGCCTTGGTTGATGCCTATGTCGAAGCCGGTGGCAATTTCTTCGATACCGCCGATCTCTATACCGGTGGCACGGCCGAAACCTGGCTCGGCGAATTCATCGCCGAGCGTGGGCTGCGCGACAAGGCGGTGATCAGTACCAAATTCACCTACAACGCCGAACCGGGCAACCCGAACGCCGGGGGCAACGGCCGCAAGAACATCCTGCGGGCGATAGACGGTTCGCTGAAGCGGCTCGGCACCGACTACATCGACCTCTACATCCTCCATACCTGGGACAGGCTGACGCCGCCGGAGGAGGTGATGCGGACGCTGGACGATCTGGTGCGCGCCGGAAAGATCCGGCATGTCGGTATGTCCGACGTGCCGGCCTGGTACGCAAGCCGGGCGCAGGCCGTCGCCGAGCATCGCGGCTATGAACCGGTTTCGGCGCTTCAGCTCGAATATTCGCTGGCCGAGCGCAACATCGAGCACGAGTTCGTGCCGTTCGGCACGCGCTATGGCGCCGGAATCATGGTCTGGAGTCCATTGGCCAGCGGCCTGCTCAGCGGAAAATACCGTTTCGATACAATCGTCGAGGATGGTGGCCGGCTGGAGACAATGCGTGGTTCGACCAATCCCGGTTTCCAGAAATTCACCGATCGCAACTGGCAAATCGTCGCCGAACTGGAGAGGGTTGCCGGCCAGCTCGGCCGCAGCATGGCCCAGATCGCCTTGAACTGGACGGCAAACAGGCCAGGCATTGCATCCGTCATCGTCGGCGCCACCAGGCTTGACCAGCTCAAGGACAATCTCGGCGCGCTTGATTTCGACATTCCCGAAGATCTTCGGGCACGGCTCGATGCGGTGAGCCGGCCGGTCACGCCCTTTCCGTATTCGTTCTTCGGCCCTGAAATACAAGGCGGCCTGACCGGTGGGCAGGCGGTTGGCGGTAAGCCGGCAAGCTATCTGCCGGATCTGCTCATGCGAGGCACTTTTGCCGGCGTGAGCTGACGGCTATCCCGGTCCACGATCTCAACTTTCCGGCTCGGGGGCGGGGTCACATCGGGGCGCCCTTCGTGTATCGGAACGCCCAGTGTTTCGGGGCGCACCGAAACGCGTCACACGCACGATGACGAGGACCAGATGACGGTGAAGCCCCTCTACCGACGTGTCTTGCTGAAAGCGTCGGGCGAAGCGTTGATGGGCGAGCAGCATTTCGGCATCGACGTATCGGTGGTCGACCGCATCGCCGCCGACATCGCCGAGGCCCGCGCATTGGGCATCGAAGTCGGTGTCGTCATAGGCGGCGGCAACATCTTCCGTGGCGTCGCGGTTGCGTCAAAAGGCGGAGACCGCGTCACCGGCGACCATATGGGCATGCTTGCCACGGTTATCAATTCGCTGGCGCTGCGCACCTCGCTCAACAAGATCGGCGTCGACGCCGTGGTGCTGTCGGCGATCGCCATGCCCGAGCTTTGCGAAAGTTTTTCGCAGCGTCAGGCGACCGCCTACATGAACCAGGGCAAGGTCGTCATCTTCGCCGGCGGCACCGGCAATCCGTTCTTCACCACCGATTCGGCTGCGGCCCTTCGCGCCGCCGAGATCGGCGCCGATGCTCTGTTCAAGGGCACCCAGGTCGATGGTGTCTATTCGGCTGATCCCAAGAAGGACCCGCATGCGACACGTTTCGAGCGGATCAGCCATGACGAAGTCATCAAACGCGGGCTTTCGATCATGGATACGGCGGCGATTGCACTTGCGCGCGAAAACAACATTCCGATAATCGTCTATTCGATCCACGAGAAGGGTGGCTTCGGCGATATCCTGAGGGGCGGCGGCCGTTGCACGGTTGTCGCAGACGATTGACCGGACCATGAACCCGAAAGGGACCGGTTGCGGATGAGGCTCGAACAGGGCCTAAGCAGTGAACCCGGGTTAACGGGTCGAGGAGACGATGATGAGTGGCGAGTACGACGATCTCAAACGGCGCATGGACGGGGCGATCGCCGCGTTCAAGCATGATCTGGCTTCGCTGCGCACCGGCCGCGCGTCGAGCAACCTGCTCGATGCCGTCCAGGTGCAGGCCTATGGCACCACCATGCCGATCAACCAGGTGGCAACAGTGTCGGTGCCGGAACCGCGCATGATTTCGGTTTCGGTCTGGGACAAGTCGATGGTCAGCGCAGTCGACCGCGCCATCCGTGAAGCCAATCTCGGCTTCAATCCTATCGTCGACGGTACCAATCTCAGGATTCCGCTGCCCGAGCTCAACGAACAGCGCCGCAAGGAGCTGGTCAAGATCTCGCACGGTTATGCCGAGAATGCCCGCGTCGCCGCACGCCACGTTCGCCGGGACGGCATGGACTTTCTGAAAAAGGCGGAAAAGGACGGCGACATCAGTGAGGACGACCATCGCAAACGGGCCGACCAGGTTCAGAAACTGACCGACGAGACAATCAGCACCATCGACCACCTGCTTTCCGACAAGGAAGCGGAAATCATGCAGGTCTAGGGTCTGGCCACGCCTGGCCCGGAAGCGAGAATATGGCAACGCCCGCGCATGTCGCGATCATCATGGACGGAAACGGACGCTGGGCCAAGGCGCGCGGCTTGCCGCGGCTGGCCGGTCACCGCGCCGGCGTCGAGGCGCTGCGCAAGACAGTGCGCGCCGCCCCCGGCCTAGGCATCTCCTTCCTGACCGTCTACGCTTTTTCGTCGGAAAACTGGTCACGGCCGAAATCCGAAGTCAGCGACCTCATGGGCCTGCTGAAGCTTTTCATCCGACGTGACCTTGCCGAGCTGCACCAGAGTGGGGTGCGGATCAGGGTCATCGGTGACAGGGCAGGGCTGCAGCCCGACATAAGGGGGCTGCTCGAGGAAGCCGAAACGCTCACTCTCAGCAACGAGGCGCTGACACTGGTCATTGCCTTCAATTACGGCGGGCGCGACGAGATCGTGCGCACCGCGCGCAAGCTCGCAGCGGCGGTGGCGCGCGGTGAGATCGAGAGCGAGGCGATCACGGCCGATTCCTTTGCCAGCTCGCTCGATACAGAGGGCATTCCGGACCCGGAACTGGTCATCCGCACCAGCGGCGAGCTTCGGCTGTCCAACTTCCTGTTATGGCAGGCCGCCTATAGCGAACTCGTTTTCCTGCCTTGCTACTGGCCCGACTTCAGTCGCGAGCACCTGTCCGATGCACTGCGCGATTTCGCCGGCCGCGAGCGCCGCTTCGGCGGACTTGCCGCCCAAGATGTCGCCTCAGGCTGAGGAATGAGCAACCTCCAACTCCGGGTCATTTCGGCCGTCGTGCTTGCCATCGTCACGCTTGCCCTGACCTGGCTCGGCGGACTGTCCTTCCGGTTGCTTTGCGCTGCCACGGCGGCGGTCATCTTCTACGAGTGGACGCGGATGAGCCGCCCCGTTGCCCCGGCAGGTGCTGGTGCTACGGCAGGTCTCGGCTTTCTGCCCGAGGCGCTGATCGTGGTCTTTATTGGTGCCCTCGTCGCCGGCCTGCCTGCGTCTTTGCTGCTGCCGCTCGTCGCGGCTCTGGTTGCTGTCACTGCCGTCGCTTCTTCCATGCGCAGGGCAGGACCGTGGGAAGCATCCGGCCTTGCCTATGCGGCCGTGTCCGGCTTGTCGCTGGCCTTCTTGCGTGACGGCGACCATTCAGGGCTGCTGGCCATTCTGTTCCTATTCGCCGTGGTTTGGGCGACCGATATCTTTGCCTATTTCGTCGGCCGCTCCATCGGTGGTCCAAGGCTGGCGCCGTCGATCTCGCCGGGCAAGACGCGGAGCGGGGCGCTCGGTGGGGTGGTCGGCGGCGTAGTGGCCGGGCTGCTTCTGGCCGCCGTAGCCGGAACGGGCAACCTCGTCGTGCTTGGCGTGGTCGCACTGGTGCTTTCGATTGTCGCGCAGGCCGGCGACCTGTTCGAATCATGGGTCAAGCGACGCCACGGCCGTAAAGATTCCGGCACGCTGATACCCGGCCATGGCGGCATCATGGATCGGGTAGATGGGCTTGTCGCGGCGGCTTTCGCCCTATACGTCATCGGCTGGATTTCCGCGACCGCCGACCATCCGGCACAGGGGCTGTTTCCGGTTTGAACGGCATCGTCGGTGGGCCGGCGCGGGGCTGCGTCATGGATTCGCCTGGATTGATGTCACAGTCGCGGCGTGATCTGTGCCGTGGATGAATTTGAGGGCATGAATTGAACGAGATTTTTCACGCGGTTTTCAGCACAGAGGGCTTTGTCCTCGGCACGCTGGTGCCTTTCCTGTTCGTGCTGACCGTGGTCGTTTTTGTCCACGAAATGGGCCATTACCTCGTCGGGCGTTGGTGCGGTATCGGCGCAAAAGCCTTTTCGATCGGTTTCGGCCCAGAGATCATCGGCTTCAACGATAGCCGCGGCACGCGCTGGAAGCTTTGCGCCATACCGCTCGGCGGCTACGTCAAGTTCGTCGGCGACATGAACGCGACGTCGAGCCAGCCCAGCTCGGAGGAGATCGAGGCGCTGAGCGACGAAGAACGCAAGGTTGCCTTCCACACGCAGCCGATCTGGAAGCGGGCGGCGACCGTCGTGGCGGGGCCGCTGTTCAACTTCCTGCTGACGATCGCCGTCTTTGCCGTGCTGTTTTCCGTCCATGGCCGGCCCGTGCTGGAGCCGATGGTGGCTGAGGTCACCGTCGGCAGTCCGGCCGCCGCGGCCGGCATCATGCCCGGCGACCGATTCGTCAGCGTCGACGGCAGCAAGGTCGAGACCTTTGCCGACGTCCAGCGTCTGGTCTCTGGCCGCGCCGGCGACAGCATCACCTTCGTCATGCTACGCGCCGGCAAGGAAATCACCGTCACGGCGACGCCGCGCTTGATGGAACAACAAGACGCACTGGGCAATAAGGTCCAGGTGGCCGTGATCGGCGTCGTCAACAACAAGGAACTCGGCCAGCCACGGCTGATCACCTATAGTCCGGCCGGGGCGGTCGGGGCAGCGGTCCAGGAAACCGGACACGTCATCCAGCGTACCGGCCAGTTCCTGCAACGTTTCGTTGTCGGCCGCGAGGACAAGTGCCAGCTGGGCGGCCCCATCAAGATCGCCAAGATGTCGGGTCAGGCGGCAAAGCTCGGCTTTGAATGGCTCGTGCAGCTTGTTGCATTCCTGTCAGTCGGGATAGGGATTCTCAACCTTTTGCCGATTCCCCCCCTCGACGGAGGGCATCTTCTGTTCTACGGCGTGGAGGCTGTCATCCGGCGGCCGGTGTCCGAACGCATGATGGAAATGGCTTACCGAAGCGGCCTCATATTGGTGCTCGGGTTCATGGGCTTTGTTTTCTGGAACGATCTGTTTGGGTGCTGAAATCATGAAGGAATTTGGCTTCGGCACGAGCAATGTTGAGACGCCGTTTACCATGCGTGGGGATATGCGTGACGCGAAAGCCACGCCGCAGGGTTAAGTAAATACAAATTAACCAGAAGCCTTGCGTGTAGGGAAAATCCGGTTAATACGGTAGGGGAAATTACCGCACGTCCGGTTTTCTCGCCGTGGGGACTTCGAGAAAAGGTACAAAAGCCCGATGAAGGCAGCATCCAAGTTTCTGAGCGCCGCGTCCGCGGTGGCTATGTCCGCCGCTCTGGTTGTACCAGGCGCGCTCGCAGTGCAGTTCGTTGCCACATCGGCCGCCGAGGCGGCTGTCGTCTCCAGAGTCGAAGTCACCGGCAATCAGCGTGTCGACGCGGACACCATCCGCAATTACGTGACGATCAAGCCCGGCAAGGCGTTTTCCAGTTCGGATATCGACGATGCGGTCAAGGCGCTGTTTGGCACCGGGCTGTTTTCGGATGTGCAGATCAACCAGGTCGGATCGACGCTGGTCATCAAGGTGTCCGAATACCAGGTCGTCAACCAGGTGCTGTTCCAGGGCAACAAGAAGCTCAAGGACAACGCGCTTGAGGCCGCGGTGCAATTGAAGCCGCGCGGCACCTTCTCGCAACAGCAGCTCGATGCCGATGTCGAGGCGGTCAAGGCCGCATACCGGCGTATCGGCCGCGACGATGCCGCCGTGACCACCCAGATCATGGATCTCGGCGACAACCGGGTAAACGTGGTCTTCAACATCAACGAAGGCGGCCGCACCCAGATCGCCGCGATCAATTTCGTCGGCAACAGCGCCTATTCGAGCCGCCGTCTGTCGGACATCATCTCCACCAAGCGCTCGTCCTTCCTGTCGTTCGTGCTGCGCGACGATGTTTATGACGAGGACAAGCTGCGCGCCGACCAGGAGCTGCTGCGCCGCTTCTATTATAATCACGGCTATGCCGACTTCCAGGTCGTCTCGGCTGTCGGCGAACTCGACGACACAACCAACAAATACACCGTCACCATTACGGTGCAGGAGGGCGAGCGTTATACGTTCGGGGATGTCAGCGTCGAAAGCACGATCCCCGAGGTCGACGCCAAGTCGCTTGAATCGGTGGTCGAGACCCACAAGGGCGATGTCTACAACGCCAAGAACGTCGAGGACACGATCATCGCCTTGACCGAAAAGGTCGCTGGATCCGGCTATGCCTTCGCCCAGGTGACGCCGCGCGGCGACCGCAACTTCGAGAACCACACGATCTCGGTCGTCTATACGGTCGATCAGGGGACCAAGGCCTATATCGAGCGCATCGAGATTCGCGGCAACGATCGGACGCGCGACTACGTCATTCGCCGCGAGTTCGATGTCAGCGAAGGCGATGCTTTCAATCAGGTGCTCATCCAGCGCGCGAAGAGGCGGCTGGAAGCGCTCGATTATTTTGAAAAAGTCGAAATTTCCACTGTTCCGGGTTCTGAGCCGGACCAGGTTGTGCTGGTGGTGGATGTGGTCGAGAAATCGACCGGTGAGTTCACGGTCGGCGCCGGTTATTCGAGCGGCGGTGAAACGTCAGGTCCGTCCGTCGAAGGCTCCATCAGTGAGCGCAACTTCCTCGGTCGAGGCCAATTCATCAAGGTGGCGGCGGGCGGTGGCAAGAACTCGCGCGACTACAGCTTCTCTTTCACCGAACCCTATTTCCTCGGACGCCGCATCGCGGCCGGCTTCGACATCTACAAACAGAGCCGAAACTACGACCATTACGACAGCGACACGACAGGCGCGACCGTTCGCTTCGGCCTGCCGATCACAGACAATATCTCGACGCAACTCGCTTATAATATTGCGCAAGAGAAGTACGAGTTCGACGAGGGCTGCGACCCATCGGCCGGTTGCGACGTGTCCCAGGCGATCCAAAACGGCGTTAACGAGAGCCCATGGCTCAAGTCTTCGGTCAGTCTCGGCCTGATCTACAATACGATCGACGACATGAAGAACCCGCATGATGGCATTTATGCCAATGTCGGCACCGAAGTGGCCGGCCTCGGCGGCGATGCCAAATTCATCAAGGTCACGGCGCGCGGCAGCATTTATCAGACGCTGTCCGAACAATTGGACCTGGTGGGCCTCATTTCGGGCGGCGCCGGCCATGTCCAAGGCTATGGCAACGGCGATCTGCGCGTCTTCGACCATTTCCAGAGCAGCGACCGTATGATCCGCGGTTTCGAATATGGCGGCATCGGCCCGGTTGCTTCGGACAACAGCAATGACCATCTCGGCGGCACCACCTACTTCAATGCCTCGGCGGAAGCGCAGTTCCCGCTGCCGGTCATCCCCGAAAGCTTCGGTTTGCGTGGCGCTGTGTTCGCCGATGCGGCAACGCTCTACGGCAGCAAAATCGCAAGTGGCCTTGTCAATTCTTCGACAACCGGCATGGAATGGCGCGCTTCCGTCGGTGTCGGTTTGATGTGGGCATCGCCTTTCGGCCCGATCCGCATCGACTATGCGATCCCGGTCAAGAAGGAAAAGACCGACGACGTGCAGGAATTCAACTTCGGCATATCGACCCGCTTCTGATGTGCGGGCAATGATGCTTCCGGCTCGTTTGGATCCGGATGGCAGTGATCCGACACTACAGCGCAGCGCGTCCTATCGGACGCGCAAAGGACGGTGTAGCACTTTGATTTGCGCATGATCCTTTCCGAGGGTCGATTTCCGATTTTCGGGTCATGCGCTAGCTGGATATTGCTTCTGGAATGACCGATCCGGTGTTCTTCGCGCCCTCACGCCGGTATACGGCCGGCGAAGTCGCGAATCTGACTGGCTCGACGCTTGTTGATTCCGGTCTCTCCGATGTATCGATCGAGGCTCTGGCGCCCGCCAACGAAGGCGGCGAGAACGCCCTTGTCTTCGTCGATGGCAGGCGCAATTTCGCCCTGATGCAGTCACTGCGGGCGGCGGCGGTTCTCTGCCCTGCCGAATTTGCCGGCAAGGCGCCGGCGGGCATCGCGGTGCTGGTGCATCCGCGCCCGCAGCAGGCCTTCGCAATGGTCGGGCGTCTGCTTTTTCCGGCGGCTGCAACGCCTGGACCGATGACCGGCGAAACCGGTATCTCGCCGCATGCCCATATCGATGCGACCGCCCATGTCGAGGCCGGCGCGATCATCGAAGCGGGTGCGATCATCGGACCTCGCGCTGCCATCGGCAGCGGGACCGTCATTGCCCCGCATGCGGTCATCGGTCCGTCTTCGCAGATTGGCCGCGACGGCTATGTCGGTCCAGGTGCCAGCGTGCAATATGCGTTGATTGGCAATCGCGTCATCATCCATGGCGGTGCCAGGATCGGCCAGGATGGCTTCGGTTTCGTGGCCGGCGCCAAGGGTCCGGAGCGGGTTCCGCAGATCGGCCGCGTCATCATCCAGGACGACGTCGAGATCGGGTCGAATACGACCGTCGATCGCGGCGCCATGTCCGACACGATCATCGGCCAGGGCACCAAGATCGACAATCTGGTGCAGATCGCGCACAACGTTCGCATCGGCCGCAATTGCATAATAGCCGGGCTTTCGGGTATTTCCGGTTCCGTGACGGTAGGCGACAACGTCACCATGGGTGGCGGTGTCGGCCTTGCGGATCATTTGACCATCGGGTCCGGGGCCAAGCTTGCGGCAAGAAGCGGGTTTATGAGCAATGTGCCTGCCGGTGAGATTTGGGGAGGATATCCGGCGCAGCCGATGGCGGAAGCCATGCGCGAGATAGCGGCCTTGCGCAGACTTGCACGGACGCGCAAACAGGGTGAGGGGGGAAATGGCTGACATCGCAGCGGCGACGCTCGAAGCGGTTGACATAATGCGGCTGATGAAGCTCCTGCCGCACCGCTATCCGTTCTTGATGATCGACCGTATTGTCGACATAGATGGCGACGAATCCGCCATCGGCATCAAGAACGTCACCATAAACGAGCCGCATTTCCAAGGTCATTTCCCCGACCAGCCGGTCATGCCCGGCGTGCTGATCATCGAGGCGATGGCGCAGACGGCCGGCGCCATCTGCATCCGCAGCCTTGGTACGGAAAAGCCGTCGCTGGTTTATTTCCTGACCATCGACAATGCCAAGTTCCGCAAGCCGGTCGTTCCAGGCGACCAGCTGAAAATTCATGTGAAGAAAATCAAGAAACGCGGCAATCTTCTCAAATTCGCTTGCGAGGCCCTCGTCGATGGCGCCAAGGCGGCGGAAGCCGAGATATCGGCGATGATGGTCGCAAGCGGCTGACAAACGAATGCTAATGAAAATCCAGACAGTCATCCATCCATCCTCGGTCATCGAGGCAGGCGCCCAAATCGGCGAAGGCGCCCGCATCGGGCCCTTCTGTCACGTCGGCCCCGACACCGTGATCGGCGACCGCGTCGAACTGGTCAGCCATGTCTCGGTGATTGGCGCGACCACCATCGGTGCATCGACCAAGGTCTATCCGATGGCGATACTGGGCGGGCCGCCGCAGAACACCAAGCACAAGGGCGGCCGTACCACGCTGGTGATCGGCGAGAACTGCACGATCCGCGAAGGTGTCACCATGCATGTCGGCACCGATTCCAGCCGCGGCGAGACGACGATCGGCAACAACGGCAATTTCCTTGCCTATGCCCATATTGCCCATGACTGCGTGGTCGGCAAGAACGCCACCTTCGCCAATCAAGCGACGTTAGGCGGGCATTGCGAAGTCGGTGACAATGTCTACATCGGCGGCCTTACCGCGGTTCATCAGTTTGTCCGCATCGGCGATAACGCCTTTCTCGGCGGTTGCTCGGCGATCGTCGGCGACGTCATTCCTTACGCCATCGCCGTTGGCAACCGTGCCAGCCTTCGCGGCCTCAACATCATTGGCCTGAAGCGCGCCGGCCTGCCGCGTTCGGAGATCCACTTGCTGCGCAAAGCCTACAAGACGATCTTCGATCGCTCCCGGACCGTCGGCGAGAACATCGAATTCGCCAAGGCGGAATTCGCCTCGTCGCCGACTGCCATGAAGATCGTCGACTTCATCGCCGGTCGCGGCAAGCGGCACTACGCCGTGCCGTCGCTCAAGGGTAGCGACGGCGACGATACCGATGATGAAGACTGAGGGCAGATGACGAAGATTGAGGCTGCCGGAAAGGGCCTTGATCTCGCGCCAGATGCCAAGGTCGGCATCATCGCCGGCGGCGGCAGTCTCCCGGTCGAAATTGCCCGAGCGCTCGCCCGGCAAGGCAAATTGCCCTTCGTCGTGATGGCGGCCGGCGAGGTCGATCGCATAGCCGATTTCGAGCCCTATGAGCAGGCAACCTTGAGGCTGGAAGACGTCGGCTCGCTGCTGCCGATCCTTAAGCGGCATCACGTTACGCATCTCGTAACCGCGGGTCATATCACGCGCCGCCCCAGGTTGAGCGCCATGCGCCTCAATTTGGGCCTGCTCGCGTGGCTACCCAGCCTCTTCGTCGGTGTAACCCGGGGGGACGATACGGTGCTGAAACTGTTCGTGCGCAGGATCGAGCGCAGCGGCATCAAGGTCGTCGGCGCTGACGAGATCGTGCCGGAGCTGGTCGCCGCCGAAGGCCTGCTGACCAAGGCGGCGCCACGCAGATCCGACTGGCGCGACATCAAGGCGGCGCACGCGGCGGCAAAAGCCATCGGCGCGCTGGATATCGGCCAAGCGGCTGTTGCGGTCGGCGGCCGCGCCATTGCGTTGGAAGGCGTCGAAGGCACCGACGGGCTGCTCGAGCGGACAAGGGAGTTGCGCGGGCACGGCAGGCTGGCCGGCGGGAGCCGCGGTGTTCTGGTCAAATGCGCCAAGCCCGGTCAGGAACTGCGTGCCGATCTGCCCTCCATCGGCCCGCTGACCGTCGAGGCGGCGCATGCCGCCGGACTGGCCGGCATTGCCGTCGAAGCCGGTCGCTCGCTGGTGCTCGAAGGTCCCGCCACCATCGGACGTGCCAATGCGCTCGGCCTGTTCGTGATTGGCCTGCCTGCGGAGCCGGCGCATGGCGAATGAGCGGCCGTTGAAGATAGCCGTCGTCGCCGGCGAGGAGTCCGGCGACCTACTTGGCGCCGACCTTGTGCAGGCGCTCAAGCGCATGACCGGGCGCGAAGTTCGGCTTGTCGGCATCGGCGGCCGCCATTTGCAGGCGCTCGGCCTGGCGCCATTGTTCGACGGCAGCGAGATCGCACTGATGGGGCTTAGCGCCATCCTGCGCGACCTGCCGCGCCTGATGCGGCGGATCGGCC
>NZ_JAMYOX010000064.1:0-21411 GCF_040320025.1 Mesorhizobium sp. M0808
CGGCCAACTGAAGGGCCGTGGAGTCGGCTCCCTCCTGCAACTGTTGGGCAGTTCGGCTCACGCGCGCAAAGTCTATCGCCACTCCGACGCCCAAAAGCACGACTGGCAAGACCAACGCAAACACCACGGCGAGGTTGCCGCGTTCTGAACGCCAAAACGTCACACGCATGGAAGCCCCTTCATTTAGCTGGGACTAACCTAGAGGCAGCATATGGAGGGTCCGTTTCGCGAGCCGGTAAAGTTGTCTCGATCGCAATCAGCTTGCGGGGAGCAGCTGAATCAGCGTCTCAAATTCACCACGATGACGCCGCCGAGCGCCAGTGCGCCGCCGTCTGGCGCCGGTCTGGCGATCGTCAAGGCCGGCCCGCACGCATCATCGCACGCGCGATGGCGAGCTGCGCTTCGACCTTGGCATTTTCCTTTTGCGTCATGTTGTCGGCTGCGATCAGGCGACGGAGCGACCGCATCACCTCGCCGTGCCGCCAACCGGCTTTCATGGATGCAGTCAATTCACGATTTGCTGAAACGCGCTGTTTCCGCCCGGGTGGAGCTAGCCTGTCAGTTTAGTGAAGTCGTGGCGCCGCGCGCGAACATGTGCCAGCAAATTCGTTTCGTTTACGACCCCTGATTGAAAGAGATTCAGCGTGGTCGAGGCCAGAATCTGACTATCGAAGTGCTGTACCATTTAGCGTCGGCGGTTATCTGGTCGACAGCCCGCTGGCAAATCGCCCGATCCTTAGGTCTAAGGAACTGACTTTTCAGCGCTCGTAGCATCTCGATGCCTTTAAAGGGGAGTCACTTGTCTCCCACGCGAGCCCATGCGCGGGTCTCCGGAGAATGGATACTAAACGCATCCAGACAGAAAATTGCCATTCGTTTGAGTGGTACCGATGCGGGGCCTTGGCATCGGTGACGTGGTTGCGATCACGGCCGCGGTACGGAGGGGGTCACCGACGACCGTATCAGTGATACAACGCACTTCCTTAGCGGGCGGCCCAGCAGCTTGGGTTAGGGGGCGGCCGCTGGGCCTGACCAGCGAGCCTTTAGGGAATGCTCGACTGGCTGGTTGGTATTTTAGATACCTCTAATATAATCGAACCATGCGAACGAAGTACGCGGCGGTAAGAAAGTGGCTGGCGTCCGATTCACTTACCGCGCGGTTTTGCCTTGGGTTCTGGCGAGCTTTCGGACGGGTTTGCAGCCAATTTTGCAGATCGCCGATCTGTTACCCACAGGGACTTTTTCCTCGCCACCAAATCGTCACGATCGCCCTCAGCGGTCGCTCGGCTATGCATCGCAGCTATGGCGTAGTCGGCTCTGTTGGTTCGATAGTCTTCTTTTTGGACAGTCATCGTTTGCTCCCAGTTTCATAGCCCCTCTTTTGCCCTGGCGGGGAGATTAACTGCCGGTGCATTACGCGAGTCAATCGATGAAACGACCACTCCGCAGTCGCGAGGGCGGGGAGCAACCCGACAATTTTTATCGTTGGAACGGCTTACAGAGTGCAACACAGCCGCCCGTTCGTCGGGCTGCGTTGATCGCGTCCATGTTGCCCTTCAGCTCGCCGATCTCGAGCATGCGCTGAGGGCGGGACGAAGTCTATGTGCCTTGACGGGATGCGGAATATATTCCTATTTTGCGGGATGCCGCACCCTCGCCGACACGAAGCCGTTTCCGAATATCACCTCGCCAAAATTGAACCACAGGCGTGGCTTCTGACGGTAGAACTCCGCGACGCGCAGTTGTCGCTCAAGCCATTTCATGAGCATTGGGACGTGATCGACCGGCTGCACGGGGATATAAAGCGGGCGATCAATCTGCTGAACGGCAGGCCGGCCGACTACGAGCGGCCGCATGCGGCGCCGATGTCGGGTAGGTAGAACACCTACAGCGAGGCAAAGGACGCCACCCAAACGCAGCGCTAATGCCGCACAATATCAGCGAGTTTCAGGCGCATCCTCTGGCCCTCCGCGAAGGCTAGGGCGAAGGATTCCAGCACGAATGCGTAGATGCGTTCTTCGTCTTCCTCGACTACGTGCACCGACCACTCGCCGTGGACTTCTACCACTTCAATTCGGGTTTCCAAAAGGCCGTCATAGCCCTCTGGATTATCACAGGCAGCGCGTTGGGGTCTGGGCACCGCTTTCCTCCCATGTTGCGAACTATGACACAGCGGCCCGCGTCGTTGGGGCTCGGCCGCCGGGCCTAACCGGCGAGAAAATGGTGGACTGGCCGGCTGACGAATAGATGCGCTCAAGTCAATTCGAAGCGAAACATGCGAACGAATGGGCGAGCTTTTTGTGCTTGGATCTACATTAGCCGCATAGCAAATTGGCTGGACGGGCGATGAACGACAAGCCTGCGACGACGTACATCGTTAGCCTTTTCGAGAAGCCGTACTGGCGCACCGTGCTGACCACGAAGGACAAGGCCAAAGCAGAGGCTATGCTAAAAGAGATCGGCGAGGGCGCCCGGATCGAGGCGCCTAACCATCTCGCCGCCACGGCTGTACGACAAAGCCCCGCTTCGGCAGGGTTTTTGTTGGTTATGGCAAGCGGTAAAATACGCCGAAAACCTCGATAGAGTCAACGCGATGGTTCTGTGTTGACGCGTAGTCGAGCGTATGCAGCAGCGGAAGACGCGCTGCGGTCGCCAACCCAAGCGGAAGATTCCTATGCTCTTCGACACAGCCGCCGCACTTCTCGACTGGCTGGGCTTGATCGTTTTTGCGATCTTGGGCGCGCTGGTCGCCTCGAGCAAGCAAATTGGACGTAGTCGGCTTCGTCCTGCTCGGCACGGTGACGGGCATCGGCGGTGGCACGCTGCGCGACCTTCTTCTGGGCTTGAGCCCCGTTTTCTGGGTGCGGGAGCCCGCCATTCTTCTCGCATGCGTCATCGTATCATGCGCAGTGTTTTTCACCGCTCACATCCCGCAGAGTCGCTACCGCTGGCTCCTGTGGCTCGATGCCCTCGGTTTGGCGCTCTTCGCTGTCACGGGTGCGGAGCGCGCTTTGCTTGCAGGCTTAGGCGCGGTGGTGGCGGTGGCAATGGGAGTGCCGGCGGAATCTTTCGTGACGTGCTGGGCAATGAAAGTCCAATAGTGCTTTCCCGTGAAGTCTATGTCACGGCAGCGCTTGCTGGGGCGATGGTCTTTGTTGTGCTCACGAATATCGGCTTAAGTCGCGAGGTCGTGCTCGGGGCAGGTCTCATTGCCGGGCTGCTCGTGCGCGGCATGGCGTTGCAGAAGGGATGGTCGCTGCCACGCTATCGCGAGCGGCGGGGGCGAACGCCCGATGAGATCGACCGCCTGGATCGAAGTGCATAACGTCCCCGAGACCTGCCAGTCCGCCCCCGGCGCTATGCCAACATCTCCCGCCGCCGTGCTTGATAGGAGCCCGGCTTGAAGTGTCGTCCCAAGTGATCAACCCTTAAGAATTTCAAGGGTGGTCTCCCGGGTTTCAGTCGTGCACGAGGCTGACATCAGCGGCAAGTCGTCTGCGACTTTTTCTTTGTCGCCAATCTTGTCCGGTCTGGACGGTATATGACGCGACGCTAATTTAATGCCAATGGCACGTTTTCTGTTGAGCCTCGTTTCGGTTTTATTTTGCAGCACGCTTCTCCAAGCGCACGCGTGGCAGCTCTTCGGCGTCAGGCAGTTTGGCTTCATATTCGATGTTCCCCCTGGCTTTGTCCTGACGCAGCGTTCGGACCAGGGCGCGGAATTTCGGGGCGAAAACGATGCCCTTCTTACCGTGTGGGGCGCAAGGCTCGGCAAGCACAGTTTTCGCGCAGAGATCGAGCACCGCATGGTCGAGGATGAAAAGCGGGGCTGGAAACTGACCTATAGGCGCGTCACGCCGAGATGGGCCAGCTACTCGGGGATCAAGAACGAACACATCCGATATGTCCGCGCCATTGCGGTCTGCAACGACCGTGCCGCGCTCTTTACCATAAATTACAGCAGCGATGAAAAAATCCCGTACGATCCGATTGTGGCGCGTATGGTGCGATCCCTGGGGGCGGAAGGTTGCTGAGAACCGTTAAAGAGTCCATCCATCTCAAACCCGTCATGGCGCTTTTCGCCGTTGCTTCGAAGACTGATCGTCAGCCGGTATCATTCAAGCCCGTCCGGCTCATAGCCCCCGGAGCATTGACGAAAATGTAAAATCCCGCCCCAATCGTAATAGATTGTTTGCTGGGGATTCGCATGAACCGATTTCTCTTTGCGGTTGCCGACTTTCTGTCCCGGCCGCCTGGCTTCTATTTGATGATCGCCGCGATGGTTGCTTGCACGGCGATGGTTCCTTTCGGGCTAACAAACGTAGTCACCTATGCGCTTTCAGTAGCTGCGATTGTGATTACCGGTGTCGTCCTGATCCAGGGTTATCGCGACACCGCTGCTATTCATGCAAAACTTGATGAGATCATCGTTGCACTGCAGGAAACGAGGAACAATGTCGTCGGGCTAGAGCACGCCGAGCCCGAGGAGATCCAGGCCCATTTGGCGCGGCTTGAAATGGAAGCGGCGGAGGCCGATCGAAAAGCAGAGGAAGACGGGCCTCTGCCCGCCTGAGCGCCCGGCGGCTTAGTCCGACTGGGGCACGGTATCGCCAGCGGGAAGGGCAGAAGCGGAAAGCCGCCCAATCGAGGGACTTTGCTCCTCATGCCGAGTTGGCGATTTCTCAACGGAGAAAGTGCCATGTCTAGGAAAAACCGTCTTGATAAAGACCCGGCCGAAGGCAGCCGCTCGGTAGTCGATGGGGAAGCAGGATCTGGACGAGGTGCATGCGACTGCTTGCTGAAAAGCGGTCAACGATTCCAAAGAACAACGCGTTCCCTTGCTTGGTCGGACCCGCTTGACCTTCGCGGGCCGGCGAGACAGTCGGCGAGCGATTTGCGCCGCCCGCCTAGCGCATCAGGCCCGCTGCCCGCAGGGCATCCTCGATAATCTTCTTCACGCCGGGTTGGCCCGATTCCGGGTGACGCGGGAACTGATGGATGGCAGTCGACTGTCGGGGCTTCGTCTTCGCATTTTCCATAGCTGGCGCCGGTGACTGGGGTGGCCGTTGGCTGGCGGGGACTTGCGGCCTCGATTTCCGGGAGGCGCTTTCCTCCGTTGCCGCGATGCCCCAGAACTGCGCGATCTCCCGTGTGGAGGCGATGCCGACATCAAGCATATAAGGTCCTGGAGCGCCGACGCCGTCGCCGACCGGCGTGCCGTGGCCCATCCCGGCGATCATGTTGATTTCGATCAAGGCCTCTCCCGCGCCGTCACGCCAGACCTGCTTTGCGTGCGGGCCGGCAGCTTCCTGACGCGTCACTTTTTCAAGCCGGTGGGCTCCCCGCCATTGGCCTGCGATCGCTTCCGCGTTGGAAGGCGAAACCGTGTGGTCAGCGGCACCGTGCCAAATCGAAATCCTCGGCCACGGTCCCCGATGATCCGATGCGCCGCGGAGGGCCCGTTGCAGATCCTGTTCCGAAGGACCGCCGTGGCCGCGCATGCGATCGAAGGCCTCCGGGATGGTCGCTGCGCTGCCGTAGGGCAGACCGGCAATGATCGCACCGCCGGCAAACACTTCCGGATAGGTAGCCAGCATGGCCGCCGCCATTGCGCCTCCGGCCGAAAGGCCCGTGATGAAGATGCGCTTTCGGTCGAGACCGTGGGTGACGACCATCGTCTCGATCATCTGGCGAACCGAAAGCGCCTCTCCCGAACCACGCTTGGTGTCGCCATGCTGGAACCAGTTGAAACAGAGGTTCGGATTGTTGCCGCGTTGCTGTTCGGGAAAGAGCAGCGCAAAGCCAGCCTCGTCGGCGAGTTGGGACCAGCCGGAATGATGGTTATAGCCGGCCGCGTTCTGTGTGCAGCCATGCAGCACGACGACGAGCGTGGCGCCCTTGGATAGGTCATTGGGAATGTAGAACTTCGCTCCCAGCCCGCCGGGATTGGTACCGAACTCGGCCAGCGTCCGGAGATGGTCTGACGCACCGAGGTCGGCGGGATGTGCGGCATGTCGCGCCTGCAGCGCGGCCAGGTGGGCGATCGTATCGGAGATTTTTCGCAATGGGGCCGTCCCTGTTCTGACGCCCGGAATGGACGGCAATCTGTGCAACGCGCTTGCAGCAATATCGTTGCTGCACGCACAAGAACAAGAGAGCGCGGGGAGATGGAGTCCGGCCGACCATCTGGGCCGGCCGGGAGTAGACGTCTTCAGCCTCGACTAGCTGTGAGATAGAGCGCGTCTTCTTCGTCGTCGCGCTGCTTGCCGCCTAACGCAGCCGCTGCGCTGGCGATGAAAGCACCGATGATGAGAGAAAGCGCGCCAACCAGCGCGAAGGTGGCGCCGGCTTTTTTAGCTGTGTCGGCTGCTTCCTGTGCTCGGACTTTGGCCGCCTCGACCTGAGCAAGCACCGCATCAACCCGGGCAGTAGCATCCGCTTGCGACAGGCCAGTGCGAGCGGCCACGAGTTGGCCTAGATAAGTCTTGTCGTCGGCCGAGACTTCGCCGGCCGCCGCACTCGTAATGAGGATGCGGGAAGCTTGTGCGGCTGCTGTCGCATCGCCCTCCGCGGCCGGCGCCGCCAGCCTGGAAAGATCGGTCGGGCGGAACAGCGCATCGACGAAATACGACGTCGCGTCGCTGCCTCCGTCGTTCCCGGCGTTTGCGGTCGCGCCTGCCGAGGCACCCATTGCTACTCCCGAGGCCACTGTCGAGGCCGCCTGAACGCCGGTGCCGATTGCCGCGGACAGGGTCGAGCCGAGCACGAACACAACCAGCAGCGTGGCGAGTGCCCAAGCCATAAAGCCGTGTGGGTATCCCGGAAGAAGGTATCATCGCTGTGAACGCCGACCCATTTGGTGCGAAGGCGCCCGGTCAGATAGCCGCCCAGACCCGATGACAGCCATTGAACGATGACCAGCCAGATCGCGGTGGACATGGCAAAGGTCGTCACGCTGGCGCTCTCGTTGGACCATGGAGACACGAGGCCGGACCCGAGAAGCATCAGGATGAACGTCAGGCTCGAGGCAGCGAAGGCGCCGGCGATGATCGGTCCCCAGTTGACTGCGGATGACGAGGACTCGACCGGCGCGGCGACGTCCGTCGCCTCCTACCGCATGAACACCGCGAGAAGGATAATGATCGGAATAGGAACTCCGAGCAGCCAGAGTAGAATGCCTCGACCCATGATTGTCTCCTATCGAAAGAACGGATGCTGGAAGTAAAACAGCCAACCCAACATGTTGGGGTGGCTGGTGTGTGATCAGGCGGCCTTGGCCATTTCGTTGGCGGAAGCATCCGCGAGACCCGTCAATGCCTCGTCCGTCATGGATTCCTCCGCGAGCGTCTGGTCGAGCAGTTTGGCTGCGTCGCTCATGCCCAAGACCTCGGCCCAGCGCTTCAGCGTGCCATAGCGGGTGATCTCGTAGTGCTCGACGGCCTGGGCAGCGGAGATCAGACCGGCGTCCAGTGCGGGAGTTCCCTTGAACTCCTCCATAATCTCCTCGCCCTCCTCGATGATGCCGTCGATCGCGGGACACGTCTTGCCCTGTGCCCGCTTGCCAAGGAGCTCGAAAACCTGCTGCAGGCGCACGACATGACCTTCGGTTTCGTCCTTGTGCTTCTCGAAGGCTGCCTTCAGATCGGCCGATGATGCGGCGCGCGCCATCTTGGGAAGCGCCTTCAGGATCTTCTTTTCCGCGTAAGATATCTTGGGCGTATCGAGGAAGAGATCGTCCAATGTCTTTTCTTTCGCCAGGGCGGATTTCCTTTTGGTTCCAGCATTTTTCTGTTGTCGTTCACGGGGTTGTGAAACGCATGCTCAACAAGCGCGCAACGCCGGAAAGGTTCCTTGAGACGTGTCGCTGCACGTCACTCTAAGTTCGTGGGTCACCCCCTGGTTCAATTCACTTCCCGCTCCGCCAGCCATTTCGCTATCGAGGGATCGCATGATGCTCTGATACTTGGCGTCTCTATTATCGAGCTTCTTGAGAATATTTTTGCCGGCGCAGCCATGAACGAGCGCGCCTGACCTTGGGGATGCTGCTCGCCAAAGTCGCCGGCGGCGAGATCAGCCCTTCCACCCCAAAAGAATTCTCTGGCGACGAGAACGATGTCTCCCGCCAATCGTGACGCCGCCTGGCCTCCGATCCGGTTGCTCCAGGCGGCCAACAATGCCCACGGCGAAATAGACGTCCGGTCGTTTTTCGAATTGGCGCGCTGGAGAGACCAAGGAACAACGACCAGCTGTGATGCCTGCGGGTCAACCGCGCGGTGGGCGCTCGCCGTCGCTTTCGCACAGGTAGTTGTGAATGTCGGTTGCAGCGACCGCGGCGTGCCCGAATGCGACCGCGAGCTGGTTGATCTCGTTGACGATGTCGCCAGCGGCATAGAGGCCAGCAATGGCGGTTCGCTGATGCGAGTCGACGACCACGTTGCCGACCTCATCACATTTCGCACCCAGGTCGATAGCCAGTTTCGAGCGTATGGTGCAGCCCATCGCGGGGTAGATGGTGTCGAAGACGCGCACATCCCCGTTGATGAGCCTGACACTGGCTCCACCTTTGGAGTGCAGCGAGCCGGGCATGCATGCCTCTACTTTGACTTCAGCCCTTCTTAGCAATGCGCCAGCGTCGTAGTCCAATGCCGTGACCGCACTGGTCACCAGCATGGTGACGTCTTGGGTGTACGTTCGCAGGAACAGCGCTTTCTTCATCGCATCGTCGGCCGGACCGAACACGGCCACCCGCTTGCCGATAAGCTCATATGCGTCGCAAATTGGGCATAGCCGCAGGGAACCGGCTTCGATCATAGCCGCGATTTCCGAAATATCTGGCAGTGTGTCGACGATTCCGGTGGCCACAAGCACCGAGCGAGCTCGAATACGAGAGCTCGCGGCGACAAGGAAGTCTGTCCCGTCAAGGCAGACGTCTAGCACCATATCGTCGACCAGCTCCGCGCCATACCGCACGGCTTGCTCCCTCATGCGCGTGAGAAGATCGACGCCAGAAATGCCATCTGGGAAACCCGGACAATTGTGACTTTCGGGAATCCACTTCGCCCGGCTTTCGCCAGAGTCGATGACAATCACGCGACGCAGAAAACGTCCCAGATACGTTGCGGCCAACAGGCCGGCCGGGCCGCCGCCGATGATGAGACAGTCCCATAATTCACTACGACTCGGCGAACTTCGCGCCACCACGATGGCCTCCTGACCTGCCGAATTTTGCGCCGTGACCGAAGTGTCGCGATCGCGTTGAACGAAACGCGGCGCAGGTGGTTTGGTTACATAGAAACAGCCACGCTCGTCGGCTAACTCGCAGCCCTGTGCTCGATGACCAGCTTCACGCGATCAGGGCGGTGCTGCGCTCGCCTTGCATGGTTCTTTCCAGCGGAAGCTTGCATAACGCCGTGGCACTTCAAATGCCGGAAGGCCGCGGCCTCATCAGGTCAAATCGTGGCGAGGTCATCGTCCGCGACCGAGCTGCCCTCATCTCCTTGGCAAACGGGTCGTATGGGCAGCCGGAGGCAGAGTATGCCCGCTTGATCGGCAAGCCGGCATCCCCATGTCTCGGGGCCAGGGTCGCTTCACTCCCCACAGGCTCTGGCACGACGGGGCCGGGCCTCCTACCAGGACGGCTCACCGGTGTCGCCGCTCGGTATGAAATCGCGGTGTCGTTCCAAGACAGAGTCGTTGAACGTGAGCGGCGAATGGGTTTCCCTGCGGAGATCGACGAAAATTCCTCGGGTCGCTCCTCACTACCCCCTGGCAGCCTTGAGCCGCGACGTCGAGCGGGGTCGCCATGTTCGATCCAATGGTGCCCAGTCCCGTACGCAATGGCCGCGCGTCCCGAGCAGCCTTGCTGGAGAGTTCTACTGTTCCACTGGAACTGGATGGTGCACAGGCTCTGCATGGTGAAACACCTGTCCCAGGTCGCGCGCGTCGAATGTCTGCCCGCAAACCGGGCAGTAAATGAAATGTTTGGACTCGTCGTCGGCGGGGCCGTCATGCGTCTCGCCCTTGTACCCCGTGGCGATGTTGTTGGTTCGGATGCGCTTCATTCGGCGCCATCTGGCGCCTACCCGCCCGACGTCAAGGCCGACCGCCGCATGGGATGGCGCGCGCGATGGCGAGCTGCGCCGCGACCTCGGCGTGGTCCCTCTGCGTCATTTGTCGGCAGCGATGAGCCTCTAGAGGGGCCGCATCATTTCTCTTCGCGTCCAGCCTGCAGCGCCAAGACGACAGCGCGAATATGCCGACCGCGAGATCGATTGCCAGGAGGCGATGGAGCCCGGCTTTCAGGCGATCGTCGATTGCATGCTCGATGCTAGCGCCACACGCATTGGGGGAACAATGCAGGCCCTCGCCGGTTAAAGACTCGCAGCGGTCGATCCGTCTCGGTGCAGCCACTGCCGGGGTCCGTCGCCAATCCCTCCGAGGCGGCGGGCTCCCTCTCCTACTGCCCAATGCCAGATCGCCTAACCTTCAAGGCGCGCGGCCCAGAGCAGATGAAACGACAGTCGCATCTGTTCCCGGCATTTCAAAGAGCATAGGCAATTGGCGACATCCGGCCTCGTCTACGATCAGCCCCTCGATAGTCGCGACGGAGAGATGGCTCTTTAGGCGCAGCCGGATAATCGCCGCGAGTTTGTGAACCGGCACCGGCGTTGCCCCGGCGTGATGGTCTAGCAATTTATTGATCTCGGCAAGTACTTCTGACTCGCCGGCGTGGGGCAATGGTAGCATGACAGCCTCCCGTTCGGAAAAGTAACTATAAGCCGATGGGGGCGATGTGTCTGGCCACGTACGCTTTTGACAAAACGTCCTGGACTTTATTTGGTGAGTTCACGACCAACACGTACTCACTCTTTGTCGGCCCGATCGATTTGGTCGAGCAATGACCTGTGGTGATCCGGTAGCTCCTGTTCTACCGGAAGATTTAGCGCCTTGCGAAGGTAGTTGCGGATGGCTTCTGCCCTGATCCACCGTCGTACAAGGTCGGCGATAACCTTCTGTTTCCTTTTGTCGACCTCAACCATCGACGAGCCTGCATGCGACCATAGGACCGAACCATCCGAGGGCCAGAGTTGTTCCCTGGGAATGCTGTCTGGGGATCGGATAACTCGCTCCCCCGAAGGCCCCGGTGCCCCTTCGGGTTAGCGCCGATGGGCACAGCCGTGCTATCTACCTACACTTGGCAGCGCCCTCGATCAGTTAAGGTGCGGACCCGTAAGTCGGATCTATCCCGATGTTCCCACATCTTTGGTGGCTGTCCCGGGGTTACAGGGAAGTTTTGGAGACGAATGGACGGTATGCTTTGACCTGCATGGCGTGGCGCGGTGTCTGGATAGTGAGCTCGCACGCCGGGTCAGACTTGGCAGCCTCAGACGATGCAATCACGACGTCATTAGGCAAGCCTTTACTTGCTCACTGCAGTTCGCCATGGGGCATCTCGTTTCGCCACCTCCAAATCGCGGACGCCGGCTGACAGCGAGCTTCCTTCCCGCGATCAGGGGCTTCTGCGGTCGTGGCAACCGCCACCACGTCGCCAAGCTATTCCCCGCGCCATAGTTGAGTCAGGGGCATGCGCTTCGAGGATCTGAAGCTGTGTGTTCCGGGCGCCATCATCGCCGGGGTCCCAAGCCGGCGCCAAGACGGCGCTGCGGCGGCGGCGATGTTTTCTCGGCAACCGAGTGCCAGATGAATATCTCGGCCGACGGGCGCATCAGGGTTCCTCGGAAGGATTCAGAAGCGGCGCGTACCCTGCAAGCTCATCAGCGCTTCGCGCTATCGCTTTCCGTTTCGGCCCTCGCGAGGAACTGCTCGGTTGTCGAGGGAAGATGGTCCTTCAACCATTCCGCCATCGCGACCTCCTCTCGCAAGTTCTCGTCGCAAGCCCGCGCGACCTCGCTTTCGCCCAGCGATTCAGCGGCGGCAATCAGGATCGTGTAGGAGGCGATTTCCATGTGCTCGAAAGTGTAACTCGCGAGTGATCCCTTCATCACCTCGTCGCCGGCGAAGATGCCGCTCAACGATTGCGCCATCGCCGTCAGCTTGCCGCCAGCATCCTTCATCGTGGATGAACCCTCATCCATTCGGTCGAGGCAGATTTTCAACCGAGCAGCCTGCTGCCTCGTTTCATCAAGGTGCAGTCGGATTCGGTCGCTGAGCTCGGGATAATTCTCGATACGGCTCAACTGCCCGTTCAACATCGTTTCGGCCTGCTCTTCCATGGCATGAGCATCTCTAAGCCATTGGGCAAGCCATTCTCGCGCCTCTGACATTTCAAATCTCCTTAGTGGACGGAGAAGAACTGCCGAACGGTGACATTGTTCCCACTTCGTCTGGTCGGATTAGAGAGGTCCGATGAGACGGCTCTCAGGTCCGGCGCGCGCGGAGTAACATCCCTGCCTGCTCGGCACTGCCGCCGTAGTATTCCTTCGTAGATGGCGACAGCAGGGATGCCTGGCGCCGCCTTCAAAAGGGGAAGGACCTCGGCATCGAAGATGTGCTCGAGAGGGCCAGGCCGTCGCCGGCCGCGAGCCTTTTGCTTTTGCGATGGCAGGTCCGGATGCTTTTTGATGCGATAGGCCGTCGCTCTGCTGATCGACGCCTTGGCCGCGGCAATCTCGGTCGTGTGTTCCTGTCGTAACTTCATAAAGAGCCGTCTGATGGTCGGTTACATGACGGCGTGGCACAAAGGTGATTCTCCATTCTCAGAAAATCGCCAAGGTACTTCAGCCAACCGCGCTCAACAGACGTCGGCAGTGGGCGTCGCGGAGGTGGTGTAACTCCGTTCGGGCTACGCCTCACTGCGTCACACCACCTCCGCCGAGTCTCATCTTGATTGATGCTGAATCTCATCCTGATCGCTGCGCCGCAGGCAGGCACGCAGAATGGCCGCGGGGCAGGCATATTAGGCCGGCGCACACGATTACACGCAGCTGCGCCGGACCGAGTCGAGCCGCTCTCTCACGTCCTCGCCGATCCGATGCAAGCCATTGCGGCAGCGTGGGCAGGCATGGTCCTCGATGTCGACGATCCTTCCACCCGCGGCAGATGGGATGGCAACGCGCCGCGGTTCGTCCGACGCTTTCTGGCTCAGGAAGCCGCACGAGAGTAGCGTGGATCTCTATTCACCTCAAGGTGTCGAGCAGCGCCCTGGCCTCTTTGAGGTCGGGTGTCTCAAAGCCTTCGGTGAACCAAGCATACACCGGCGCGAGCAGATCGCGGGCGTCGGCATGCATGCCCTCATCGCGCCAGAGTCGGGCGAGGCTGGTGGCAGCACGTAGCTCCCAGAACTTTGCGGATTGACGCCGGCCGATCTGGATCGCACTCTGAAACGCGGCGCTTGCCTCGCCTGGTCTTCCGCCGTCCGGCAAAGCTGTCAGGAACTGCCCCCGCAATCGATGCAGTTCGGCGTCCGGCCAGCGCTGTCCCGTCCGCTCGACCGCCGCCTTAGCCTCATCCAATTCCCCGAGCGCCCGTAGCACGTCACCGGAGAGTGCGCAGGCGTCGGCAAGCAGGCTGAGAAAGAATGGTCGCATCCATTCTGCGCCGCTGCCCGTCCACTCCGCGAGACCGCGCTCGATCGCCGCAATGCCGACTGCTCCGTGCCCTTGGCGAGCAGTGGCCCAGCCATTGACCACCGTCGCGCCGGCGCGCCACAGATCAAATTTCTGCTCCCGGGCCAATTCCAGCAAGGATGCGGAGTGCTCAGCGGCCACTCCAGCGTTGTGGCCATAGGCACCCGCCATCGCGCTGTACATCAGGGCAAACCCTAGCGTGTTCTTGTGGCCAACACGGCGCGCCAACGCCAGTGCTTCGGCTTGCCGGCGAGATGCTTGATCTGGGTAGCCCAGCAGCCACAGCACCCAAACCAGGTGCGACAGCACGGCAACCCCAAGGTCTTGTCCGAAGGTAAAGGCTGTGGAACCGTGCCGCTCCGGGTCGTACAGCGCAATAGCTTGCTCGAGGTGCTCCCGGGCGGCGGGCAACTCGCCCGTCATTTCGTTGGTCGCCCCGCAAATCCGGTGCGCTACGCATAGTCGCTCCGGGTCGGGGTGCTGCTCGGCCAACGCGAGAATATGTCGGGCGAGGTTCTGCTGCTCTCGAACCGCCATCCGGACGTATTGGACAGCCCAGAACCCATACAGCACGGGGAATTGTTGTGACACGTCGCCTATGGCCTCGACCAGATCCCGGGCGCGGGCGAAAGCGGCAGCGGTTTCAGACGCGGCGTAGCCGTGGCGGGCGATGCACGCCTGGCCGAGCATCGTCTGGAGATGCAGCTCGCGCTCCGCTTGAGCGCGGTCTTCCGGCAAGGTTCGCAAGAGTTCGATGCTCTTGGCAAGATGGCCTGTGGCTTCCGCAGCTGCCGAGCGCCGGAACGCGCGTTCGCCAGCCCGCTGCCAGTAATCGACGGCGCGCTCCATCAAGCCGGCTTGGGTGAAGTGATGGGCAAGCAGCTCAGGCTGGGTTTCGACCACGTCCGGCCACCGCTCTTCCAGCACCTTGGCGATCCGCGAGTGCAACTTCTGTCGTGTGCTACGCAGCAGGCTCACATAGGCGGCATCCTGAACGAGAGCGTGCTTGAAGGAGTAAGTAGCTTCGGCCGAGGTGCCGCGACGGAAGGCGAGACCGGCGCTCACGAGCTGGTCCAATCCTTGCGTCAATGCCGCCTCGGGAATTCTCGCCACCGCGGCCAGCAGCTCATGGCTAAACTCTCGGCCGATAACCGCGCCGATCTGCGCCGCCTGTTTTGCGAACGGCAACCGATCCAACCGTGCCACCAGTGAAGCCTGCAAGGTGCTCGGCACCGAAAGCGAGCCCGCGATATCGGGCTGACTGGCGCGCTCCAGCACGGCCTTGGTCAATTCCTCGATGAACAGAGGCACCCCATCGGTCTGCGCCACAATCCGCTCCAGCATCCCAGCCGGTAGCGCCTGACCGACGACAACCTGGCTTGCGAGCGCCGTTGCCTGGCGAGGGCCGAGCCGGCTCAGCGCAATCAAGGTCACGCTGGTTTGGCCGACCCAAGGCGCCTGAAACTCTGGCCGAAAGGAAATGATCACCATCACTGGCAATGCGGCTAGACGCATGATTGACCTGTCCAACAGCTCAAGCGAACTTGGATCGGCCCAATGCGCGTCCTCGAACAGGATCAGCACGGGGGACCGACGTGCCTTTTCGTCCAGAATCCGGTTCAACGCTCCGAAGGTCTGCTCCTTCTTGCGCTCCGGACTGAGAGCTAGTGGCGGATAACGCTCTCCGCCCGGCACGCTGAGCAACTCGGCGACGAGCGCCACCTCTTCCAGGGTGGCGCCGAGTGGGAGAAGCAGGGCTTCCAGCTTGTCAAGCCGTGCGCCCGCAGACTCGCTGCGCACGAAGCCGGCGTCGTTCTGCCAGCGTGCGATTATGGGCTGCAGTGCGCTGTCGCGGTGATGCGGCGAGCAGAAGTACTTGAGTTTGAGATGCGCCTCCCCGGCCACGCGCTCCTCGAGCGCAGCGATCAGGCGGGACTTGCCGATGCCGGGCTCGCCGGAGATGAGCACCACCTGCCCTTCACCATCTTTTGCTTGCTGCCAGCGGCGCAGCAACAGGCCGAGCTCGTCATCGCGCCCGACCAGCGGCGAGAGGGAAGCCGCATGCATTGCCGCGAACCGGCTCTCAACCAAGGCTTCGCCCAGCACCAGCCACGCGCGCACAGGGCCAGGCAGGCCTTTGAGATCAAAGTCGCCAAGCTCGCGGTACTCGAACAAGCCGCCGATGCGCCGCCGTGTTTCTGCGTCGATCAATGCGCAGCCAGGATCAGCGAGCGATTGTAGGCGCGCGGCGAGGTTTGGGGTCTCGCCTATCACCGTCTGCTCCTGTGCGGCGCCGGCGCCCAGCAGGTCGCCGACGACGGCGAGGCCACTGGCTATGCCGATGCGTGCGGTAACCCGTTCGCCGGCCGGGGCGGCCTGGCCGACCTCCTCCAGCGTAGCCAAAGCAGCGCGCACGGCGCGCTCGGCATCGGCCTCATCAGCTTGTGGCCAGCCGAAATAGACCAGTACACCGTCCCCCATATACTTTGCGACGAAGCCGCCATAGCGACCAACAGTCTCCGCGACGCAGCGATGGTAGGTCCCGATCACCTCGCGCATGTCCTCGGGGTCCAGGCGGGCTGCGAGTGCCGTCGAGCCGACGGCGTCAACGAACATGACCGTTAGCTGCCGCCGCTCAGCGTCTGGAAGCGGCGTGGCTGCCCCTGAGATCGCCGCCAGGGATCGCGTGGTCGAGGTAACCGCTGTATCCGAAGTCGCGCGCAGGGCGGCGATGGCGGCGAGCAGCTTGCGGCGGTGGCCGATCGATATGACCCCGAGCGCCACGAGATCGTCGGCGGTGAGCTGGGGAAGCGTATCAGCTTCAATGTCGTTTTCGCGAAAAGCCGGCTCGTATTGCTGCAGGCCGAGGCTCAGGAGCCATGCCGCGATATCCACGCCCCTTCTCCTCTTCGGCTGCGGGGGGCTGCTCTGTTCCCCGGACTATATCCCAAATTGATGGAGTAGGCAGAAATCTCTCTGGCCAGGCCGCTGAAACGAAGATATCGGCCGTGGACCGGCGGCTGAACTCCGAGATACCAAGATCGCTGCCGCCGTCTGCTGCAGCGGATGGTTCGGCGCTGTGAGGACACTTAGGCAAGCCCGAATGCTAGGACCAGGAAGCCCATTGCTCCGAACCCGGCATGGATAACGATCCCGGCCCGTGTGCTGCGACGCCGCTGGACGACATAGGGCAGGAGCAACGTGATCGGCACGAGCGTCAACAGGACTTGCCAGGGGAAGGCAGCGTGGAACAGCAACCACAGTATCCCATTGACCAGCCAAGCCCGCTCCCCGAAGGCAACCTCTTGCCGCGGCAGTGCGACACCCCGCCAGACAAACTCTTCCCCAATGACGTTCAGTACAAAAAACGGAAGCCACGCGCCGAGAATCCAGTATCGGCCGGGACCGAGCGGCTCGAAAGCCATGAACGAGGGATGAAGAGTCTTCCCGTCTTGCAGCATCAGGAGCGCGGCGCCGATGCCGCCGGTCAGCACGCCGACAGCCGCCAGCCCTCCAATTGCCCAGAGCCAGTCGCCGCCATTCATCAGGCGAAGCCACAGCCGCGCGCCCAACGAACCCGGCAGACGCCGTTCCCGATACAACAGCAGGGCAGCCGTGAGAAGCAGGGGGCCAAAAAGGACGATGCTTGCGGCCAGGAACCACATCACCACAGGCTCTGCCCCGGTGGCGGAGACGAACGCCGGGACGGCTACCCGCGTTGTCAGGAACAGCAGCAGAGCACCCGCGCCGAACAGAGCAGCGGAGCCGCCCAGGCCCAGCGAAGGAACCCGATCAGGCTCCGGCCCGTCGCGCCTTTCATAACCGTTTGCTGTCAATGGCCATTCTCCCGCCCGTGCGCCGAACGAATAAGTTAAGCCGTGCCACGAAGCGGCATGAGCATTGCACCGCTTAATGAGAGCAGGTTATCGGTGGATTTATGGACCGCATAATCCGCCGCACATCGCGCCGATGCGAAGGCGGGCGTGAGGGTGGCCTACTGATGCCGCGCGAGCCGGTCCATGGGTGCGTTTGCTTCGGCCAACTTGGCCAGCGCTTGGTCGTGACCCGGATGGGACCTCACCGCCCGTTGCGAGACAGCCAGCGAGGTAGCCGGTCTTGAAAACTCTCATTCTCTTAAGGGATTCCACAATCTGTTTAGGCAACAGATGGGCGTGGTAGCATCAAGGATTTTGAGGTAAACTTTGCCGCCTTGAAATCGTGCCGCGTCCTCCGGCTTGCCTTAGGAGATGTTAAATGCGCGGGTTCTTGCTCTTCATTCCGCTACTGCTTCTACACATCCCGATTATATCGCATGCGGCCGACATTCACGACGCCGCGAAAGAGGGCGACGTCGGGGCGATCACGGCAGCGCTCGATGCAGGTGCCGGCGTCGATGAGAGCGATGGAGACGCAACGCCGCTCTATTTTGCGGTCATGATGGGCCACATAGAAGCGGCAAAACTGCTCATAGAACGTGGCGCGGACGTCAACGCCCAGACGACTTGGGGTCCCCCGCTGATGGCGGCTGTAGGGGTAGGCAAGATCGATCTGTTAAATCTTTTGCTGGAGCATGACGCAGATCCAAAGTCCGACCGTGGCGGCGAATCCGCTCTTCATGTCGCCGTCACTCTCGGTTGTCTCGACTGCGTGAAGGCACTGGTCGAGGCCGGCGCAGACGTGAATGCGAAGGCAATGGACGGCAAGACACCACTCCATCTGGCAAAACGCCAGGGGCAACGCGAAATTGCCGACTATCTCATATCCCACGGCGTGGTCTTGCCAACACCAGCTCCGGTCTCAATGAAGTTGGCTTCTGCCGATGTCGAGAAAGGCCGAACCACCTTCACCCGCGCGTGTAACCGTTGCCACAACGCGGAGCCAAAGGGAGGGAACAAAATAGGACCGAACTTGTGGAGCGTCGTCGGCCGCGACAAGGCATCTATGGCAAATATGCGTTACTCCGACGCCTTGCTGGGCTGGGAGGGTGTATGGACGTACGAGGACCTGAACAGATATCTCTTCGGGCCTATGCTCACCACGCCGGGCGTTAAGATGGAGACGCCTGGTGTCCCGGACGAGACCGAACGGGTCAACCTGATCGCCTACTTGCGCACACTCAGTGACAAGCCGATCCCGCTGCCTTGAATCGATGATCTCTTGCGCAATTACTGCTACGGGCCTGCGTCGGCTAGTTTGCTCAAATAGTTACCTTTGGTGACCCAACGGCCCGGCTACCACAGGCGAATACGCGCCGGGAACGGTCGACCCGAACTAGGCGCCAGACAGGCATATCTTTCGCAGCTAATGTTCCAGCGCTGCAGGGAGACAACGGCCGATGAAGAGTCAAGAAATTCTGGCCAACACCACCCGTCTCGGCCCGGTTCATCTGCGCGTCGTCGACATTCCCGCCGCCTTACCGGTCTGGCGTGACGTGGTCGGCCTCTCGACCCTGACCAGGGACGGCGGGATCGCCGAACTCGGCGTCGACGGCAAGACCCTTATTGCGCTGCACGCCGGGGCAACAACCGTCCTGCCGTCAAAGTCCCGCGATCTTTTTCATGTCGCCATCCACGTCACGACCCGCAAGGAATTGGCCCGAGTCGCCGCCCAGCTGCGTGCCTCCGGCCTGAGGCACAGCGCTCAGGATCATCTGATCTCGGAATCCCTTTACGTTTCCGACGCTTCAGGCAACGGAATCGAGATCTGCTTCGACACGCCCGAGCGCCTGGCCTCCAGGGAAGAGATGGCTGGCGGCGGTGTTTTGCTTGTCGCCAAGGACGGCACGAGACATTCCGGGCTCGAACCTCTCGATATCGATCGATTGCTGCAGGAGCTCGACCCGGCGGACCGTGTCAAAGTCCCGCTGGCGGCGGATTCCATCATCGGTCACATTCATATGCGCGCGCGGTCGCCCGAAACGCTGATGGCGTTCTACCTCGGCGTGCTTGGCTTCAGGCCACATATCCAGTCTGCAACGTTTGGCTTGTTCGACTGCGGCACCGAGGAACGCCCACACATGGTGGCGTTCAACATCTGGGCTCGCGACGAGCTGAAGGAGCCACCACTCGGCGCGGCAGGTCTGGAGCATTTTACCGTCGTGCTTCCCACCCAGGAAGACTTTGCGGGCGTCGCGCGACGTCTCGAGGATGCGCACGTGCCCTCGCTGCAAACTGACGGGGCACTGGACCTCTCCGACCCTGAGGGAAACCGACTGCGGATGGTGCTCGCGAAAGACTGATCTGACGGCTGTGGGCCTGAACGGGGGGAACAATGACGATAAGGGTAATCGGAGCGGGCTTCGGTCGGACGGGGACGGATTCGATGCGTGAGGCGCTGACGATTCTTGGCTTCGGCCCCTGTCACCACATGTTCGAAGTCATGGCCAATGAGGACCAGAAACGGCTTTGGCGTTCGCTAGCGAAGGGCGCGGCACCAGACTGGAACCAGCTGTTTGCGGGCTACGCGTCCTGCATCGACTCGCCCTCGGCACACTATTGGCGTGACCTGATTGACTTCTATCCGGACGCCCTGGTCATCCTGACATACCGATCGCCGGAAGCTGGTGGAAAAGCTTCGAGAAAACGATCCTGGCAGCTATCAGCCAGAGCACGGATCAGGAGTCACTGGGTCTTGCGTTGGTCTCCAGGCAGGTCTTCGGCGGCCGGCCGCACGATCGCGCCAATGCCATAGCCGTCTACGAAGCCAATGTAACGGCGATCATTGCGACAGTACCGCCGGGTCGACTGCTGGTCCACAATCTGGGCGACGGATGGGAGCCGCTCTGCCTGCATCTTGGCGTGGCAGTACCGGACCAGTCCTATCCCAATCGCAACAACACCAAGGAGTTTCAGTCGGCCCTTGCACAGAACTAGTCTGACCGTCTGCAAGAGGTCATGGGCGTGAATTCGGCCGAGCGCGAACGGCAGGTTTGGAGAAGCACCATGTCGCGATATGGCGCATCCTTCCTGTTCGTGAACCGGAAGGATTGACCCATTCACGACAGTCGAAATCACGGTGAATGGGTCCGCTTGCGCCTGTAAAGCGAACGTACGACGTGCTACGAATCTCGTCTGGCTGGTCCTGGGCGGACCAGAGGAGCTAACGTCTATGCTATAGCCCTCCATGGCCCTCCTGAATCCCTGGGTTTGGACACCAGTTCGAGCGGAGCGCCAGAGAGATGCCCTGAGGCGCTGCTGTCACGTGGGATGGCTGCCTCGCAGGCGCCGCCCTCCGATAGCTCATGGGCGGCTTGAGGCGGCGATCGCGGGATAGTCGGTATAGCCAGCGGAGCCGCCGCCATAGAGCGTCGCCGAGTTGAACTCCGTCAGCGGCGTGCGCGTCTTCAGCCGTTCAACAAGGTCGGGATTGGCGATGAACGGGCGCCCGAAGGCGAACAGATCCGCCTTGCCCTCGGCGAGCCGCGACGCCGCGAGTTCGAGGTCGTAGCCGTTATTGGCGATATAGGTATTGTTGAAGCGCCGGCGGAGCGATCCGAAGTCGAACGGCGCGACATCGCGCGATCCGCCCGTGGCGCCCTCGACGACATGGATATAGACGATGCCCAAAGCATCGAGTTGATCGACGATATAGTCGAACTGCGCCTGGGGGGCGCTGCTCGAGACGCCGTTGGCGGGCGAGACGGGCGAAATCCGGATGCCGGTGCGCTCTGCGCCGATCTCCTCGACCACCGCAGTCGCAACCTCCAGCATCAGCCGGGCGCGATTCTCGACCGATCCGCCATAAGCATCCGTGCGGACATTGGCACCGTCCTTGGCGAACTGGTCCAGCAGATAGCCGTTGGCGCCATGAATCTCGACGCCATCGA
>NZ_JAMYOX010000065.1:0-21220 GCF_040320025.1 Mesorhizobium sp. M0808
GAGCTGATCGTGCCGATCGCCATGGAAGAGAAGCTGCGCTTCGCCATCCGTGAAGGCGGCCGCACCGTCGGTGCCGGCATCGTCGTCACCATCAAAGAGTAATTTGGCCTTAAACCGATCTGTCGCGGGCGCTGCCCGCGCCGCGCCAGAACAAGGAAGTGACGCATGAACGGACAGAATATCCGCATCCGCCTGAAGGCGTTTGATCACCGGGTGCTCGACGCCTCGACACGGGAAATCGTGTCGACCGCCAAGCGCACCGGCGCCAACGTCCGCGGCCCCATTCCGCTGCCGACGCGGATCGAAAAGTTCACGGTCAACCGGTCGCCTCACGTCGACAAGAAGAGCCGCGAGCAGTTCGAGATGCGCACGCACAAGCGTCTGCTCGACATCGTCGACCCGACCCCGCAGACGGTCGATGCTTTGATGAAGCTCGACCTGGCCGCCGGTGTCGACGTCGAGATCAAGCTCTAAGGAACCAGAGGTCAGCGGGGCGACCCGCAACTCTGAAGGAACAAGAGGCGTGGAGGGGCGACAGCCCCGACAGGGAACTCTAAAGGAATTGAACCGATGCGTTCAGGTGTGATTGCAAAGAAGGTGGGAATGACCCGCATCTACAACGATGCCGGGGAACATGTTCCCGTCACTGTTCTCCAGATGGAGAACTGCCAGGTCGTGGCGCAGCGCACGCAGGAGAAGAACGGCTATACCGCCGTCCAGCTCGGCGTTGGCCTTGCCAAGGTGAAGAACACGTCGAAGGCGATGCGCGGCCATTTCGCGACCGCTTCCGTCGAGCCCAAGGCCAAGGTTGCCGAGTTCCGCGTCTCCGCCGACAACATGATCGACGTTGGCGCCGAGATCACCGTCGAGCACTTCGTCGTCGGCCAGAAGGTCGATGTGACGGGGACCACGATCGGCAAGGGCTTCCAGGGCGTCATCAAGCGGCACCACATGGGTGGCGGCCGCGCGACGCACGGCAACTCGGTGTCGCACCGTACACACGGCTCGACCGGCCAGCGCCAGGATCCGGGCAAGGTGTTCAAGGGCAAGCATATGGCCGGCCACATGGGTGACACCCGCGTCACCACGCAGAATGTCGAGGTCGTCTCGACCGACGCCGATCGCGGCCTGATCCTGATCCGCGGTGCGGTCCCGGGTTCGAAGGGTGCATGGATCCTGGTCCGCGACGCGGCCAAGGTGGCGCTTCCGGCCAATGCGCCGAAGCCCGCCGCGATCCGCGCCGTTGCGACTGACGGTGCCGCCACGAACGAGGCCCCGGCCACAGAGGGAGCGGAATAATGGACCTCAAGATTACAACGCTTGGCGGCAAGGACGCCGGCAAGCTGAAGCTCTCCGAAGAGATTTTTGGCCTTGATCCGCGTGAGGACATCCTGCAGCGCGTCGTGCGCTGGCAGCTTGCCAAGAAGCAGCAGGGCACCCACAAGGCCAAGGGTCGCGCGGAAATCGCCCGCACCGGCGCCAAGATGTACAAGCAGAAGGGTACTGGCCGCGCCCGTCACCATTCGGCTCGCGCTCCGCAGTTCCGCGGCGGCGGCAAGGCCCATGGCCCGGTCGTTCGCAGCCACGAGCACGATCTGCCGAAGAAGGTGCGTGCACTCGGCCTCAAGCATGCCCTGTCGGCCAAGGCCAAGAGCGCGTCGATCATCATCATCGACGAGCTGAAGCTGACCGAGGCCAAGACCAAGGCACTGATCGCGAATTTCGCGACGCTGGGCCTGAGCAACGCCCTGGTGATCGGCGGCGCCGAGCTTGACAAGAATTTCAAGCTGGCGGCGACCAACATCCCGAACATCGACGTGCTGCCCATCCAGGGCATCAACGTCTACGACATTCTGCGCCGCGGCACGCTGGTCCTTTCCAAGGCCGCCGTCGAGGCTCTCGAGGAGCGCTTCAAATGACCGACCTTCGTCATTACGACGTGATCGTCTCGCCGGCGATCACCGAAAAGTCGACCATGGCTTCCGAGCAGAACCAGGTCGTCTTCAATGTCGCCAAGAAGGCGTCGAAGCCGGAAATCAAGGCCGCCGTCGAAGCGCTGTTCGGCGTCAAGGTGATGGCCGTGAACACGCTTGTCCGCAAGGGCAAGATCAAGCGCTTCCGCGGCACGATCGGCCGCCAGAGCGACGTCAAGAAGGCGGTTGTGACGCTGGCCGAAGGCCAGTCGATCGACGTCGCGACGGGTCTCTGAGCAAGGTCGCGAGGACAGAACAATGGCACTGAAAAAATTCAACCCGGTAACGCCGAGCACCCGTCAGCTGGTCATCGTCGACCGCTCGGGCCTCTACAAAGGCAAGCCCGTCAAGGGCCTGACCGAAGGCCTGACCAAGTCGGGCGGCCGCAACAATTACGGCCGCATCACGGCCCGCTTCATCGGCGGCGGTCACAAGCGCACCTACCGTATCATCGACTTCAAGCGCCGCAAGTTCGACGTCGTCGGCACGGTCGAGCGTATCGAGTACGATCCGAACCGCACCGCCTTCATCGCGCTGATCAAGTATGACGATGGCGAGCTGTCCTACATCATCGCCCCGCAGCGTCTGGCTCCCGGCGACAAGATCGTGGCCGGTGAATCGGTCGACGTGAAGCCGGGCAACGCGATGCCGCTGGCTTCGATGCCGGTCGGCACGATCGTCCACAATATCGAGCTGAAGCCCGGCAAGGGCGCTCAGGTCGCCCGTTCGGCCGGCGGTTATGGCCAGCTCGTCGGCCGCGACCAGGGCATGGCGATCCTGCGCCTCAATTCGGGCGAGCAGCGTGTCGTCCACGGCTCCTGCATGGCCACTGTCGGCGCCGTGTCTAACCCGGACCACGGCAACATCAATGACGGCAAGGCAGGCCGCACCGTGTGGCGCGGCAAACGTCCGCACAATCGCGGCGTGACCATGAACCCGGTCGACCATCCACATGGCGGCGGCGAAGGCCGCACCTCGGGTGGCCGCCATCCGGTTTCGCCCTGGGGCAAGCCGACCAAGGGCAAGAAGACGCGGTCCAACAAGGCGACCGACAAGTTCATCCTGCGCTCGCGCCATCAGCGCAAGAGCTAAGAAGAGGTAACGCCAAGTGACTCGTTCGATTTGGAAAGGCCCCTTCATCGACGGCTACCTTCTGAAGAAGGTGGACAAGGTTCGTGAAGGTGGTCGCAATGAGGTGATCAAGATGTGGAGCCGTCGCTCCACCATCCTGCCGCAGTTCGTCGGCTTCACCTTCGGTGTCTACAACGGCCAGAAGCACGTTCCCGTCTCGGTGAACGAGGACATGGTCGGTCACAAGTTCGGTGAATTCGCTCCGACCCGGACCTATTACGGTCACGGCGCGGATAAGAAGGCGAAGAGGAAATAATCATGGGCAAGGCCAAAGCTCCGCGCAGGCTTGCTGACAACGAAGCGCGCGCCGTGTTGCGCACGATCCGTATCAGCCCGCAGAAGCTGAACCTGGTTGCCGCGTTGATCCGCGGCAAGAAGGTCGCGACAGCGCTTTCCGACCTCGAATTCTCGGCCAAGCGGATTTCCGGCACGGTCAAGAAGACGCTGGAATCGGCGATCGCCAACGCGGAAAACAACCACGACCTCGACGTCGATGCGCTGATCGTGGCGGAAGCCTATGTCGGCAAGTCGATCGTCATGAAGCGGTTCCATGCCCGTGGCCGTGGTCGCGCCAGCCGTATCGAGAAGCCGTTCTCGCACCTCACGATCGTCGTTCGTGAAGTCGAAGAAAAAGGGGAGGCCGCATAATGGGCCAGAAAGTCAATCCGATCGGTCTGCGTCTCGGCATCAACCGCACCTGGGATTCGCGCTGGTTCGCGAACACCGGCGAGTACGGCAAGCTGCTGCACGAGGACATCAAGATCCGCAAATATCTTGAGAAGGAACTCAAGCAGGCTGCGATCTCGAAGGTCGTGATCGAGCGTCCGCACAAGAAGTGCCGCGTCACCATCCATGCGGCGCGTCCGGGCCTGATCATCGGCAAGAAGGGCGCCGACATCGAGAAGCTTCGCAAGAAGCTGATGGAGATGACCAAGTCCGAGACGCATCTGAACATCGTCGAAGTGCGCAAGCCGGAGATCGACGCGACCCTGGTCGCCCAGTCGATCGCGCAGCAGCTTGAGCGCCGTATCGCGTTCCGCCGCGCCATGAAGCGCGCCGTGCAGTCGGCGATGCGCCTCGGTGCCGAAGGCATCCGCATCAACTGCGCCGGCCGTCTCGGCGGCGCCGAGATCGCGCGCATGGAATGGTATCGTGAAGGCCGCGTGCCGCTGCATACGCTGCGTGCCGACGTCGACTACGGCACGGCCGAGGCGAATACGGCCTACGGCATCTGCGGCGTCAAGGTCTGGGTGTTCAAGGGCGAAATCCTCGAGCACGACCCGATGGCTTCGGAGCGCCGCGCCACCGAGGGCGATCATGCGCATGGCGGTGGTGGTGAGCGCGAACGCGGTCGCCGTCGCGAAAACGCGTAAGACATTTAGGAATTTGGAGTTAGAACGATGCTGCAGCCAAAGCGCACAAAGTTCCGCAAGCAGTTCAAGGGCCGCATCCACGGTACCGCCAAGGGCGGCACCAACCTGGATTTCGGTGGTTTCGGGCTGAAGGCGCTTGAGCCGAACCGCGTCACCGCGCGTGAGATCGAGGCGGCCCGCCGCGCGATCACCCGCGAGATGAAGCGTGCCGGCCGCGTGTGGATCCGTATCTTCCCGGACGTGCCGGTGACGTCGAAGCCGACCGAAGTCCGTATGGGTAAGGGCAAGGGCGCGGTCGACTACTGGGCGGCACGCGTCAAGCCGGGCCGCATCATGTTCGAGATCGACGGCGTCAACGAGGAAACCGCCCGTGAGGCGCTGCGTCTCGGCGCGGCCAAGCTCTCGGTCAGGACGCGCTTCGTACAGCGCATCGCAGAATAAGGACGGGCTGATCATGAAAGCCGAAGACATCCGGACCAAGACCCAGGACCAGCTGACCGACGACCTGGCCAGCCTGAAGAAGGAGCAGTTCAACCTGCGCTTCCAGAAGGCCACCGGCCAGCTTGAGAAGACCGCGCGCGTGAGGCAGGTCCGCAAGGACATTGCGCGTATCAAGACCATCGCTGCGGAAAAGTCCGCGGCCAAGAAGGCTTAAGGACGAAAACCATGCCAAAGCGCATTCTGCAGGGCACCGTCGTCAGCGACAAGAACGAGAAGACGGTTGTCGTCAAGGTCGAACGGCGCTTCACGCATCCCGTGATGAAGAAGACCGTGCGCATGACCAAGAAGTACAAGGCGCACGACGAGAACAACGCCCACAAGGTCGGCGATCAAGTGTTCATCCAGGAATCGAAGCCGATTTCCAAGGACAAGCGCTGGGTCGTGGTGTCTTCGGACCAGGCCTGATCAGGGCTAACGAAACGAATTTTGGACAGACCGGGGAGGGGTGAGAAACCCGTCCCGTTAGAAAAGAAGAAGGCGGCCAGTCATGATTCAGATGCAAACAAACCTCGACGTCGCGGATAATTCCGGCGCCCGTCGTGTCATGTGCATCAAGGTGCTGGGCGGCTCGAAGCGGAAATACGCTTCCGTGGGCGACATCATCGTGGTGTCGATCAAGGAAGCCATCCCGCGCGGCCGCGTCAAGAAGGGCGATGTGATGAAGGCGGTCGTGGTTCGCACGGCCAAGGACATCCGCCGCCCGGACGGCAGCGTGATCCGTTTCGACAAGAACGCAGCCGTTCTCGTCGACAACAAGAAAGAGCCGATCGGCACGCGTATCTTCGGACCGGTTCCGCGCGAACTCCGCGCCAAGAACCACATGAAGATCATCTCGCTCGCGCCTGAAGTGCTGTAAGGAGCCGGACCAATGCAAAAGATTAGAAAAGGCGACAAGGTCGTCGTGCTGGCCGGCAAGGACAAGGGCCGTTCGGGCGAAGTCCTTTCGGTACAGCCGAAGGATGACACCGCGCTGGTGCGCGGCGTCAACCTGATCCGTCGTCACCAGAAGCAGTCCCAGTCCCAAGAGGGCGGGATCATCACCAAGGAAGCGCCGATCCAGCTGTCGAACATCGCGCTGGCCGACCCCAAGGATGGCAAGCCGACCCGCGTCGGCTTCATCTTCCAGAAGGACGGCAAGAAGGTGCGCGTCGCCAAGCGCTCGGGAGAAGTCATCAATGGCTAAGGCTCAAACCAAGCAGGCAACTGCCCAGAACACGCCGCGCCTCAAGCAGGTCTACAACGAGACCATCCGCAAGGCGCTGCAGGAGCAGTTCGGCTACGAGAACGAGATGCAGGTTCCGCGCATCGACAAGATCGTGCTGAACATGGGCGTCGGCGAGGCGACTGGCGATTCGAAGAAGCCTTCGATCGCGGCGGAAGACCTTGCGATGATCGCCGGCCAGAAGGCCGTTGTCACCCGCGCCCGCAACTCGATCGCCGGCTTCAAGGTCCGCGAGAAGATGCCGATCGGTGCCAAGGTCACGCTGCGCAAGGAACGCATGTACGAGTTCCTCGACCGCCTCGTGAACATCGCACTGCCGCGCGTCCGCGACTTTCGCGGACTTAATCCGAAGAGCTTCGATGGCCGTGGCAACTATGCCATGGGCATCAAGGAACACATCGTGTTTCCGGAGATCAACTACGACAAGGTTGATCAGATCTGGGGCATGGACGTCATCGTTTGTACGACTGCGAAGACGGACGACGAAGCCAGGGCATTGCTCAAGGCCTTCAACTTCCCCTTCCGCCAGTAACGGCAGCGAGAAAAGGAAAATCTGACATGGCAAAGACCAGCTCAGTCGAGAAGAACAACAGGCGCCGCAAGCTTGCGGACCAGTTCGCTGCCAAGCGCAAGGTGCTCAAGGCGATCATCATGGATCAGTCCAAGCCGATGGAAGAGCGCTTCCGCGCCCAGCTGAAGCTTTCGGCGCTGCCGCGCAACTCGGCCAAGACCCGCATCCGCAACCGCTGCGAAGTCACCGGACGTCCGCGTGCCTATTATCGCAAGCTCAAAGTATCGCGTATCGCGCTTCGTGATCTCGGCAATAACGGCCAGATCCCGGGCCTGGTCAAGTCGAGCTGGTAAGGAGGACATAACATGTCATTGAGCGATCCTCTCGGCGATATGCTGACCCGCATCCGCAACGCGTATGGCCGCAAGAAGTCGAGCGTTTCGACGCCGGCCTCGCGCCTGCGTACCCGCGTCCTCGACGTGCTGAAGGCGGAAGGCTATATCCGCGACTACAGCCAGACCGACTTCGACAACGGCAAGTCCGAAATCGAGATCGAGCTGAAGTATTTCGATGGTGCGCCGGTGGTGCGCGAAATCGCTCGGGTCTCGAAGCCCGGCCGCCGCGTCTACGTTTCGGCCAAGTCGATACCGCACGTCGCCAACGGCCTCGGCATCGCCATCCTTTCGACGCCGAAGGGCGTGATGGCCGACCACGAAGCGCGTGAACAGAATGTCGGCGGGGAAATCCTCTGCCAGATCTTCTGATCTGGTATGTGACCCGGTTGGAAACAGGTTTTCGGGATCTAGTCCCGAAAGCCGAGACCTGAAACAAGAGAAGTGACGAGGACAACAAAATGTCTCGTATTGGAAAGAAACCCGTTTCGCTGCCGCAGGGCGTGACCGCGACCGTCAACGGCCAGACCGTGACGGCGAAGGGTCCGAAGGGCGAGCTGAAGTTCGTGGTGAACGACGAAGTGCTGGTCAAGATGGAAGGCAGCGAGATCGCTGTCCAGCCGCGCGACCAGACCAAGACTGCCCGTTCCAAGTGGGGCATGTCACGCACGCAGATCGTCAACATCCTGCAGGGCGTCAAGGACGGCTTCGAAAAGAAGCTCGAGATCACCGGCGTCGGCTATCGTGCCGCCATGCAAGGCAAGAACCTGCAGCTGGCGCTCGGCTTCAGCCATGACGTCGTCTACGAGACGCCGCAGGGCGTGACGATTTCGGTGCCGAAGCCGACGGAAATCACGGTGACCGGCATCGACAAGCAGCAGGTCGGCCAGGTCGCCGCCGAGATCCGCGAGTATCGCAGCCCCGAGCCCTACAAGGGCAAGGGCGTTCGCTATGCTGGCGAGAAGATCGTCCGCAAGGAAGGCAAGAAGAAGTAATTTTAACGCCGCGGGGAGCGGTCGCGGGAGGCTCGTCCTACCGCATATGGTTGCCCCCGTTTTTGAAGGCAAGGAACTGATATCATGGGCTCGAAAGAATCCACCCAACGCCGCGCCCAGCGCGTCCGCCGCCAGATCAAGAAGGTTGCCGGCGATCGTCCGCGCTTGTCGGTCCATCGCACGTCGAAGAACATCTATGTCCAGGTGATCGACGACGCCAAGGGCCACACCATCGCGGCTGCTTCGACGCTCGAGAAGGAGCTCAAGGGCTCGCTCAAGACCGGCGCCGACACCGCGGCTGCAGCTGCCATCGGAAAGCTGATCGCCGAACGCGCCTCGAAGGCCGGCGTCAAGGAAGTCGTCTTCGACCGCGGCGCCTATATCTACCACGGCCGCGTCAAGGCGCTGGCCGAGGCTGCCCGTGAAGGTGGTCTGAGCTTCTAGAGCATGATCCCGAACCGAAGGTCAGCGCAGCAAAAAGTTGCAGACTTTTCGGATAAGATCATGCGAAGGAAAAAAGAGTTTTCGCCCCCGGCGACCCGCAGAGGTGCCGGATATCATCATCAACCGTGCTTCCGGAAAAAAACAAGGAACAGGATATGGCACAGGAACGTAGGGATGGCGGCCGCGGCCGTGATCGCGAAGAGCGCGACGACGGCATGGTCGACAAGCTCGTCCACATCAACCGTGTCGCCAAAGTCGTCAAGGGCGGCCGGCGCTTCGGCTTTGCGGCACTTGTCGTCGTCGGCGACCAGAAGGGCCGCGTCGGCTTCGGCCACGGCAAGGCGCGCGAAGTGCCGGAGGCGATCCGCAAGGCGACCGAATCGGCCAAGCGCGACATGATCTTCGTGCCGCTGCGCTCAGGCCGCACGCTGCACCACGACGTCGAGGGACGCTGGGGCGCGGGACGCGTTCTGCTGCGCGCCGCCAAGCAAGGTACCGGCATCATCGCCGGCGGCCCGATGCGCGCCGTTTTCGAGACGCTCGGCATGCATGACGTGGTCGCCAAGTCGATGGGTTCTTCGAACCCCTACAACATGGTTCGCGCCACTTTCGACGCGCTGAAGAGCCAGATGCATCCGAAGGATGTGGCTGCCGCGCGCGGCATCAAGTATTCGACCCTTCAGGCCCGCCGCGGCACCGCCGTTGCGGCTGAAGAATAGTCGACGCTGACCAGGGATCTGACCATGGCCAAGAAAGCAACCAAGACCATCACCGTCGAGCAGATCGGTTCGCCGATCCGCCGGCCGAAGGAGCAGCGCGCAACGCTGGTCGGCCTCGGCCTCAACAAGATGCACAAGCAGCGCACGCTGGAGGATACGCCCTCGGTGCGCGGCATGATCGCTGCCGTCCAGCATCTCGTCCGCGTCGTGGACGAGGGCTGAGCCAGAGCGCAGGAGAACCCAGATGAAACTCAATGATCTGCGTGACAAGGACGGCGCGACGCACTCCAAGAAGCGTCTCGGCCGTGGCATCGGTTCCGGTTCGGGCAAGACCGCCGGTCGCGGCGTCAAGGGCCAGAAGGCGCGCTCCGGCGTCGCCGTCAACGGCTTCGAGGGTGGCCAGATGCCGCTCTACCGCCGCCTGCCGAAGCGCGGCTTCAACAATATCTTCGCAAAGAGCTTCACCGTCGTGTCGCTGGCCCGCATCCAGGCGGCGCTCGATGCCAAGAAGCTCGACGCTAAGACAGTTGTAACGGCCGAGGCGCTGGTTGCGGCAGGTGTCATCCGTCGCGTCAAGGACGGCGTGCGCATCCTTTCGGACGGCGACATCAAGGCCAAGCTTGCCTTCGACGTGGCCGGAGCCTCCAAGGCCGCGGTCGAGAAGATCGAAAAGGCCGGCGGTTCGGTGAAGCTGCCTGAGAAGGCAGCCGCCGAGTAACGGCAATTTGAAGTACGGCCGGCAAAGGTGGAATTCGGTTTTGCCTGCGGTCGTGCTTTGATCCGACAGATGTGGCGGCCGCATCAACGCGGCCGCTTGCATGTTTGCAGTCCGGAGCTTATCTCGTGAGCTTCGGTGACACGCGCCGCCTGAGCTGCGGGCATCGAGCGTGACCAAGCGGAGAATCAGGCATGGCTTCGGCTGCTGAACAACTGGCCTCGAATCTGAATTTTTCGGCCTTCGCCAAAGCCGAGGATCTGAAGAAGCGCATCTGGTTCACCATCGGTGCGCTGCTCGTCTACCGCCTTGGCACCTATATTCCGCTGCCCGGCATCAATCCCGACGCTTTCGCCCAGGCCTTCTCGTCGCAGAGCAAGGGCGTGCTCGGCATGTTCAACATGTTCGCCGGCGGCGCCGTGCAGCGCATGGCGATCTTTGCCCTCGGCATCATGCCCTATATCTCGGCCTCCATCATCATGCAGCTGATGACCTCGGTCATTCCGTCGCTGGAAGCGCTGAAGAAGGAAGGCGAGCAGGGCCGCAAGATCATCAACCAGTACACGCGCTACGGCACCGTGCTTCTGGCGCTGGTTCAGGCGTACGGCATTTCGGTCGGGCTTGAGGGCGGCAACGGCATCGTCAACGATCCCGGCATGTTCTTCCGCATCTCTACCGTCGTCACGCTGGTCGGCGGCACCATGTTCCTGATGTGGCTTGGCGAGCAGATCACTGCTCGCGGCATCGGCAACGGCATTTCGCTGATCATCTTCTCCGGCATCGTCGCCGGCCTGCCGCGCGCCATCTCCGGCACGCTGGAGCTTGGCCGCACCGGCGCCTTGTCGACCGGCCTGATCCTGGCGATCATCGTGCTGGCCATCATCGTCATCGCGCTGATCGTCTTCTTCGAGCGCGCCCAGCGCCGCCTGCTGATCCAGTATCCCAAGCGCCAGGTCGGCAATCGCATGTTCCAGGGCGATACCTCGCATCTGCCGCTGAAGCTTAACACCTCCGGCGTCATTCCGCCGATCTTCGCCTCGTCGCTGCTGCTGCTTCCGGCAACGGTTGCCGGCTTCTCGCAGACCACCAATATGCCTGCATGGGCCAGCACCATCCTGGCGGCGCTCGGCCACGGCCAGCCGCTCTATATGGCCTTCTACGCGGCGATGATCGTGTTCTTCGCCTTCTTCTATACGGCGATCGTCTTCAATCCGAAGGACACCGCCGACCAGCTCAAGAAGCATTCGGGCTTCATCCCGGGCTATCGTCCGGGCGAGCGCACTGCGGACTATATTGACTATGTGCTCACCCGCATCACCGTCGTCGGCGCCATTTATCTGGTGCTGGTGTGTCTGCTGCCCGAGTTCCTGATTTCAGCGACTGGCGTACCGTTCTACCTTGGTGGCACTTCGCTCCTGATCGTGGTCAGTGTAACGCTCGATACGGTGGCGCAGATTCAGGGTCACCTGATCGCGCACCAGTATGAGGGCCTGATCAAGAAGTCGAAGCTGCGCGGGGGGAAAAAGGCCAGATGAGGTTGATATTGCTTGGACCGCCGGGGGCGGGCAAGGGGACACAAGCACTAAGACTGGTAGAACGACACGGCATCCCACAGCTTTCCACGGGGGACATGCTGCGTGCTGCTGTCCAGGCTGGCACCGAAGTCGGCAAGCGCGCCAAGGCGGTGATGGACGCTGGCGAACTGGTGTCCGACGCTATCGTCAACGCCATCGTGGCCGAGCGCATCGATCAAGCTGATTGCGCAAACGGCTTCATCCTTGACGGGTACCCGCGAACCCTGGTGCAAGCGGACGCCGTTGAGGAAATGCTGTCGGATCGCGGACTGGAGCTCGATGCTGTCATCGAATTTGTCGTCGATGACAAGGCGCTGGTTGGCCGAATCGTCAAGCGCGCCGAAGACGCCAAGGCCGCAGGCCTGCCGGTGCGCAAGGACGACAGCCCAGCGGTGTTCGAGGAACGCTTGAGGGAATATTACAAGAAAACCTCGCCGCTGATCGGCTACTACTACGCCAAGGGCAAGCTCAGGGGCGTCGATGGCATGGCCGACATCGATGCGGTGACGCAGCAGATCGAGGCGGTGCTCAGGGCGACGACCCGGAAAGTTGGCCAGGCGGCCGGCTAGAGAATCGAACGATTGCGCTTGACTGGAGCGGTCCGCTGGGGTATGGCGGCCCGTCTTCCTATCAGGCATGAGGCTTGCTTGTCCGCAAGGGCAAGGCAGGCCGCTTTGAACTGGAAACTCCCGCAAGGGCCGGCCTCCACCGGACGCGGGGCAACTTGAAGCGCCGGCTCGTCCGGCCTATATGGAGAAGAGAAGAACATGGCTCGTATAGCCGGCGTCAATATTCCGACCAACAAGCGCGTCGTCATCGCGCTTCAATACATTCACGGCATTGGCAAGAAGTTCGCCCAGGAGATCGTCGACAAGGTCGGCATCCCGGCCGAGCGTCGCGTCAACCAGCTGACCGACGCGGAAGTGCTGCAGATCCGCGAGACCATCGACCGCGACTATCAGGTCGAGGGCGATCTGCGCCGCGAAGTGTCGATGAACATCAAGCGACTCATGGACCTCGGCTGCTACCGCGGCCTGCGTCACCGCCGCTCGCTGCCGGTTCGCGGTCAGCGCACGCATACCAATGCGCGCACCCGCAAGGGCCCGGCTAAGTCGATTGCCGGAAAGAAGAAGTAATTTAGGGCAGTAAGGGAGTAGGGCAGTAAGGCAATAGGAACGGCAGACATACTGCCCTACTGCCATATTCCCCTACTGCCTTCTCCCTGGTGGAGCCGCTGGCATTACGGCGGTGTAGAGATCAACTGAAAGGACCATCATGGCCAAGGAAGCCGCTCGTGTTCGCCGTCGCGAACGCAAGAACATCTCGTCGGGCGTTGCCCACGTCAATTCGACCTTCAACAACACGATGATCACCATCACCGACGCGCAGGGTAACTCGATTGCCTGGTCGTCGGCCGGAGCCCAGGGCTTCAAGGGATCGCGCAAGTCGACCCCGTTCGCTGCCCAGATGGCCGCAGAAGATGTTGCCAAGAAGGCCCAGGAACATGGCATGCGCATGCTCGAGGTCGAGGTCTGTGGACCCGGCTCCGGTCGTGAATCGGCGCTGCGCGCGCTGCAGGCTGCCGGCTTCACCATCACCTCGATCCGTGATGTGACGCCGATCCCGCACAATGGCTGCCGCCCGCGCAAGAAGCGCCGCGTCTAAAGAATTTACCGAACGCCGCGCGAGCGCCTCAAGGGCGCTCCTCCACGGCATTCCAGGTCGCCCGCCACGATTGGATGGTGGCGGGACAACGGAAGGAAAGCACTATGATCCAGAAAAATTGGCAAGAACTGATCAAGCCGAACAAGATCGAGTTCTCGTCGAAGAAGAAGACGCTGACCACGCTGGTCGCCGAGCCGCTCGAGCGCGGCTTCGGCCTCACCCTCGGCAACGCGCTGCGCCGCGTGCTTCTGTCTTCGCTGCGTGGCGCGGCTGTAACCGCCGTGCAGATCGACGGCGTTCTGCATGAATTCTCGTCCATCGCCGGCGTCCGCGAGGACGTGACCGACATCGTTTTGAACATCAAGGAAATCGCCATCCGCATGGAAGGCGACGGCCCCAAGCGCATGGTCGTCCGCAAGCAGGGACCGGGCGCGGTTCTCGCCGGCGACATCCAGACGGTCGGCGACGTCGAGATCCTCAATCCCGACCACGTCATCTGCACGCTGGACGAAGGCGCTGAAATCCGCATGGAATTCACCGTCGATACCGGCAAGGGCTATGTGCCGGCCGACCGTAACCGCGCCGAGGACGCGCCGATCGGGCTGATCCCCGTCGACAGCCTGTATTCGCCGGTCAAGAAGGTCTCCTACAAGGTCGAGAACACTCGCGAGGGCCAGGTTCTCGACTATGACAAGCTGACCATGACCATCGAGACCGACGGTTCGATTTCGGGCGAGGACGCGGTGGCCTTCGCCGCTCGCATCCTGCAGGACCAGCTCGGCCTGTTCGTCAATTTCGACGAGCCGCAGAAGGAAGTCGCTGCCGAACAGGTTACCGAGCTTGCCTTCAACCCGGCGCTGCTCAAGAAGGTCGACGAGCTCGAGCTTTCGGTGCGTTCGGCCAACTGCCTGAAGAACGACAACATCGTCTATATCGGCGATCTGATCCAGAAGACCGAAGCCGAGATGCTGCGCACCCCGAACTTCGGCCGCAAATCGCTGAACGAGATCAAGGAAGTCCTGGCGGCGATGGGCCTGCATCTCGGCATGGAAGTGCCGGACTGGCCGCCGGAAAACATCGAAGACCTCGCCAAGCGTTACGAAGATCAATATTGAGGCTTGAGAGAGCCTCTTGAACCCGCAATGAAGGAGAAGAGCCATGCGCCACGGATTTAAAGGCCGCCGGTTCGCCCGCAGCATAAGCCATCGCAAGTCGATGTTTGCCAACCTTGCCGTGTCGCTTATCGAGCACGAGCAGATCCTCACCACGCTGCCGAAGGCGAAGGATCTGCGTCCGATCGTCGAGAAGCTGGTGACGCTCGGCAAGCGCGGCGACCTACACGCTCGCCGCCAGGTGATTGCCCAGATCGGCAATGAAGGCGTCGTCAAGCGCCTGTTCGATACCATCGCGCCGCGCTACGCCACCCGCAACGGCGGCTATCTGCGCATCATGAAGGCGGGCTTCCGCCACGGTGACAATGCCGCAATGGCCGTCATCGAATTCGTCGACCGCGACACCTCGGCCAAGGGCGCCGGCGACCGTGCCCGCATCGAGGCCGAAGGCACCGAAGAGGAAGCCGCAGCCGCATAAGGCTCGGTTTTCCTGAGAAGTTCAAAAGGGGCCTCCGGGCCCCTTTTTCTGTTTCCGAAGGTACCGGGCGGGCTGGTAGAGGTTTTGTCACCGGTTTTTGCGGCGACTACCCAAAATAATCGGATTTCAGCGGCTTAGCCTTTCATTTTGCACAATCGTCAGGACAATGGCGCCCGACTTGGAGGATTCGGAATGCGCGTTAAACGGCTGTCCATTGTTCTGATCTGCGCCTTGATGGCGTTGGCCGTCGTGCCGGCGGCCAGGCACGCGCTGGCGGAGGAGGCCAAGCCAGATCCCGGTCTGTCCGACGTGCTGACCGATCTGCTGCATGGCGTCGAAGGCGAAAACGCCACTTCAGGCCCCGACAAGCGCGTGCCGTTCGGCCGCGAGGAGGTGCAGCTGTCCTTCGCGCCGCTGGTCAAGCAGACGGCGCCGGCCGTGGTCAATGTCTACGCCTCGCAGACCGCCAAGGTGACGTCGCCCTTCGACGGCGATCCGTTCTTCGAGGAGTTCTTCGGCCGCTCGCAGCCGCGCGCGCAGTCCTCGCTCGGTTCGGGGGTGCTGGTCGATCCGACCGGCGTCGTGGTCACCAATTTCCACGTCGTCAAGGACGCCGACCAGGTCAAGGTCGCGACTGCCGATGGGCGCGAATTCGACAGCAAGGTACTGCTTAAGGACGAGACGCTCGATCTCGCCGTGCTCAAGATTTCTTCCGACAAGCCGTTTCCGGTGATCGCCATCGGCGATTCCGACGCGCTCGAGGTCGGCGACCTGGTGCTGGCGATCGGCAATCCGTTCGGTGTCGGCCAGACCACCACCAGCGGCATTATTTCGGCGGTGGCGCGCAGCCATATCGGCGTCTCCGATTCCAGCTTCTTCATCCAGACCGACGCCGCCATCAACCCCGGCAATTCCGGTGGCGCGCTGGTCAACATGGGAGGGCAGCTGATCGGCATCAACACGGCGATCTATAGCCGTAGCGGCGGCTCGATCGGCATCGGCTTTGCCATCCCTTCGAACATGGTTCGCGCCTTCGCCGACGCGGCCAAGGCCGGGCTCGACTTCTTCGAGCGGCCGTATGCCGGTGCCGAGTTCGAGGCGGTGACGCCGCAGATTGCCGAATCGCTCGGCATCGACAAACCGACCGGTGCGCTGGTTTCTTCGGTCGAAGAGGCGGGACCCGCCGCCAAGGCAGGGCTCAAGCCGGGCGACGTAGTGCTGTCGCTCAACGGCAAGCCGGTCGAGAGCGTCGGGGCGCTGGACTACCGGATGGCGACGCTGTCGATTGGTACGAATGCCAGCTTCGGCGTTCTGAGCAAGGGTCAGCAGGCGACGATGGACATCGCGCTGGAACGGCCGCCTGAGGGCGCCAAAGCTGCGGAACTCACTTTGCGCGGCCGCAGCCCGTTTTCCGGTGCCAAGGTTGCTGAACTGTCGCCACGGCTTGCCCAACGGCTCGGTCTGCGCACCGATGTCAAAGGCGTCACCGTGGTCGACATCAACCGCGATTCGCCTGCTGCCGATTTTGGCTTCCAGCCAGGCGACATCGTGCGTGAGGTCAATGGCCTGACGATCGACAAGGCGGCGACCTTGGAACAGGTAGCCCAGCAGGATACGCGCTGGTGGCGCTTTACCGTCGAGCGCGGCGGGCAGATACTGCGCCAGGTGTTGCGTTACTGAGCCCGAACGTCAGCATGATCGGGCTCCAGGCAGAAGAAGTTGCATGGCCGATCTGTTCAGTGTCGATGAACCGAAGACGCCGCCCGGCAGGCCGCTGGCGGACCGTCTGCGCCCGAAGAACCTCGGCGAGGTCGTCGGCCAGGAGCATCTGACCGGACCCGACGGCGCGCTGACGCGGCTGATCGGCTCCGGCTCGCTCGGCTCGATGATCTTCTGGGGCCCGCCCGGCACCGGCAAGACCACGGTCGCACGGCTGCTTGCCGGCGAGACAAGCCTCGCCTTCGAACAGATCTCGGCGGTGTTTTCCGGCGTTGCCGACCTGAAGAAAGTGTTCGAGGCAGCGAAGCTGCGCCGCTCCAACGGCCGCCAGACACTGCTGTTCGTCGACGAGATCCATCGCTTCAACCGCGCCCAGCAGGACAGTTTTCTGCCCGTGATGGAAGACGGCACCGTCGTGCTGGTCGGCGCCACCACGGAGAATCCGTCCTTCGAGCTTAACGCCGCGCTGTTGTCGCGCGCGCGTGTGCTGGTCTTTCACTCACTCGGCGAGGACAGTATCGCCAAGCTGCTGGCGCGGGCCGAGGAGGCAGAGGGCAGGGCGCTGCCGCTCGATGAAGACGCGCGGGCGATGCTCATCCGCATGAGCGACGGCGACGGCCGCGCGGCATTGACGCTCGCCGAAGAAGTCTGGCGCGCAGCGAAATCAAAGGAGGTGTTCGGCGCCGAAGCCCTGCAGCGCATCGTCCAGCGCCGCGCGCCGATCTACGACAAGGGACAGGACGGCCACTACAATTTGATCTCCGCCTTGCACAAATCGGTGCGCGGCTCCGACCCCGACGCGGCACTCTACTATCTCGCCCGCATGTTCGACGCCGGCGAAGATCCACTTTATCTCGGGCGCCGGTTGGTGCGCATGGCGATGGAGGATATTGGGCTGGCCGACCCGCAGGCGCTCGTCGTCGCTAACGCCGCCAAGGACGCCTATGACTATCTGGGCTCGCCCGAGGGCGAACTGGCCTTCGCCGAGGCGACCGTCTATCTCGCCACCGCGCCGAAATCCAATGCAGTTTATACCGCGTTCAAGGCCGCCACACAGGCGGCGAAGGAATTCGGTTCGCTGCTGCCGCCCAAGCACATTCTCAATGCGCCGACCAAGCTGATGAAACAGGAAGATTACGGCGCCGGCTATCGCTACGACCACGACGAGCCCGACGCTTTTTCCGGCCAGGACTATTTTCCGGAGAAGATGGGAAGGCAGACATTCTACGACCCGCCAGAGCGCGGCTTCGAGCGCGATATCAGGAAGCGGCTGGATTATTGGGCGAAGCTGCGCAGCGAGCGGGAAAAGTAGCTGCCGACCGCACAGTGGTGTGATCGCCGTTGTCTGGCGGGATAAAAAACCCTATCAAGATGCGCCTTCGGCTGGCGGACAGGCCAGAAACGTACCGACGATATTCAGAACGGAATCGCGCCTGGCGCGTGGAAAAATGACAAAAAAATCTCGCAAGACCCTTCGGAAGTTCGCCATAGCGATCCCGCTGCTGGCGCTCGGCTTCTATTTCATTCCCATCCTGACGACAATTTTCATTGTCCTCGGCCTGGTCGACGTGTTGCGCAATGACAACAAGAACTGGGCGCTGTTCAGTGGTTATTTCCTCGGCAACGGCATCTTCACCTGGCTGCTTTCGCCCTTCAATCTGCTGGTCGATCTTCTGTGCTACAGAAACCGCGGTGTCTGGAAACTGGACCAGTTTCCTCCGGACTATCAGCGTGAGGTCAACGAGGTTCTGGACGTCTTCAAGGCGCGCAAGGACGAGATCATCGCCGATATCGACGCCAATTTCGGCAGCGGCCGGCGCGGCATGTATGTCTACCAGTGGTACGGCAAGCACAAGATCGACAACGTCGCCGAATTCAACAAGGATTTCAAATATATCAAGACCATCGCCGTGTCGGTGTTCAGGGGCAAGGAATCGACCTCCTGGCATTTCGGACCGCTGCGGCTCAGCCTGCGCATTCTCTACAATCTTCTCCCGGTGAAGGCCGAGGTTTTCGTCGAGTGCAACAACGCCAGGAACTACTGGCACGACAATCCGCTCTATATTTTCGACGACACGCTGCTGCACCGCTCGGTCAACGAATATGATGGGCGCCGCTACTGCGTGTTCATGGACATCATCCGGCCATCGCCATTCCCCGGCCTGATCGCCGCTCTTCTCGCCATCGTTTCGGTCAGCGTCGAGCGCATCAATGCCATGTTCTACAAGAACTGGAAGATGATCGGCTCCAGCAAGCCGAAGAAGGCCGGAGCCGCCTGACACCGTGGTGTGACCGGCGCGAGGGAGCACGATGTATCATCTGTTGCTTGTCTGCCTTGGTGGCGCGATCGGTGCAATGGCCCGCTTCTTCCTGTCCGGCTTCGTCGCCCGCCGGGTCGGCGAGACCTTTCCCTGGGGCACTATGGCCGTCAACGTCTCGGGAGCGTTTGCAATCGGTGTCGTTGCGCATGCGGTGGCGCGCGACGGCATGCCCGCCATCTGGGTCTTTACCGTTACCGGCGGCCTCGGCTGCTACACCACGGTTTCTTCCTTCAGCCTGCAGACGCTGGCGCTGGCGCGCGAGGGCGAATGGCGGCGCGCCGGCGGAAATGTGCTGCTTTCGGTTTTTCTGAGCCTCGGCGGCGTGACGCTGGGCTTTGCTGCGGGAAGTCTTCTGATTGGCGGCGGGGCGCCGTGAGCGGCCCGCGGAAGCTCCGCCACGACGGGACGGACACTGCCGCGGCAGGGCATGCGGCGCGCCTCATTGGCCGTCGCAGAACCAACGAAACGGTTCGGCTCTATGCGACCGTAGCCGCAGGCAGCATGATCGGCGGTGTGTTGCGGGCGCTTGCCTCATCGACGAGCACTGCCCTGTGGGGCGCTGGATTTCCCTTCGGCACGCTCCTCGTCAACATTGTTGGCTCGTTCCTCATCGGCTTCTACGCGACATTGACGGGACCGGATGGTCGCGTCTTCGCCGGTCCGCTGCAACGTCAATTCTTCATGGCCGGCTTCTGCGGCGGCCTGACGACCTTCTCCGCTTTCAGCCTTGAAACACTCACCCTCGCGCAAGGCGGGAGGCTTGTGGCGGCGGGACTCAATATCGCGATCTCCGTGGTGGCCTGGCTTGCCGCCGTCTGGCTTGGCCACATCTTTGCAGTTCGGCTCAACCGGCTGAGAGGGTCCAGGCAATGAAGATACCAACACAGGCACAATTGCTGCGCATATTTATCGGCGAAAACGACAAGGCAGATGGCCGTCCGCTGTATGAGGTTATCGTGCTGAGGGCCCGCGAAATGCAGATCGCCGGCGCGACCGTCCTGCGCGGCGCGATGGGGTTCGGCCATTCCAGCCGGCTTCACACCACGAAGATCCTCCGCCTATCGGAGGATCTGCCACTCGTCATCGAGATCGTCGATGACGAGGAAAAATTGGCCGCTTTCCTGCCCGTGCTTGAAACAATCATGACAAGTGGTTTGATTACGCTGGAGAAAGTTCAGGTTCTGCAATATGGAACCGACAACGAATAACCGAGTGAGATTGCGGGTACCGGCGAATGCCGTTGCATGCCTGCAAAACGGCGATTGGAATCATGGCAGGCGTTGAACAGATCACAGTGGACGCCGGCGAGGCGGGCATGCGGCTCGACCGCTGGTTCAAGAGCCATTTCCCCGGTCTCGGTTTCGGTCATCTGCAGAAGCTGCTGCGTTCCGGCCAGATCCGCGTCGACGGCGGCAGGGTGAAGGCCGATACCCGCGTCGAAGCCGGCCAGACGGTGCGAGTGCCGCCGCTCGAAGTCGACAAGAAAGGTGAAAGCCCGCTCACCGGTCATTCGATCCGCAACCAGGGCGACGCCGACGTTTTGGCAAAGATGCTGATCCATGAGGACCCGAAGGTCTTCGTCTTCAACAAGCCGGCCGGCCTGGCGGTCCAGGGCGGCTCTGGCGTCACCCGCAATGTCGACGACATGCTGGAAGCCTGGCGCAACCAGAAGGGCGAGAAGCCGCGTCTGGTGCACCGGCTCGACCGCGACACGTCGGGTGTGCTGGTTGTCGCCCGTACAAGGCTCGCCGCCATGAAGCTCGCCGAAGCGTTCCGGGCGCGTGAGACGAAGAAAACTTACTGGGCGCTGGTCAAGGGCGTGCCGCCGAAGCGCGAGGACAAGATCTCGACCTGGCTGATCAAGGAACCGACGCCCGACGGCGATCGTGTGCGCATCGCCAAGCATGGCGAAAAGGGCGCCGATCACGCCGTGTCCTATTACCGCATCGTCGAGCAGGCGGCGCAGACCCTGTCCTGGCTGGAAATGGAACCCTATACCGGGCGCACCCACCAGCTTCGCGTCCATGCCGCCCATATCGGTTGCCCGATCATCGGCGACCCCAAATATTTCGAGGCCGACACCAATTGGGATTTTCCAGGCGGCATGCAGAACCGGCTGCATCTGCACGCGCGCCGCATCGTCATCCCGCATCCCGACAAGGGCTTTGTCGACGTCACCGCACCGATGCCGCCGCATATGCGCCAGAGCTGGAACCTGCTCGGTTTCGACGACGCGAGCGCGGAGGACTAGCGGCGGTGGGCGTCGCCACAGATACGCTCGACCGCCGTGACGCGGTCGATCTGGCGGCCGCCGCCATCATGGTCGGGCTGACCTTTTCGTGGGGCCTGAACTACGTTGCCGCCAAGATCTCGTA
>NZ_JAMYOX010000066.1:0-20221 GCF_040320025.1 Mesorhizobium sp. M0808
GAATATCATCGCGTCTCCCCATCAAAAACTTGACGCCGGCACCGCGGTGCTCAGGTCCTCATGGCCGCCGGATACACGTCTGCGGTCTTCACCGGATGGGTACGTTCGATCTGGAACCGGCGCAGGTCGTCGGTGGTCGCTGTGTCTGGTGAACGCCCGAGGAACGTCGCCAGGCGTCCGATGTCGCGGAGATAGTTGCGCTGCGTCTCCCGTGAGAAACGCCGCATGTTCATGTCGTAATCAGCCGCTGACGAAGTGGACTGATAGGTGCATCAGAACAGGATAGGGCATGGTCAGGCTCCTTGTTGAAGAAGCCCGTAATGCTCTGCCGCTGCCGAACCACCCTCAATGCGAGTGCGGCGTCCGGTTCGTGATCTCTACCTCACCCCACGCGCCCATCCCGCGTAGCGGGTCGTTCCTCGGCACCCGTTCTAGTCTTGCCAATCCATCCGTGCGATGGTCCGCAGTCAACGCCGCTCGGCCACTGGGCCGACGGCTGAAAGCAACGTGCGCCGTCAGAAAGCGTTGCCCACCCGTTGATCCGCTACGACCTGCCTCGCAGGGTTCCGTTTTCCGCATGCGAGGCCATCGACCGGCTCGGCTTACATCGGCTTTGGCAAGAGTAATAACCGAGCCCACGTACATCAATGTTTCAGCTCGCCAATTCTCGACAAAAGGGCTGTCGATTTGTGGTCATTGTCCTATTCTCAACATCACCTTGCGCCCGTCGGAAAGGGTTCCCGTTCCTGAGCCAGCTGGGGGTTGTCTGCTAGTCAGCGAGAACACGAACCGGGACGAGAGTTGCCCGCAAACGATCGTTCCTTCTCCATGCGAGAACGTAAGATTGACGGTAGCCGTCCCTCGACATTCGACCGCGGTATTGGTCTGTCCGCTAATAGTTCCGCGCCGTGTAATGCTGTTGACGGAAGCGGTCCCGGAAAAGGAAAGCGTCCCATCAACAGTCTGACCGGAGACTGGTGCGATGATGGTGAGCGGATTTTGCGCCTGCGCGTAGCCGACATCGTCTACGACACCATAGGCAATCACCATTGTCGCTAAGATTTGTTTGGTCGCACCGAGGGCTCCGCTATTGTATCTCAATTGAAGCTAGGCCAGCCCCGCGCGGCGGGCGCCCTCCCGGATCGCGGCAACAGCGGGAGGATTGATGACTGGATAGGAGCCGATAAACCCTTCGGCCGAAATGTCTGGAAATTCTCTCGCCAACCGGTTGGCAATCTTCATTGCCTGAGGTGTTTCGCTGAGCACGGCATGCGCCATGGCCTGGAACAGCAACGTTGCGGGCGAGTCCGGCGGTGCTTGGCTGAACGCGGTCAGGCACTCCCTGTGGAGACCTACAACGAAGCTCGATCGGCCCAGCATGCTATAGTACCAGGAAACATGTGGATTGAGACGGATCGCGCGCTTCGCCAGTTCATATCCTTCCAGCGGGTCGCCTGTCACGAACGCCTTTCCTCCGGCAAGCAAGGCGAGGGTATCGGCATCGTGCGGGGCGGCCGCCAAGGCAAGCTCGTGTTCTCTTGCTGTGGCATCGAGATCGCCCTGCAATGCTCGAAGCTCGGCTAGACATATGCGCGCTTGGGTATCACCCGCGTCGAGCGCCAAAGCTCGTTCGAGGCACAGTTTCCAGCGCTCCTTTGCGGCGGAAGGGTCAGTGGTAAACGCATTGATGGCGGCGACGGCATGCGCCAGACCCAAGACTGTCCAGGCTCTGGCAAGACCAGGGTCGAGCTCGATGGCACGCGTCAGAAGCCGCACCGCTTCCGCATTCGAAGCGTGCGTGTACAAATTGTGCTGCTCGACACCGAGCAGATAGTAGTCATAGGCACATAGGCTGGCGGGTTGTTTTCGCCGGACAACATCGCGTCGAAGTTTTGCGAGCTTGCCGCAACAGCTAGCAAGGACATTGACGACGTTTTCGGTGACTATGTCCTGCATCGCAAACAGGTCTTCCGCTGATCGATCATAGCGGGCCGTCCACAAATCGACTCCAGTGCGCGGGTCGACGAGTTGGACGCAGATCCGCAGCTGCTGCGCTGCCGCCTGCAAGGTCCCCTCAAGTAGATAATCCGCATTCAGTTCCCGCCCGATGGATCGCACGTCATCGCGCCGTCCCTTGTACGAGAGCATGGTCTGGCGGGCGATGACCGCAAGGTCGGGGTAGCGAGCGAGGTCGACCATGATGTCCGCCGACAAGCCATCGGCCAAGCGGTTCCATGGTTCCTCCGCGCTCAGATTGTCGAAAGGGAGAACCGCAACGACTGTTGGCCCAGATCCCTCTACCGAGAGGCCACAGGAAGGTGCCTGGCCCGTGTCTTGCTCGCGTTGGTCGGCAAGCAAGGTTGCAAGCGCCAATTTGCTGCGAATATCGAGTTTCCGATAGATGGCCGACAGATGGGTCCGAACGGTAGTCGGCGCTATGAAGAGCGTCTCGCCGATTTCACGGTAGGTCATCCCCTCGGCGAATTTTGCAGCGACCACCCGCTCCCGGTCCGACAGACTGGTCAGAGGATTGCTTACGGCGCGAAGCATCGCCTCAAGTCTCCGATCCGCTACGAGTTGTGGCCAACCCGGCACGGCAAAATACTACAGATGCGATCTCGAAAACACTGCATTTGCACGATTCCATGCGACCGCCAGCAATTCCAGGCTTTCCTGTCGACAGGGTTTCGTCGGGTTGCAGAACCCCGATCCATTCTGGAACAGGAGGAATCCATGACAAAGTCATCTATCTTTGCCGCAATGCTGGTGCTGCCTTTGTCGGCTGGACCATGCTTGTCCGAAGGCACGCAATCTGGTGGCATGCTGATTTCCGAAGATGCCATGAGAGCCGTTAGTGCCGAATTGTATTCAGACATTCTCATCCGAACGTGCAGGAACGGATGGCGCTAGCCTCGGAGCCAAATCGAGAACGGCTTCAAACGGCATATCAAGGAGCTGAAATTGCAACTGGTCGATCAGGGTTACACGATGGTGCCTGGTGTGAAAGCGAACAACACCCCCGGAGTCTCTTCGCAATGGCATTTGTCGCCAAGCGCCAATCTGTCGCCTCGCGCCAGTTCGGCTGTTCCGGCCAATACTGGCTCGACGAGTGACCGTTCTGGAGCGCGCAACCGGGGCAGCATATCAGGCAGGTATTGTGGTCAATTGGCTTCCTAGTCTGGTCGTTTCGGCTCGGTGGCCCCTTGAGTTCCAACCTAGATGTTCGGTCTAGGATCCGACGAATGTCTGGAATGGGTCAGGGGCGCGAATTCGGCCAAGGGCGAACGAGCGTCCGCCTGTTACAAGCGCCATTGCCGCGCGAGCGGCTTAGTCCCTCGGGCAGCGGCAAGCAACGTCGTTGCGGCCAAGATGGGCTCACCAGCGGAATGGCACCTTTCTGGCTAGTTCGTTCCAGAACCGGACCGTCCGCTTTCGGCCCGCCTTTCGGTCCTTCAATGCCACCAGTTCTGACCGCCGCTCCTGGCGCTCCTTGCTCGTTCCGGTGGTTGACACAGTTGACTGCAAGCGACCCGAGGCAGGGTTCAAAACGAGCGCCCACCAAAGTCACCGCTTATTCTCCATTGGCGTTGTTTGACGTACTTTTATCGCGATGCCCTCAAGTGCAGGCTTTTCGCCGGTCTCCGCTCGATTAAAAAGCGCGCTCGACGGCTCCTGCCATCCTCTGGGAGAGCCTCAATCCTGAACATGCCAGACTATATGATGGATAGCCTCTCGCCAGATATGACCCTGATCCGGAGAGTCCCAGAAGGTCAGCTTAGGGTTGACTCAAGCCGTTGCGCGAACGGCGGCTCTGGAGAAGCGCCAGGAAGGTCCGGAACTGGCGCACGTGGTCGGTTGGTGCGTTCAGACATAGCGCGAACGGCAGGTTTGGAGAACCGTCGGGAACGGCGGCTTATGGCGCTACTTGCTCGTTCCCATCGACGAGACGAATGGCAACGTTCCACCGATACTGTTGAAAAGTCCGCGTCGCGGCTGCCCATGGCATTTGCGTCCGTTGCGTACTTTTGTGACTTGCCATCCCGCTGGCAAGACAGTCGATTTGATGTTTGGTGCGGTTAGGCGAGCGATCCCAGCTGGCGGTTCGTTTGCCGTTCGCTCACTGATCATTGGTTAACGAACGCGTCGGCGCTTCAGAAGGCCTCAGTCGCGCCTTGCCAGTTGGGCGGCGTGGCGAATGGCGTGCACCGCGTCGGGGTTGGTCACGGGATAGCCCGTGATGAAGCGTTCGACCGAAAAGTCCGGGAATTCAGCTTTCAAGCGGGCTTCGATCCTGGCCGCCTCGCCGGCCTCGCCCACGGCCGTATGCGCTAGCGCCAAAAACAACAGCACATTCGGAGAATCCAGCGTACTTCTGCGCAGCGCCGCGATGGCTTCCCTGTGCTTGCCGGCCGTGAACAGGATGCGGCCCAGCATGCCGAAATACCAAGGTGGGGCCAGCGGATTGAGGCGCATGGCGCGCTCGATGAGCGGCATCGCCTCGGCTGGATCGCCAGCGACCAGCGCCTTGCTGCCGGCCAGCAGCGCCAGCGTATCGGCATGGTTGGAGCCATATTCGAAGGCGCGGCGATACGCGCGGTCCGCTCCTGCGAGGTCGCCGAGACATCCCCTAAGATCGCCAAGGCAATTGCAGGCAACGCTGTCCATCGGATCGAGCAGAACCGCGTTTTCAACCGCCGTCCGCCAGTTCTCGATCGAGCCCTGCGCATCGTCGCCGAAGCCGTTGGCGCCCTCGATCGAATAGGCATAGGCAAGCGCAGTCCAGGCCCTGACCAACGTGGGGTCAAGCTCCAGCGCGCGTGAAAACAGGCGTATCGCTTCGGCAGTGCCGGCGCGGCTGAATGTGTCCTGCTGTTCAACACCAAGCAGATAACAATCGTAGGCCCGCAGACTGGCCGGCGGTTTGCGGCGAATCGCGTTACGGCCGACCGTGGCAAGCGCTCCGTAGCTGCCGGCGATCACATTGATGACGCTTTCGGTCAGACTGTCCTGCAGCGTAAAAATATCCTCGACTTGACGGTTGTAGCGTTCGCTCCACAGGCTGACGCCGTTGCCCGCGTCGGCGAGCTCTATCGATAACCGAACCCGCCGCTCGTCGGCGCGCAGCTGGCCCGACACGATATAGGTGGCGCCAAGCGCCTTGCCGTCGGCGGGGAAGTCGGCGGGCTTGCTGCCCAGAGATTTCATGGTGTGGAAGGCGATAACTGGCAGATCCGCGTAGCGCGCCAGGTCGATAGTGATGTCCGACGACAGGCCGTCGGCAAAGCGGCGCCAGCGCTCTTCCGAATTCAGGCATTCGATGGGGAATATGGCGAGCACGGGAGAGCCGTCTGGCCAAGGTGACAGCCCATCCGTCCCAGCGCTGATAGCTCTATTGATATGCGAGGCAAGCGCGACTTTGTTGCGCACGCCGAGCTTGTCGTAGATCGAGGCGAGATGGGTCCGCACGGTCGACGGGGCGATGAACAGCGCCTCGCCGATCTCGCGATAAGTCAGTCCGGCGGCGAATTTTTCCGCCACCGCGCGCTCCCGATCGGACAGCGCGCCGTGACCCGGCGAAGATGTCGCGATGCGGCCCATGGCAGACCCGATCGGCACGGTTTCAGCTGTTGCCGAGGCAAAATACTACAAATGCAGGAGCCCGAATACAGCATCTGCCCGATCCCAACGCAGGCGCACGCGATGCAAGCTCCCTTACAGCAAAATGGGTTGCAATGGACCGAGGGAGAATCTCATGCGCGCTGTTTCGATTGTGTTGGTATCCGCGATCCTGGGCTTGTCCGCCGCACCGCCGCCGTCGTTCGCAAGCGGATGCAGGCAGCTGCTAGAGTCGGACGTGAAAATCGCCAGCATGCGCTTCTATGCCGACATCCTGGCCAATGCCGCCCGTAACGGCTGGAACTACGCGCCTGAATCGATCGTCAGCGGCTCAAAGCGGCATTTTGACGAGATGAAACTCCAATTGATCGCCGTCGGCTATGAGATCGTACCCGTCGGCGGCCCCCGGCCGCATTGCGGCATGGCAGGCTGATCGCCAAGTCGTTCTGGCACCCGGTTTCAGATCTGATGACATTGTCGCCCCGACGCGTTGGCTAGTTCCAGTAGCGGGATAATTGCCAGGGGCCGTCAATATCTTTGCTTTGACGCAAGAGGAACGTCGTGTCGGAGATTAAGCGATCCGAACGGTCAGGCGATATCGCTTGCTGCACGGACAAGCCGTGACTATTGGTGAGGAAGTCCCATTTTCATCAACGGCTGGCTTCAGCGAGAACACCATACGCGGAATCACCTTCCCTACTTGTCTTTGCGGCGGACCTGTGTGCGCTTGGCCGGCGTCATCCAAAGCCCACCAGTTCCCAACAGTCGCCGGCCACTTTCAGCGCCTTTCTGGTTTATCACTTGGAACGTCGGCTTTCGACGCGGCCAGCTGGTCGAAGCTCATGCCTGTGCGCGCGTTTGGCGCACTCTGCTGGAGCGAGCAGCTCTACGACTCGAAGCCATAGGCTTGTCACCCAGCTCGTTGTGAGGCGCCCTCTTCATCCCCGTGATCCGAACGCCTGACCACAGGCGTGCCGCTCCGGGCAATTGGCCAGTGCGCGCGTCGCCGGCCGTCGCGCGCCGTTGCCGGATGGAGGTAGCATGGCACGACGAGAACTCTCCCGAGAGGAATTGTTTGCGCTGGTTTGGGAGAAACCTACCCGCGAGATCGGCAGGGATCTTGGCCTGTCAGATGTGGCGATCGGAAACTGTGCGCGCGCCTGCAGGTGCCGAAGCCTCCGCGCGGCTACTGGGCCCGCGTAAAGGCTGGGCAGATGTTGCGCCGCCCACCGCTGGCTGCTTTCCGAGAGGAGCTTGAAACCAGACGCCGGGAGGCTGCGCGCCAAAGAGCAGCGGAATCGTTTTCGAAGCCGCAACGGGAGGTCTATTCGGCGGCCCGCTTTGCGGTCGTTCAGTTGCGAGGGTAGCATGACGCAATCTGACCCGGCTAAGACGTTGCGTGCCTATGCAAAGCATCGGCGTGCGCAGGCCTTGATACCGCTTTCTCAATGACATGACATCGTGTAGTCTTTGCAGCTCTGTTCTTGAAGCTAGAGGCCCGGAGAGGCCTTCGCGGGAGAGCGGCAGTGACATCTACATTCGACGCATCCAAACAACGCGCGTGGTACGCACGTCCTTGCGTGCTCTCGACATGTTCACCGAGCTTTCGAGACGAATCAAAGGAGAACACAATGAGGAGGTTTAGCACGATCACTGCGGTTGCGACGCCTTTGTTAATTATCGCGTCTCCCGTTCAGGCCGAGCCGGTGAAGTTTGAGGCGCTTGTCGCGCAGAAGGAAGCCATCCGGCTCGATTTCGCCGATGCGAGCAAGCACTTCTTCTTGCTGGTCCGACGGGAAGGCAAGTCCGAAGGTCAGGGTCCACTCGCCGGCGCGACCGTTCAGGAATATGGCGCTCACGACGTCGTGCCAGGCGTTGGCGGCGAACCGCGCGGCTATCTGGAATTCGCTACGACGGATGGCAACAAGGCCTACATAAAATGGGTTATCCAGGCGGTGTTCGTCCCCGGGCCTGATGGTAAGCCGAAGCTCCTGGACAATGGAGTGTGGCAGGTCGTTGGCGGCACCGGCAAGCTGGAGAAGCTCAAAGGCGCCGGAAGCTTTCGTTTGCTGCCAACCGGTCCCACCGAGCGCCGTTTCGTGATGGAAGGCGAACTCGTCCAGTAGGGATCGCCGTCGAAGACGAAATTACTCGCTGGTTGCCGATCGTCACAGCGCTCGGCCTAAGCTTGACTGAGCGGTTCGAGTCGACTGGGCCATGGTGCCCACCACATCAGCGTGGGCTTGTCAGCTGATGGCACCACGTGCTCGTTCTGTAGCCGAACGGCAACTTCCCACCCTTCTCCGACCCTCGATTTCGCGCGGGACTGGAGCTCGGAATCGGGCCGCTGTTCATGATATGATCTTTCTACCGTATATCTGTGCCCCTTTAATGTTCAGGGGTTGTAGTCGTGTTGCTGTCCGCAAAGAGCCATCAGTGCCGGTTGCCGCGAATGTCGGCTATCAGGCAGCGAAATGTGAAGGGCAACTCAGGGTCACAAAGCGACGCTTCAGCCCGCGTCGCTCTGTCCGTTGTCGCAGGTTCTCACAGGTCGATCTGTTCAGAGATCGCCAAAGCGTCGTCCCCTTCGATGCCGAGATAGCGGACCGTGCTCTCAAGCTTCGTATGGCCCAGGAGCAGTTGCACCGCGCGAATGTTTCCCGTCTTCGTGTAGATCTGCGCGGCTTTCGTACGCCTCATCGAATGAGTTCGGTCCAGGTCGTGCCGGACGCGCGCTTTGTTCAGAATTTCGCCCTGCTCGGCCAGATCCTGCGTGCCGTAAATCGAACGCGTGAACATCAGCTCATGGTGGATCGACACCGCCTTAGGCTTGAACAGCATGATGTCGAACGTCTTCGGGTCGTCGATGAGGCCAAACCGACCCTGCGGCGCGATCAGCTCGGCAATCTCGCTGACATGCTTTTCGGTGTGCGTCGTCGAAAAGACAAAGGCTGGCGCACCGATACCAAGTGCGGCGAATTCAGCGGCAAGCGGTTTGGAATGATCAATGACGTGATGGGCGCCGAGCGTTTTGACCATGCCTGCGTGTCGGAGCGCGATGCCGTGGCGATCACGGTGAGATCGGTGCACTGGCGTGCGATCTGAATGGCGATTGAACCGACGCCGCGCGCTCCCCCAACGATGAGGATCGCGGGCGCCGCACCTGGCACAGCCCTGTGCACGTCGAGGCGGTCGAAGAAGGCTTCCCAGGCAGTGAGCGACGTCAGCGGCAGTGCTGCCGCCTCGGCCCAGTCCAGCGATTTGGGCTTCTTGCCGACGATGCGCTCATCGACGAGATGGAACTCGGCATTGGCGCCCGTCCGAGCAATTGAGCCGGCATAGAATACCTCGTCGCCCGGCTGGAACAACGTGACCTCAGGGCCTACGGCGCCGATACTTGAGACGCAGATAAGTCGTATCTGCGCGGTCCGTCGGCGGGGCATTCTGCGTCAGGAGACGCGGGGCGTGAGCAGGACTTCCAGGCCGATGTTGCGGTACATCTCACGGCGCATGCGGTCGGCGACGCCATTGACGATCTCGGCCCCGTCTTGCGACGGATCGACGTGGACCCGGAACGGACGCTTGCCGAAGGGCGCGCCGACGACGCGAACGATCTCGCGGGCCACTTGTGCCGGATCGGCGTCGGCGGGTTCCAGGCCCGCTAGGCCCTTCAGCGCTTTGTCGGCGATCCCGGCGTAGGGGCCGGATTCATACTCTGCGACTCGGACCGTATCGGACGGCGAACCGGAGTGAGCGAAGTGGTTGGTGCCCTTGGTGAAGGCGCCTGGCACCATGATCGTCGTCTCGATGCCCCACAGGGCCAGTTCAGTCGAATAGGACACCGCCAGGGCGTCCATGGCCGCCTTGGCGGCGAAGTAGGGCGCCAGGAAGGGCGGCGTGCCGCCGCGCGTCGAGGACGAGCCGACCCAGACCAGCAGACCCTTGCCCTGGCCGCGCATGTGCGGCAGCGCGGCGCGATTAACCCGCTGCGCGCCCAGCACGTTGACGTCGTACTGCTGGATGAACTGGTCCGGGGTGAAGGCCTCGGCAGGGCCGAATACCATATGCCCGGCATTGTGGAGGATGACGTCGAGCCGGCCTATGTCCTTCAGAACATGAGCGATACCGGTCTCCGCCGAGGTGTCGGACTGGACGTCCAACTCGATGGTGCGCAGGTCGAGGCCATGCTCCTTCGACCAGGCGGCGACTTCGGCGACGCGAGGAGCGTTGCGGCCTTCGGTCTCGCGCATGGAGGCATAGACCGTGTGGCCGGCTTCGGCCAGGGCGCGTGCGGCCATGAGGCCGAAGCCCGACGAGGCGCCGGTGACGAGGATGACTTGCTTGGACATGGTGATGGTCCTTCTTCTGGATTTGGATGAACTTATGGCTGTGTTGTGGTCTTTGGCGGTCGGCTGAGATCAAATGATCCCGCCATTGGCGCGCAATATCTGGCCGTTGATCCAGGAGCCGTCTGGCCCCGCCAGGAAGGCGACGGCGTTGGCGATGTCTTCGGGCTGGCCGAGACGTTCAAGCGGCGCCAGCTTCGCGAGGCGGTCGATCAGCTCCTGCGGTTTGCCGTCGAGGAAGAGCTTCGTGGCGGTCGGTCCGGGGGCGATCGCGTTGACGGTGATGTTCCGGCCCCGCAATTCCCTCGCGAGAATGGGAGTCATGGCCTCGACCGCGGCCTTGGTGCCGGCATAGACGCCATAGGTAGGCTGCAGCAGCCCCACGACACTTGAGGAGAAGTTGACGATCCGACCACCGTCGCGCAGGCGCTTGGCCGCTTCGCGCAGCGTGTTGAACGTGCCCTTCAGGTTGATCGCGATCTGGCGATCGAACAGCGCATCATCACTCTCAGCGATCGTCGCCAGATTCATGATGCCGGCATTGTTGATCAGCACGTCAACGCCGCCGAAAGCGGTCTCGGCGGAATCGAACATGCGGCGTACGGCTTGTGCGTCTGAAATATCGGCCTGCGCAGTAACCGCCCGCCCGCCGCCCGCCGCTTCGATCCTGGCGACCACCGCATCCGCCGAGGCGGCGTTGCCGGCATAGTTCACCACCACGGTGAAGCCGTCCTTGCCGAGGCGTTCGGCGACGGCCGCGCCGATGCCGCCCGAGGCGCCGGTCACGATGGCAACCTTCTGTGTCTGATTGGTCATCGTCTGTCTCCTTCTGTGGGTGTCGTTGTGGCTCCTGATGACAGACAGATGCACCTTTCGCTTATGCAGATAATCATGCATTATCCGGCATCACTATCCGACAGGTCGTATTATGGATCGTTTCGACGCCATGCGCGTCTTCACTCGCATCGTCGAACGCAGGAGCTTTACCAAAGCTGCCGATGACCTCAGTCTGCCGCGTTCATCCGTGACAGACGCCGTGCAAGGGCTGGAGGCGCGGCTCGGTGTGCGGCTGTTGCAGCGGACCACCCGTCAGGTCAGCCCCACACTGGATGGCGAGGCCTATTACCAACGATGCGTCAGCCTTATCGCTGACCTGGAGGATGCCGAGGGCGCTTTCGTCGGCGCTAAGCCGTCAGGCCTCATCCGCGTGGACGTGCATGGCACGCAAGCGCGGCACTTCCTGTTGCCCGGTCTGCCGCGCTTTCGCGAAATGTACCCCGACATCCGCCTGCATTTCAGCGAGGCGCATCAGCCCGTGGACCTGATCCGGGAAGGGTTCGACTGCATCCTGAGAGCGGGCGAGCTGGCCGACAGCGCGCTAATCAGGCGGCGGCTGGCTATTCTGGAGCGGGGCACCTTTGCCAGTCCGGACTATCTTAAGCGGCTGGGCACGCCGAACACACCCGACGACCTTAATGGCCATGAAATGATCGGGCTGCTTGCGCCCGACACGACCGAGGTCGTCCCTCTCGCTTTCCTTGTGAAAGGAAAAGTGAACCGCATCACGCTGCCTGCCATGATGACGGTGACCGGCCCGGAGACGAACGTTGCCGCCGCCGGTCTTGGCCTTGGGCTCATTCAGGTGCCGCGCTATCGTGTAGTCTCGGAGCTGGCGAGCGGCGCGCTTATCGAAGTCTTAGCCAACTTCCCACCGACGCCCTTGCCAGTTCACGCGCTTTATTCGCACAAGCACCAGCTGTCGCCGCGGCTGCGAGTGTTCATCGACTGGGTGGCGGAGCAATTCCGCGACAAGACTGCACCGAAAATATGATACCTTCCCCCAAGGGCGCAGACGATGCTCCGATTGTTTGCAATTATCGGTCGATTCGTGAATGGCAACCTGGGCACCAGACGCAGCCTAGTCGTCACTGCCGCCAACGATCTGCCCGGTGGGACGCCCGCGGGCTCGCGCATTGGCGGCCACTATCGCGCAGATTCATAGCGGCGTTAGAGGGCTATAGAGTAGACAAAGTTCTCATCTTCATCCCGCACCGCCCGCCGCGAAGTGGCCTTATGTCAAGTTTTCCGCTGATAGCGCGCATTGTGCTGCGGACACCGGGAGTCCGAATAGGGTCAAAGGCGTGAATTTGAGACGACATCACGGTCTCAATCAGCGCGGATAGAGATTTCAGTTTCGAACGGAAACGGGAAGCTGAAATAGCTGGCGGATTGTCGGTGCAATGAAAGAATCAGCCCAGCGAGCTTTCAGCCACGTCCAGGCGAAAAAGACGGAATTCGGCATTTGCGCGCGGTTTCGACATTTCGAAAATACACGTCGAGGTAATCGACCTCCGTGGCAATCGAGTCGAGGCTGAGGTTGCTGCCGCTCGCGCAGGCGATCGTTCCGCAAAACAAGTGAAAGAAGCGCGCCTTCCCTAGCTTTGCGGCGGGGATAACCCATCAGTTCACTCTTTGTTCTTTTCCGAAAACGCTTGGCGAGATATAGTCTGGGGTGTCCTAAAACAGATTCCCCAGGGAGGCAGCGCGCAGATGACCGTCCAGCCCACTAACATGCTGCAGGGGGACAGGATTCTCAATGAACCGACCATCAGCTGCCCAAGCTGCAAGACGGAAATCAAGCTCAATGAGTCGCTCGCCGCCCCTTTGATTGCCGCCACGCGTGAAGAATACGAAATGCGCCTGGCGCAGAACAAGGCATCGATGGCTGCCAGAGAAGAGGAGCTTAAGCGCCAGCAGGCCGAGATCGCCGCCGCCAAAGAGGACATCGGCAACCAGGTGGCTGAGCAAATCAAGCTTGAGCGTGCCGGAATCGCGATCGAGGAGGCCCGCAAGGCAAAACTGCTGCTGTCGGTAGACCTGGAGGATAAGGATAAAAAGCTGGCTGAGCTGGAGGCGACGTTGAAGGCGCGTGACGAAAAGCTCACCGAGGCCCAGCAGCAACAGGCGGAATTCCTGAAAAAGCAGCGTGCGCTTGACGACGAAAAGCGCGAGATGGCGCTGATCATCGAAAGGAAGATCCAGGAAGGACTGGACGCCGTTCGAGTCAAGGCGAGGTCGGAAGCCGAAGACGGCCTTAAAATGAAGGTTGCGGAGAAAGAAGAACAGATCGCCGGCATGCAGCGTCAGATTGAGGAGCTGAAGCGTCGTGCGGAACAGGGTTCCCAGCAGCTTCAGGGTGAAGTGCTGGAGCTCGAGCTGGAAGCCCTCATTGCCAGCCGGTTCCCGATGGACATCATTGAACCGGTTGCCAAGGGTGAGTTCGGCGGAGATGTCCTGCACCGCGTGGTCGGACCGGCCGGCCAGCCATGCGGCGCCATTTTATGGGAATCGAAACGCACCAAGAACTGGAGCCAGGGTTGGCTGGGGAAGCTCAGGGCGGATCAACGGGCGGCGAAAGCGGATATCGCGCTTATGATCTCCGAAGCTCTGCCTCCCGGTGTGGAAACCTTCGATCTTCTGGACGGCGTCTATGTCGCCCATCCCAAATGCGCGATGCCGATCGCAATCATGCTCCGGCAATCCCTTATCGAGCTGGCGAACTCCCGCCTCGCCCAGGACGGCCAAGCTACCAAAATGGAGCAGGTCTATGGCTATCTGACCGGTCCGCGGTTCCGCCATCGCGTCGAGGCCATCGTCGAAAAGTTCTCTGATATGCAGGAGGACCTGGCCAAGGAACGCAAGGCCTCAACACGCCTGTGGGCCAAGCGGGAGGCTCAAATACAAGTCGTAATCGAATCGACCGTCGGGATGTACGGCGATTTGCAAGGCATCGCTGGAAAGGTGATGCAAGAGATTGAGTGCTTGGAGGTCCTGGCTATTGAAGCATCTCCGCCCGGTGCCGGATAGGCAATCGGTATGCAGCTCAACAGGAAAACGATTGGGCAATCTGGAGCGGCTTCCCCAGACGTAACCATCGAACTTCTTCAGATGGCGTAAGCAAAAGAAGTCCGCCGCACCTGAGGCAAACATCGTCGGCCGATCGCTGTGGCCGACGTCTATAAGGCGGTCTCGCAGCAAATCCGGGAGATCTTCGCCGAGCACACGCCGCTGATCGAACCGCTTTCGCTGGACGAGGCCTATCTCGACGTGACCGAAAACATGCGCGGGATGGCCTCGGCGACCGAGATCGCCGAGGCGATCCGGGCGACGATCAGGGCGAAGACCGGCCTTACCGCCTCAGCCGGTGTCAGCTACAACAAGTTCCTCGCCAAGATGGCCTCCGATCAGGGCAAGCCTGATGGGCTATTCGTTATCACGCCGAAGATGCGGCCGAGCTTCGTCGAAGTGCTGCCGGTGAAGAAATTCCACGGCATCGGTCCTGCCACCAATTCGAAGATGGAACGGCTCGGAATCCGCACCGGCGCCGATCTGCGGGCGCAGACATTGCCGTTCCTGCAGGGACATTTCGGCAAGGCCGGACCGTATTATTACTGGATAGCGCGTGGCATCGACGAGCGACCGGTGCAGCCTGATCGCGTGCGCAAGTCCGTAGGAGCGGAGGATACGTTTGCGCGGGATCTGTTCACGATAGCAGAGGCACGCGAAGGGTTGCGTCCGCTCATAGAAAAGGTGTGGCGGTATTGCGAACACAACGAAATCTCTGGGCGCGCGGTGACGCTCAAGGTCAAGTATGCCGATTTCCGCCAGATTACGCGGCGTCGCACCAGTGAAACCGACCCGCGAGATCGCCAAGGATCTTGGCCTATCAGACGTGGCGATCAGAAACTGTTCGCGCGCCTGCAGGTGCCGAAGCCTCCGCGCGGCTATTGAGCCCGCGTACAGGCTGGGCAGACATTGCGCCGCCCACCGCTGGCCGCTTTCCGAGAGGAGCTTGAAACCAGACGCCTGGAGGCTGCGCGCGAACGAGCAGCGGAATCTCTCTCGAAACTGCAACGGGAGTTCTATTTGGCGGCCCTGACCGATCTGTCCGGCCGCGGTATCGATGTCCGCGCGGCACAACCTCGGGGAAGCAGGCTGCCAGACCTCGACGCGGACCTCGCGGCTCAGATCCTTCTCCTCATCCAGGGTCGCGCCCAGGACTGGTCCTGGAAGGTAGGATAGCCACACGCTGGGGAACCTCCGTCCAGAGCAGTGCGGCGAGGCTCGTGGAACGGCTGCTACCATTGGCGCGAGCGCAGCTGCTGCTGTTCGAAACCGAAGGTACGCGGCACTCCTACGTTGCGAACGGGCCTGTCATTTTCGTGCGTCTGACAGCGCAACTGCAGGAGCGGATCGCGATGCTTGCCAGAATGGTGCGGGACCAAAAGCTCCAGCATGTGGTCATGCCGTTGATTGCAGCCGATCATGCGTGGTCGGCGCATCATCTCCATGGGCCGGAGTCGCAGCTGTTTCTGGACAGCTGGCTGTGCGTTTCGGCAAGCGAGATCTGGGTCGAATGGAGCCGCAAGCCTTGGCGCGAGGAAGATCCGCCGGTGCGGTTCGCTACAGGTCCTATAGGCCTGCGCGCCGTCATGCCGATTGATTTCATGCCTGTCCGAGAGGCCGCTCTGCCGGCGGCGATTTCCGCTGCAACAGTCAAACCATATCACAAGCGCCTTCGCGCACTTCTGGAAGCCGAGCGGGTCATGAGATGATGAGCCGTGCCGCCTATGAGATGGAGCGGGAAGTTCCTGGCGAGATCCTGGCTGTGGCGGACCGGATCTGGTTTGGGGAAAAGAGGCCCTTTCAGACCGCGCGGGAGGCTTGGCGGTATGTTGAGGATGAACTGGAACGCTGGGAGAAGGAGCTCGAGGCCGGGCGATCTGATTTGGCCCGATCGATCCTCGGAATCAGGCCCGGAGACATCGTTGCGTCGCAGAGCCGCGGCGGGCTGTTGCGGCTTTCGGTCATCGGGATTTCGCTCTACCCCAGCGACGGGCATGTCACCTTCGTCGTCCAGGGGATTCGTTTTCGCAAGGACGGCACACTCGGCAAGTTGCACGAAACACTGACTTGTCATTCAAAGACGAAGGCAAGCGGAGGCAAGATAGGCAAAGGTGATTGGGCGCCGGTCAGGGAGGCAACCAACGATTTCGGCGGCACCCTCCAACATTCCGTCCATCCGGTCGGAAGCGCATGGTTCAGTTCAACGCTTCGACTATCAGTCGCAAACTACACATCACAAGGTAGTGGATATTCAACTCACTTGCAGATTACCCCACTGGTCACGCGGCGTCCAATATGTCCGACTCCGCCTCAAGTATTTCCACAGAATAGGGACAGCGATCGCGCGATCCGATCCCGATAGCCCTTGTTGTACCTTAGACCCGACTCGATGTTTTGGATTTCCTCAGCGGCTAGCCCGCACGCCACCGCCAAGTCCTCGATCGAATACCCAAGGTACTCACGATAAGCGCAAATGATATGGATCCCCTCCGACATAGCTGCCAAGACTGTCCCGGGAATGCGCGAATCCTTCATAGACACCTCCAAGAACAACAGGGATGCCTAACACAATCGGGAGATTTCCTCCCGACCTGGCGATCCCAGCAAATGAAATAAATGGACGTCGATTCGGCCGGATCGGCCTCGTCCATGGAAAAGGCCACCTGAATTGGCCGCCAGGTCGGAGTATGGCGGTTCACCTGGTTCTGATCAAGTCCAAGAGCCTGCCTGCCCTAAGATGGCCTGACCGGCTGTACCGCTCGCTTCCTGCGCGATCACCCGCGGTCCATCATAGCCGATGGACTTCTTGAACAGGAACTCGAACTCGCCCATGCCGCCGCGTCCAGTGGCTGTTCGAGGTACCGTCCACCGAGGCGGACGCTTTATTCCATTGCTGACCATTGTCCAAAAGCGCTGTTAACCAAATTTTCTCACCCGCCAATGCTTATTCGCGCGACTGAAGGGGTGAGGTGATCGATGTGTGATTCAAACATAAGCGCGTTTCCGCTGCATCGGCGGCGGAAGTTGGTCGAAGGGATCGCCCGGGTCCTAGAATCCAAGAACGGGGAGGACGCGAACGCCTTCTGGCGCAACACCGCTAAGGCAATTCTCGTTCAACTGTCCGAATCAGGAATTGCACCCGGGGTCGCCGAACAGGAAGTTGGAACGCTTCTTCATGCTGTCTTGGGCGATATCGCCACCCGCAGTGCTGCGAAACTTGCACAATAGCATCGGCTCACGACGAAGGATTGCCGCATAGAGACGCCCCGGGGCTCAGCAAGCGTAGCACCACTGCATCCGTCAAATGCAAGGTTTCTCAGTGCGGATGAAAAGATCACCGCGTTCGTCGAAATCATGCGCGCGGATGTGCTCTCGGGCGAGATACGGTTCCGCTTCGCCTGTCCGGCGGTCATCGACCAAATCGAGGTAGGCGATGCGGAAACCCGCATTCATGGAAGGCCGACGGACCTTTTCCACGAGCTGAACCGCAAAACCAAGCCGTTGAGTTCCACACTGCACTCTTATGTAACAGACCCAAGGTTGATTGACGATCCTGTCCCAGGTCCACGCGGTCCCGAACCGGCACAACGCGCCATGAACTGCCGTTCGGCGTAGGCGGCCCAATGGCGGAGTTGGCGCGAAGCCGACATTGGTAGCCGCGCATGGTGAGTCCTGCTCTCGATGCAACAAGTCCCGGATTGCGTTTGGGCGGCGGTTTGGGACGGTTCGCGTGTGTCACGCCGAATGACTGGCACAAAGAGGTATTTCACGGTGCGTTCGCGCGTCAGCAACAGCGCCTTCGACGTGTCCATATCGGGGTCGCGGCGGGTTCAGGTGTAGAGATTGAACTCGTCGCTAGTGCTCAGGATGATGCGAGGGCCGCCTTCGCTGACTTGCTCCCTGAGGCGGGCGACAGTAACCGCCGGGGTTGGGACTCGTCTGAGCATTGTAACCAGAAGCGATAGTCGTTTATTTCCTCTCACAGATGTAAGCGGTTGACAGATATTTAAGACCAACAGGAGGCCAGATAAATTCATATTGGTGTTTCAGATATTTGCATTCGGCCTCTGAAACCAACACCTTGGGAGGAAAGCCATTTTCATGATTGCCGGCTACTACGGTGCCGTCAAAATTTAACAGAAGGGTAATTAACAGAAACTGTTCCATCGCTATCCCCTAATCTCCCTGACATGGTCAGGGCCGCAGAGTTTCGCGATGCGGGAATCCGCTTTTGCAGCCGTTTGCACTGCCAAAAGAAGAGCGAGCTCGATGATGAGCTTGGTGCGATTCATGTCGTCCTCCGTCCCATCCAGTGCTGCTGGGATCGCTTGGAAGCGACGGCCGAATGGGCTAGAGTTAGGAGGCGCGCCAGGTGGGTGAAATGTCCCGAACGGCCCCTGAAATTGACCTGAAATCTGCTGAAACGGTCAAGTTTCGCGGTTTTGTCTTCCTGACGAAAAGCAAAGAATTCCGAACCGTCGAAGGCAAAGCGATCAGTCTTCGCAGCCAGTCCGCCGAGGTGCTCTCCGTGCTCGCGGCGCGACCGGGCGAAATCGTGTCCAAGGATGCGCTGATGCAAGCGGTTTGGCCCGATACCTTCGTGACCGACGACAGCCTCACTCAATGCATTGCCGATATCCGCCGCGCCTTGGGGGACGACGCGCACGTCATCGTGGAAACCCTCCCCAAGAGAGGCTACCGGCTGAATGCCAATCCGTCGGACGCGGCGGACGCAAACGCCGCAGCCGGCACGAAACGTGCCAAGACACGATTCTCGCAGCGCGGCTTCATTCTTGCTGCAATCGTTCTCGCTGCGGCAGCGATCGGCGCATACTACGGCGCGGAAATATGGCGAGCCGCTCCAGTTCCTTCGAGCGACATGCCGAGGATTGCGATCCTTCCCTTCGACGACTTCAGTACCGGCGCGGATAAGGGATATCTCAGCGATGCCGTCGCCGAGGGGATCATCACCGAGCTTTCGCGGAGCAAGACTTATGCCGTCATCGCCCGAAACTCGAGCTTCAGGTACCGCGACCAGCCGGTCGACACCAGGAAGATCGGAGATGAACTCGGCGTCGACTACCTGCTCGAAGGCAGCCAGCAGAAGGTCGGAGATCGGCTGAAAGTGACCGCCCAGTTGCTGAATGCGCATGACGGATCGCATGTCTGGGCCAACACCTACAACCGGGAGATTGGCAATTTTTTCGTCATCCAGGAGGAAATCATCCGCACGCTTGCGGATCGGGTCGGGCAGAGAATCCAGCGCCCGCTGCCAAGGAGTGACGCCGCGCAGGTCAGCGCGCTGCGCTATTACCTGATGGGAAGGGCCGAGCTGATGGGAAGGGCCGAGATCAATTTCTCTGCCGCGGGGAACGATCTGCTAAGGCAGTTCAGCCTCAAGGCGATCGAAGCGGATCCGAACGCCCAGTTCGGCTATATCGGGATGGCCTGGTCCTATCGCCATGACGCGGTATTCTGGCACAAGCAGGAAAATAACCCCGACGAGGCGTTGAAGCGGGCCGCCGAATACGCCGATAAGGCTATTCTACTCGCTCCCGACGATTCCGAGGCGCATAACATCCGCGCCAGCATCCACACCGAAGCCGGCGAGATGGAGCAGGCCCTTGCCCGGTACGATCAGGCGATCGCCCTGAACCCCAGCGACTCGAATATCCTCGTCATGAGTGCAGGCGTGCTGCTGAATGTTGGCCGCACGGACGAAGCGATCGATCGGATCGAGCAGGCCAAGGGCATCGATCCTTTTTACCCTGACTGGTTCCACTGGCAGATGGGCTGGGCGCTCTACGAAAAGAACGATTGCGGGGCTGCGCTGACGGCGATGCGGAAAATGTCCAGAATCCCGAGCGGCGCACACCGAATGCTTGCGGGGATCCACGCTTGTCTGGGAAACAAGCGGGAAGCAAAGGAAGCACTTGCGGTTTTCCTCAAAGACTCGCCCGGCGACTCCATCAGCAAACAACGCAGGCAGTGGGAGAAGAACTACCTCGCCGCCGGGGCCCTCGAGCGCTGGATCGGACACATGCGGTTCGCGGGGTTGCCGGACTGAACGGCTGTCCGGTTGTGGCCCGGCAGAAGTCCGATAGGCCGAATAAAAACCGTTGAAGCCTTTGTGTTGTGGACGGTGGTTGCCCTCAAAGCAAGATCATCCTTCATAGGAATATTGGGTGCGGGAAAGTCGGCATTGGGGCCGACTTGCGCCACAGTACGCTCGCACCCCAACTTCTGGAACGGGTCATGGCCGTGAATTGACCCGGAGCGAGCGAGCTTCCGCTTAGGGTCGGTCTTTCGCGTTCCCTCAGAATCGCAAGAGCGTGGGGTGAGCGGTACTACAT
>NZ_JAMYOX010000067.1:0-19835 GCF_040320025.1 Mesorhizobium sp. M0808
CCGTCATGTGTCCGCCGCTCCGCTAAACACGGGGGCTGCGCGGCGGACACGCCGACGTCACCGCAATGCCACGCCATTTTGCAGAACTTGACGCACACAACTGAAATCAGCGGCGGTTCGTACCTCACAGGCGTGCGCGGCTTTGCCTGTTCAAGATGTGGGCACGGCTCGGATCTGAACCGGTAGGCTGGAGCACGGAGCCGGCCCCGACGGGCCCTCGGGCTGGGCTCCGGGAACTGTCCTGTCCCTTGGCACTGGAACCCTGATTTCGGGCCAGTCCAACTGGCGGTTGCTAGACGTATAGCAACTCATGCGCCTAAGTTTGCCTACGGCCCGCGCGCACCTGGCAAGCCCGCCCACCCTAGTCCCCCGCTTGGTGCAACAGCGCCCGTTCCGCCCCGCCGCACCTAACCGTGCGGCGGGCTTTTTTTCACGCGGTGGAACACCGGCGCGCAGGGAAGTTCGGGGCATGCCGCATACCCTTCGCCTCACAGTATTGCTGCCGGATCGCTTGCCCTGATCGGCCCACGTCGTCGATCGACAAAGGTTCATTATGGAGCGACAACGCTCGCTAGGGCTTCCCGATGATGGGAGTCATGCTCGGTCCTTTCTCGGCAGGGAGCGGGCAACAAGCCGAAGGCGTTCATAAAGAGTCCAGAACTGCTCGTGCTGAGTTCGGCGATCGTCATAGTTATATGTTTAAGATTCCAAAGGTCAGACAGAGACGGCTGCCGCGCATCCGGTGATTTTCGGGACCTAATGAAGTATCGGCGTTACCTACGCGGGCGGCAACTGGATGGGACTGCGCGGGAGAGCGGGCCAGCTTGGTTCGTCGGCCGTTGGTAGGACGTGCTCAAGCGGCGTTAATCTTCATCTCTGCGCCGAGCACCATCTTTGTCACGGCGGCGAAGTCGAGCTTCCCGGAGCCGAGGACGGGCACTTTCGCAACGACGCGCACTCCGGCGGGCACCATCAGGTCCATGGCGCCGTTGGCCTTAGCGAAGGCCAGGAATTCGGCACGCGTGGCGTTGACGGCCTCGGTGATGAGGATCAGCTTTTCGCCCTTGCGCGCATCTGGCACGGCGGCGACCGCCGAGAGCGAGCCTTTCCACAATTCGCCCGCCAGCGCCTCGACGGCGGCCATCGAGATCATCTCGCCACCGATCTTGGCAAAGCGCTTGGCGCGGCCTCGAATGGTGATGAAGCCGACATCGTCGACGGCGACGACGTCGCCGGTGTCATGCCAGCCGTCTTCGAGCGGTTCGAGCACGCCCGGCTTCTCGGCGCGCAGATAGCCTGCCATGACGTTGGGCCCACGCACGAACAGCCGTCCGCCATCCTCGACGCCAGGCACCGGATCCAGGCGATACTCCATACCCGGCATGATTTTGCCGACGCTGCCGGACCGGTTGTACATCGGCGTGTTGATGGAGATCACCGGCGCGGTTTCGGTCACGCCGTAGCCTTCGAGGATGCGCAGGCCGAACTTTTCCATATAGATCGCGCGCGTCGAAGGCTTGACCGGTTCCGCGCCGGCAAAGCAGTAGCGCACTGACCGGAAGTCGTAGGGGTGTGCGGTGCGGGCATAGCCGGCAAGGAACGTATCGGTGCCGAAGATGATCGTTGCGTTCGAGGCGTAAACCAACTCCGGCACGATGCGGTAGTGCAGCGGCGAGGGGTAGAAATAGACCGGCACGCCCGAGATCAGCGGCAGCACCGTGCCCGCCGTCATGCCGAAGGAATGGAAGATCGGCAGCACATTGAAGACCTTGTCGCCCGAGTGGAAGTCGATACGCGAGGCGGCCTGGGCGGCATTGGCCAGGATGTTGCGGTGGGTGAGCACCACGCCCTTGGGCGTGCCTTCGGACCCCGAGGTGAACAGGATCACCGCCGGATCTTCAGACTTGCGGGCGACCCGGGGTGCGCTCTTGCGCAGAAGGCCGAGCAGCTTGTGCCTGAGGCCAATGGTGGCCCGCAGATCATCGAGCCAGACGATGTCGACCGATCGGCCGAGTTCCTCGACCACGGCGCCCAGTTTCGCTTGTTCGACAAAGGCGCGCGAGGTCAGCACGGTGCGCACCTCGGCGGCTTTGCAAGCGGAGAGGATGTTAGCTGCCCCGGCAGTGAAGTTCATCATCGCCGGAACCTTGCCGGCCGACATAACGCCGAGCAGCGTCGCACAGGCGCCATTAGCGTTGGGCAGCATGATGCCGAGCGTCTGCTGGCCGGCATAGAGTTTCTTGAATTTCTCGCCAAGCACGGCGGCGGCTGTCAGCAGCTTGCCGTAACTCAGCGAACCGGTGACCGGGTCCTGAACGGCCAGTTGCTTCATGCCGCGTTCGTTCGCCGTCTGGATGATCTTCTCCAGCACAGTCTTGTCGATGTCCTGGGTGCGGAAGACGAGGTCCGACATGACCTGGTAGAGGGCAGCGCCCGCCGCGGCGCGGCGCTTCCGGCCCTTCAGATCCTGCAGTACTTCAAGTTTGACGGGCTCCAGAATGGTCACCTTGACCTTCGGGAACAGCCGGCGGCGAATATGCAGCGAGGTCAGCCGCGAAAAATAGCTCTTCTCCAGCCCGTCGATGCGCACGGGCACGACCATCGAGCCGGTCTTGTCGGCCACCATGGCGGCGCCGTCATAGACCTTCATGAGGCCGCCGGTGACGGTGATCCGCCCTTCGGGGAAGATGACCAGCGGATCGCCGCCTTGCACGATCTTGATCAGCGTGCGGGTCGACATCGGCTTGGCTGGATTGAGCGGCAGCGCACGGGCGAGCTTGAGGAAAGGCTTCATCCACCAGGCCTGGGCGATAGTGTGGTCGATGGCAAAGACGGGCTCTTCCTCGGTCAGCGTCAGGGCTAGCGGACCGTCGAGGAAACTGACATGGTTGAGCGCCAGGATGGGTGCCGGGCCGGCCGCCTTGAGGTTTTCCAGCCCCTCCACCTCCAGACGATGGAAGGCTCGGAACAGAATGGAAACGAAATCGCGGAAGGCGTTTGTCGGAAGGTATCTCAGCATCAGCCAGGCGGCGACCACGTTGAGTGCGGCGAGGCCGAACAGGATACCTCCAGTGGAGACGCCCGCTGCTTGAATCGCGGCGACAAGTATGCCGCCCACCGTCATGAAGCCTGCATTGACGATGCTCACGGCGGCGACGACGCGAGCGCGGCTGGCTTCGGGCGCCCAGGCTTGCACTGCGGCGAAGGTCGGCACGACAAGAAAGGCGCTGGCAATAGCCATGCCGGCAAGGTCGATCGCAACATGGACCGTGTTTGGCCCGGCGAAGAATATTGCGAGCGTTTCGGCCCTGGGCGAGGGCTGCATGCTCCAGATGGTCCAGGCCAGGTCCAAGCCGAATAGTGCCATCAACGCCGTGCCAACCGGGGCTGGCAAGAGCACGATGCGGCCCTGCGACATCCATGCGGCTATGGCAGAGCCAATCGCGATCGAGACGGCGAACACCGCGAGATAGGCGGTGACAGCGATTTCTCCGCCACCGAGCGAATCCTTGACCAACGTAGGCAGGATCGAAAGGACAATGGCCCCGATAAGCCAGAACCACGACGTCATCAGTCCGGCGCGCCAGATCCGCTTGTCGGCACGCAAGCCGTTGACCTGTCGCCACGTCGAGCGAAAGATGTTCCGGTCTATAACGAGGTCGGGTGCAGCAGAACCGGTTGACGGAATGTATCGGCTGACAAACCAGCAACCGATGGCGAGGATCATCATCATCGGCCCGAAGACCGAGACGCCTATGCCATCGGCCGAGACGACGCCTCCGGCGATAGTGCCGCCGAGGATGGCGGCGAAGGTTGCCGATTCGATCCAGGCATTGGCGCGGGGCAATTCCTTGCGCTCGAGATGATCCGGCAGGATGCCGTACTTGATCGGTCCGAACAGTGCCGAGATGATGCCGAACATGAGCAACGCCATCATCAGCACCGGGATCGACGACAGCGCGATCCCAACGACAGCGACAGCCGCAGCGGCGATCTCGGTGAATTTCAGCCGACGGGCGATGAGCGCCTTGTCGAACCGGTCGGCGATCTCGCCACCAAGGGCGGACAGGAGCAGGAAAGGAGCCATGAAGACGGCACCCGCCAGGGTGACCAGTGATGCCGCCTGGTCCGCCGCCAGGGTGAACAGAATAAGGAAAACCAGCGTGTTCTTGAGGAAATTGTCGTTGAAGGCGGACAGGAACTGCGTCCAGAAGAGAGGCGCAAAACGCCGTGAAGTCATCAGATGACTGTTCGTGGGGTTGTTCGTGAGGATTTCCATAGCGGCGACTTCCATTGGGCAGACCGTTGAAGATCCTGGTCGGATCGATCCGCGGTCTTGCGCGGTTTGAGCCTTTTTGTAGTGGGAACCCGATTACGCTTCGTTACTGCGGTTCACATTGATCAGCAGCTTTCGGTGTTGCCGGTTGATGAAGCGGCTTGCCTCTTCCGCGTCTCGCGGTGTCTTGGTGATGGTTCGAGGTATCCACGAGCCTGGTCGCGGCCATCGGGCAGAACCCCTTGGCGGCTATGCTTGCCCCATGAAATTGATGCGGCCGTCATCATCCAGGCGGCGATAGCGAAAGTGGGCGTGGTCAACGTTTGCAGGCGCTTGAACCCTTGGGAGCATAGCTGTTGGAGGTCATCGATATTGTCTTTTGGTTTCAGGGTGAGGTTGCGCCGGCGTTGGTCTGTTTCCGGGTTCGATACAATCAGCCGGTCTTGCGACAGTCTTTCGCAGCCGGTCGAGGACGGCGTCAGTGAGCCGGCTCGCTTCATCGGCATGAGCGGTGACGGCATACGTCATCAAAGCAATAAGACTGCCCGCATCCTCACCCCGTCGTTTGGTCGAAAGTAAGGTGGGACAATCAGAGTGCGCAAACTTGTCATTACTGATACTGCGCTTCACCCCAGCTTTTAGCGTGCGCCCTTCGGCATATGCGTGGTTCACCATTCCTTCACTTTATTAGCGCACGTTCATATGCGGACATGTTGGTGTAGCTTGTACGTGCCCAAAGCCCCGGCGCATCGACCCAGCGCTGGGGCTTTTTTTGTCCGCCTGGTTCCGCGTGTTCCCCAGACAGGGGCGTGAACTGCGCAGTCGCCCTTGAAGGTGAGTTCGCCGCTGTGGTGGTCCTCTTGCATCGACCAAGCTCAAGGCGAGGCCATCGACTTGAGCCTAGCTGTGCGTGTTTCGACATTTCGACGTCGCGGTGTCGGATTATTTGCATGCAAACCAGTTTTACGACGCTATCCTCCCATCCTCAACGGAAGATTCTGGGAGGAATGCATGGCTGCGCATGAGCAACATGCCGTTGAAATCATTAGGGACAAAGAGTGGTCGGTTCGCGTGACGGTCAACGGCACCACCACCACGGTCCCTTTTACATCTGAGAGCTACGCGCGTTCGTTCGCAGACGGTCAGGCGTTCCGACTGGGCGTTCAGGTCGCGGAGATCAAGAAGGCGGCCTAGCCGCGCGCTTGCCCCAAGAGCCCCACAGCGATTGAACCTCGAGTGACCAAAGCCGGTCGAAAAAGCGGCAACGCTTACGGTCTGCCACGCGCGGCAAGTGACCAAGTAGCCTCACTCGCTCATCGCATGAAGCACGTCGTGCTTGATGATCTCGATGCTGCGCAGATTGAGCAGGCGGATGACGCCTTTGTCCTTCAGCCGGGTGAAAACCCGCGACACGGTTTCGATGGTGAGGCCGAGATAATCGCCGATATCCATGCGCGACATCGGCAGTTCGACCTGTCGCAAGCCGCCCTGCCGCTCCGCCATGTCGACCAGGAACGCGGCGACGCGTTCGATGGCATTCTGACGGCCGAGAACCAAGAGATGTTCCTGCGCTCTCGTCAGGCCCTTGAGAGCCAACGGCAGCAGCTGACGGGAGAGATCCGCACCAGTGGCAAAGCGGAAGACGCGGACACCCACGGCGTTGATGGCTTCGGCGAAAAAATGATGGGTGGTGTCGGCTTCGAAACCGAATGTCTCTCCGGCCAGATGGAAGGCACTTATCTGCCTGCGACCGTCCGCAAGCAGGCGGTAAACACGCACGGCGCCAAACTCGACCTGATAGAAGGCTCCGGCCTTTTCACCTTGCGCATAGATTTCCGAACCGCAGCGAAAGAAGCTGACCGGCTGTAGCAGTGTCGGATCGAATGCCGTAGGCAGGCTCGACTGTAAGCCGTGCGACGGCAGTGAAATTCTGGAGCTCGATTGGGCGTGCATGGCTGTTTCCCGGTTGATCCGTAGCACAGCAATCGCGCGAATCAGCAGGTCGCGAAATTCGGTTCTATCCCTACGGGAAACTACCTAGTGCTTGGCTGGGAAAGCGGTGAAGGCCGGCAGCGTGCCTACGCGGCGCCCGCCTTCTCGGGAACTTGCGCATGCTTCTGCCGACTTGTGCCGCATTGAAATTGTCGGAGCACGCAATCATCAGCGTCGGTCGACAGCCGTCATACTGGCAGACTGGCAACGGAAACGCGGTTTCGACAGGTCGGCAACCGGGCCGAAATCCGCCGCCTGCAATCGCGACTGAAATCACGGGTGAGGATGCAGGAGTGGGCAAACGAAAGCCAGATCGCCAAGATCGGAATCAGAGCCGTCGACATCATCGACGTCGACATGGCTCGCATTCAGATGATCTTCCCGGCTAAGCCCGACGAGGCGACCGGTGGGCGCTGAAGCCAACGGCTTTCGCTGGTCGCCGTCGTCGCAAGGCACTTGGCAGGCCATCTTAACGAGGCCCGGACGATGGTGGACGAACGGGTGATGAAAGCCATCACCGCCGAGGACGCCTCGTGAGCCGCGCCGAAAGGGATCGCAATTCTTCGAAGTTATGGAGTTTTTCGGGAATGGCGATCCTTTCTTGGGTGGCGAGGCCGAGGGACAATTGATTGAACAGTTCGCGAGATGCCGACCCGCGCAGTCGCGCCAGCTATGCTCTGGCTGCAACGCATCCAACGTTACCATCCATCCTGACATGAACGCGCCGGCAGTCATGCTACTGTGGAAGCGCAGCTGGCCGATCCTACGACATCGTTCTGGCAGCCTGCCATGAAGTGAAGAGGAGAGTTCACCATGTCCAGGATGAATCGCCGCGCCTTGCTTCTCAACGCCGCCAGCGCCGTTGTCGCCTCGACGGTTGCGGCATCGGCTTTCGCCACAAAGCCGCGACGGGAGGACCGGGAACCGTCCCGCGATCTGCGGGCGCTGATCAATGCGCACAAGGCAGCGTACGCGGCATTCGGCAAGGCAATCCACGAAATGGGCGGCAGTAACCGCGACCACGACAGAGCCAGCCGGGCTGAGGAAAGGGCGCTGCTGGCTGTATGCGCCTATCCTGCGGTCAGGGAAGGTGATCGCCGGTCCAAGGCCCGATATCTTTTGAAGATCGAGGCGCGCGGTGAGCTCGACTTGGCAGAGCATATGCAAGCTCTTCTCCGCTCGACGATGGGGGAGGGATAGGACCGGGATTGCGTGTCCTGCTTCTCGTCGATGGCATTCGTGTGCAGCTAGAACCAGGCGTCGAGCCAGTTGCCTATGCCTCGCTCGATAGCATATTGCGAGCGGCATAGAGTTCGCCAATGAAGTCGGTGATCAAGGTCGAATTGATGCCGTCCGGCGGGCGCAGGAGTAGCGCGCGGAAATTGACGGCTGGCTCGAATGGCCTGGCCAAAATACCGCCGATCATGCCGTCCGCAATGACGGAGGGATTGACCAAGCCGATTCCCATGCCCTTCGCTGCAAGGATAGCGATGGTCAGGCCGTAGGGCGTTTCGATCAGGATGCGCGGCCGTACCCCATGCGCGGCCAGGATCTTGTCCATCGCGAGCCGAGCCGTATCTTCCGGCGACAATGCCAGGAAGGCCTCGTCGGCGAGATCGGCCGGCGTGATTATCTGCTTCCGCGCCAGCCGGTGGTTCGTCGGCATTACACAGACGGCGCGCGGCGTGGTGAAGATGCTGTGCAGCACGCCGCTGGTATCGACCTCGTCGGCCGCGAGCCCGATATCGAAACTGCCAGAGGCCACCAGGTCGCGCACGATATTGGAGGTGCGGACCTGATAGCTGATTCGCACCTGCGGATGCCGGCGTGAGAACGCTACGATGGCGCGCGGCACCAGCCCATGCCCGAGTGCCGACAGGCAGGCGACGCGGATGGTACCGGTTCCGACCTCCTTGATCTGGGCCGCCCGCAGCTTGAGCCGGTCGAGCCCGACCAGGTTGGCCTTTACCTCGGCATGGAACAACTCCCCTTCGCGTGTCGGCACCAGCCTGCCACGAATGCGGTCGAAAAGCCTGAAGCCGAGTTCGGCCTCTAGCTTGGCTAGCGAACGGCTGATGGCCGGCTGCGAGGTATCCAGCAGCGCGGCCGCCGCGCCGGCACCGCGCGTGATCATGATCGCGTTGAAGACATCGATGTCGCGCAGGTTCATAGTCAGCCCATATCAAAAGCGAATTAACTTTATCGCTGCGGTCATAGATGGCAATGGGTGAGCCGGCTAAGCTGCGCCTATGAACCGACGCGATGACACTTCACATGTCCATCCTCCCAAGCGCTCGGAGGAACCGTTCCAGGCGGTGGCGATGCCGGTCGAGCGAGCCTCGACCGTGGTCTTTGACGATCTGGAATCGTTCGAGCTTCGCGTCGAGCGTCTGTACGACGGGTTCAGCTACGGACTTTACGGCACACCGACCAGCCGGCAGCTCGAAGATCATATCGCCGTGTTGGAATGCGGATCGCGGGCTCTCGTCGTCCCGTCGGGCATGGCGGCCATGACGCTGGCGACCATGGCTGTCTGCCGTGGCGGCGAAAGCGTTCTGATCCCGGAGACGCTCTATGGCCCGGCGCGCGACATGGCCGAGCGTTTTCTCGGCCCACTCGGGATCGAGGCGGTTTCCTACGATCCACGGCTGGACGCAAGTATCGCGGCCATGATCGACGGCAGAACGCGGCTGGTCTGGGCAGAATCGCCTGGCTCAGCCACCTTCGAAGTTCAGGATGTGCCAGCCATCACGGCCGCGGCCCACAAGGCCGGCGCGCTCGTTGCGGCCGACAACACCTGGGCCTCGCATCTGCTGTTCAAGCCGCTCGCTCATGGCGTCGACATCTCGATGCAGGCGCTTTCCAAACACGCCGGCGGCCACGGCGACCTCTTGATGGGCTCGCTCGCAGTGCATGACCATGCCCTGTTCCGGCGCCTGAAGGATACAGCGCGTTTCCTTGGCTATGGCGTCTCGCCCGAGGATTGCGCGCTGTGCGAGCGCGGCCTGATGACGATGCCGGTTCGCATGCGCCACGCCGACGGTACAGCGCGCAAGATTGTCGCCTGGCTGTCGGGGCGCCCGGAAGTCGCGCAGATCTTGCATCCTGCGGAGCCTGGCCATCCCGGCCACGCGGTCTGGAAGCGTGACTTCGCCGGATCGGCGGGCGTGTTCTCCTTCGTGCTGCGGCCGGAACTGGCGCCACTGCAATCCGATGTTCTGCGCAGCCTGCGGCTGTTCAGGCTCGGCGCAAGCTGGGGCGGCGTGCATTCGCTGATTGCCGTCAGCGATCCCCGCAAGGGCCGCGCCAGCCTCGACTGGCTGAAGCCCGGCCCGGTCTGGCGCCTGTCGATCGGCCTTGAGGCGCTCGAAGATCTTCTGGCCGACCTTTCTCAGGCCTTCGAACTTTTTGCTGAAGCCCGGCGCAACGGAACCGCCGCGGCCGACGTCAACGCCGCAGAATGACGACAACTCAACGACAAGGGGAATGATTATGAAACATCAAGGTCTGAAATGGCTCACGGGTCTGGCGATAGGATTGGCCAGCCTGACTACGGGCGCCGTGGACGCCAGCGCGCAGGCGGTAATCAACAAGATCAAGGAGCGCGGCTATGTCAGCTGCGGCGCCAGCCAGGGCGTGCCCGGTCTATCCCGGCCGGACGAGAAGGGGTATTATCGCGGGTTCGATTCCGACATCTGCCGCACTTTCGCGGTCGCCATCCTCGGCGACAGAGACAAGATCCGTTACGTGCCCCTTAACGCAGGCCAGCGTTTTGCTGCGCTACAGACTGGGGAAATCGACGTTCTGTCGCGCACATCCACCATCACCTACAGTCGTGATACGGTTGTCCGCTTCGTCTGGATCAATCTCTACGACACGGACGGCATGCTCGTGCGCAAGGCCGATAACATCACCGAGCCCAAACTGCTGGACGGAAAGACCGTCTGCCTGCAAGGCGGTGGCAGCCTGACCGAGAAAGCGATCGAGGAAACCGAGGAAGAGTTCGGGATCGCGATGGAGAAAGTCTATTACGACTCGACCGTTCAAGCGCGCGACGCCTTCTTTGGCGGCCGCTGCGATTCCTACGTCACCGACGGCACCGCGGCAGCAGGACAGCGTGCCTCGGTGGCCAAGAACCCGGACGACTACGACATCATCCGGGTCGGCAGGGCCGCCGAACCCAATGGAGTCGCGGTCGCCCGGGGTGACGATCAGCTTTTCGACGTCGTGCGTTGGACACTCAATGCGCTGTTCTGGGCCGAGGCCAACGGCATCACCTCGCAAAACGTCGATGAAAAGCTTGCCTCGGGCAGTCCGGAAGTCAAACGCGTGCTGGGTGAGGAGCCCGGTTTCGGCAAGCCGCTCGGATTGGACGACAAGTGGGCCTACAACGTCATCAAACAAATGGGCAACTACGCCGAGATCTGGGATCGCAATCTCGGCAAGGACAGCCCGCTGAAGGTCGAGCGCGGCCTGAACGCGTTGTGGAAGGACGGCGGCCTCAACTATCCTTTCCCTTGGGATTGAGCTGCATGAAGGGGACGCGCCCGCCGTTCCCTTTCCCTGCCAACGCCGCGAACCGTCGAGGTCGAAATGCTGAGCGACGCCAGGACCAGATCGATCATCATCCAGTGTGCCCTGGTGGCCGTGGCTGCCGCCTTCGCTGCCCTGCTCGTCAGCACGACTTTCGCCAATCTCAGGGCACGCGGCATACCGATCGGCTTCGATTTCCTGACGATGCCGTCAAGGATCGTCATCTCCGAAGCAATCCTCACTTACAAGTCGCGCGACCCCTATTACTGGGCGATCGCGACCGGGCTCGCCAATACGGTCTTCATCTCCGCGCTCGTCATCGTCTTTTCATCCGCGCTCGGCCTCGTCGTCGGCATCACCCGGCTGAGCAGCAATCCCCTGGCGGCGGGCACCTGCCGCGTATGGGTGGAGGTTGCACGCAATTCACCGCCGATCGTGCTTCTGATCTTTCTCTACTCGCTGTGGTGGAAGGTGCTGCCGCCGGTCGGCGAAGCGCTCAATCCGCTGCCAGGCGTTTACGCCTCCATGCGCGGCTTTGTGGTGCCGGCCGTCAGCATGGACGTCGCCACCGCGGGAATGCTCGTCATTGCTCTCGCCCTGGCACTGGCGGCCGCTGGCTGGGCGGCGGCGAGAAGAGGATGGCTGCCACCGCTGACCGCGCCGGCGATCCTCGCGGTTGGCATTGCCGGGCTCTGGCTTGCCGATGCGAAGTTCTCCGTCGACTGGCCGACCTTCACTGGGTCGAACTTCAAAGGCGGCAAGGACCTGACGCCCGAGCTCAGCACCATCCTCATCGGGCTGACCATCTACACCACCGGCTTCGTCGCCGAGATCGTGCGTGGGGGCGTGCTTTCGGTCGGCCGCGGTCAGTGGGATGCAGGTCATTCGCTCGGCCTGCCACGCGGCAAAATATTGCGTCTGATCATCATTCCGCAGATGCTGCGGGTGATCGTCCCGCCGCTCAACAGCCAATACATCAACGTCGTCAAGAATTCGACGCTGGCGATCGCGGTCGGCTATCCGGACTTCCTTGCGGTTATGAACACCATCATCAGCAAGTCCAGCCATTCGATCGAGGGCGTATTCATCATCCTCGGCGTCTATCTCGCCCTCAACCTGAGCCTCTCGAGCGCGGCCAATTGGTACAACCGTCGCATCGCCATCGTGGAGCGCTGAACCATGAAGGCCCTGTCTCTTCCCCTTCCGGCCGAGCCAATGCCAGGACAGATCCGCTTCGGCGCTTTGCGGCGGTCAGCCATGCTCCTGTTCGGCACGCCACTCAATGCCGTCCTGACGCTGTTGTTCGGCGTTCTGCTCGTCGCCACGGTACCGCCGATGCTGCGCTGGCTGGTAATCGACGCCGTGCTGTTCGACCCCAGTCCACGCGCGTGCCGGGTGGCCGCCGGAGCGTGCTGGAGCTTCATCTACGCCAAGTCCGGGCAGTTGCTGTTCGGCATCTATCCGCTCGACGAACGCTGGCGCCCCGCCATCGTCTGCGTGCTTATCCTGGCGCTGCTTGCCTGGTCGGTGCGGCCCGCCAGCTGGGCGCCGCGGCTGGCAGCGCTCTGGATGGCGGCGCTCGTGTTGATCTTCTGGCTGATGGCCGGCGGTTTCGGCCTAGCCGAGGTTCCGACCTCGTCCTGGGGCGGCCTGCCGGTGACACTCATCCTCACCGTCGTTGCGATCGGCGTCGCCTTCCCCGTCGGCATCCTCCTGGCGCTGGCCAGGCGCTCGACCATGCCCATCATACGCATCGGCGCTGTGGTCCTGATAGAATCGGTGCGCGGACTACCGCTCTTGTCCATCCTGTTCGTGGCATCGATCATGATGCCGCTGTTCCTGCCCGAGGCCCTCTTGCCTGACAAGTTCGTGCGCGCGCTGGTCGCCCTCACCATCTTCGCCGCGGCTTATCTCGCCGAGGTGATCCGCGGCGGCCTGCAGGCCATTCCGAATGGCCAGTACGAGGCCGCGGCTGCGGTTGGCCTGCCCTTCTGGCGCACTCAATATCTGGTGATCCTGCCGCAGGCGATCCGGGTGGCGATCCCGGCGCTGGCCAACACGATCATCGTCATGATCAAGAACACCAGCCTTGTCCTGGTGGTCGGCCTGTTCGACCTGATCAGCTCCGGTAAAGCGGCGCTGGCCGACCCGGACTGGCCATCGCCAGCGGCCGAGACGTTCCTGTTTATCGGGGCGATCTTCTTCGCACTCTCATTCTCATTCGCCCGCTTCGCCGACTTCCTGGAGCGGCGCGGCCCAGCCGCTCACTAGGAAATGTTGTGATGTTGTCGTCCGCCGCCAAGCGCGTTCCGCCCATGACCGATCCCAATGATCCGCCGGCAATCGAAATGACCGGGATGAACAAGTGGTACGGGAACTTCCATGTGCTGAAGGACATCGACTTGACAGTCCTTCGCGGCGAAAAGCTGGTGATCTGCGGGCCCTCGGGCTCGGGCAAGTCGACCATGATCCGTTGCATCAACCGGCTGGAGGAGCACCAGCAGGGACAGATCGTCGTCGACGGCGTCGAACTCACCAATGTTTGAAGAAGATAGACCTAATTCGCCGCGACATCGGCATGGTGTTCCAGCATTTCAACCTGTTCCCGCACCTGACCATTCTGGAGAACCTGACGCTGGCGCCGATCTGGGTGCGCAGGATGCGGCGCGCACAAGCCGAGCAGACCGCCATGCATTATCTGGAACGGGTGAAGATTCCGGACCAGGCGCACAAATATCCCGGCCAGCTTTCAGGCGGTCAGCAGCAGCGGGTTGCGATCGCGCGTGCGCTCTGTATGAGCCCGAAAATCATGCTCTTCGACGAGCCGACGTCGGCACTCGATCCGGAAATGGTCAAAGAAGTGCTCGACACGATGGTCGCGCTGGCTGGGGATGGCATGACCATGCTGTGTGTCACGCACGAGATGGGATTTGCCCGCCAGGTCGCCGACCGCGTCGTCTTCATGGACCAGGGCGAGATCGTTGAGATGAACACGCCCTCGGAATTCTTCTCGCATCCGCGTCACCGGCGCAGCAAACTGTTCCTTGCCCAGATCCTGACTAGCTCGATCGCATAGAGAGAGTTCATCAGCTACGGATCAATGAGCCACCTCTCCGAGATCCCGCACCAAAATGCCCGTGGCAGCGGACCGGCAATGGATCGCCCGCCCTTTGACCATGCCCTGGCAATCTCGAGCACATCTAGAGCCTGGCTCGGCCCGGCAGAACTCACTTCGAGCGAAATTGGAGAAAGCGTGTGGCGTGTTTCACCTGCCTTTCGCCGGGAACAATTTGATGTCGCAAAGTGTTCCCGCGTGAAGAAGGCGAAGGACCGTGAACATGCGCGCAGTCATCATTGGCGCAGGAATCGCCGGACTTGCAGTTGCCAAGGGACTGCGACTCCTCGGATGGGAGACCGAGATTTACGAGCAGGCGAGCGAACTAAAGCCTCTGGGTGCGGGCCTCAGTCTTAGCGCTAATGCGCTTCGTGCCCTTCGTGTGCTCGGGCTCTACGAAGCGGTTGTTGCCGAGGCGCAGCCGATACACAGACTCGATCTTCTCGACGACGAAGGACAAGTCCTTCAATCGACGGATTTTCAGCGCTTCAGCCAGCGATATGGTCACCTCAGTATGGCCGTGCTGCACCGCGGCGATCTCCATCGGGCGCTTCTTACGGAGCTGCCGCGCTCTGTTATTCGCACCGACATGGAATGCGTGGATGCCCGCCAGGTCGGCGAGAAAATCGTCCTGCACTTCGCGGATGGGGAGATAGTGGAAAGCGAGCTGGTGCTCGCTTGCGATGGCATTCACTCCGCTGTTCGTAGGGCATTCTTTCCAGAGTCGCGCGAGCATTTCGCCAGCTACGCCTGCTGGCGCGTCATCTCGCCCGGTCTCCCCCAGGGAATGGACCCTGCGCGTCTTACCGAGAGCTGGGGGGCCGGCAAACGCATCGGGCTGGCCGCGATTCCCGGCGAAAGGGTCTACTGGTTTGCGTGCTGCGGGGCCGAGCGCCTACACGACCCCAAGCTGGCTCAGGCCGATCTTGCCGGAGTGAAGGCGATGTTTTCCGGCTTTCACGATCCCGTCCCTGAGGTCCTCGATCGGACACCGGCGGACTCGCTGATCTGGACGGATATACTTGATCTCGATCCGATACCCTCGTTTACGCGCGGAAATGCGGTTTTGCTTGGCGACGCCGCGCATGCCGTGACACCCGATCTAGGGCAAGGAGCTGGACTTGCCATGGAAGACGCGGCAGTTCTTACAGCGTTGTTCGGACGGCTTCCGGCCGACGAGGCCCTCCGCGAATATGACAAGCGCCGCCTCGACAGGGCACGTAGGGTCGCGGCTGAATCACGCCTCTATGCCAAAGTCGCGCAATGGCAGAACCCGCTTGTCGTCCCTCTTCGCAACTTCCTGGTAAAGAGCATACCGGAGCGTTTCATGGATCAGCAGCTCGACGCGGTTCTCGATGTCACGTTTGAACCCGTGAGGTCCGTCGCCTAACGCGGCGATTTGGCGGCAGCACGTCGCCCGGGCAGTCTTCGGCATGGGCCGCCTGATCCCTGCCTAATGGTCCTGACAGGCTCGCGCAGTTTTTCCGGATGCTCTTGACCTTCCAGCAGCTGGAAAGAGTATCTCTCTCGTATCAAATACGAGGAGACACGAATGAACATCGGAGCTGCCTCCGAAAAGTCCGGGCTGCCGCCGAAGACGATTCGTTTGCTGTTGCCTTCGCTGCGGCGACGATCCTTCCGTCGCAGTCGGAGGCCGCCCTTGCGGGACTCCCTCTCGCCGGCAATGCTGATTTTTCTCGCCAGCATGGGCAACGTCCTGGGTTCTGCGGCAAACTGGGGGCTTGGTCGAGGGATTGAACGCTTGCGGGATAGGCCCTGGTTTCCCCTGCGTCCTGCGACGCTCAACCGCGCAACGAACTGGTATTGCCGTTATGGAAGATGGTCGCTCTTGTTGAGCAGGATGCGATCATCGGCGATCCGCTGAGCGTGGTCGCTGGGGTTTTGCGCGAGCCGCTATGGAGCTTTGTCGTAATCGTTGCTCTCGCGAAGGTCTCGCGTTATTTGGTTGTTGCCGGAGCGGTGCTGAGCCTGACGTAAAACCGAAATCGCGGACATCGCAGCGCGGTTGCGTTCATTTGGGCATGAGCCATAAACAGGCCATACAAATATGTATGAAAAATATTGTGGCGCATGGCGGCTTCGAGCCATACCGTTCTTGCAACGATCCTCACTTTTGGTTGCACTGCAGCAAACTGGTTGAAGGGGGCCTTGACAAATCAGCCGAACAATTGTGGGAAGGGCCGATGAGGACTGTTGGTCGAATCGCGATCCTAGGAAGCGTACCGCTCCGCGCTCTGCTGGCGGTCGTATTCCTGGTCATGTCGGCGCTTCAGCCTGGTCTATTCGCCACAGCCAATGCCACGGGTTTTCACGCCAGCGCGGATCTGCAAGCCGAGACACCTGCACACGACATGAGCCATCACGGCGCCACGGTGAATGAGGCGGATACGTCGGAGCATCAGCACGGCGACAAGCAATCCGCCGACAAGAGCTGTGAAGTGCATTGCGCGCCGGCACATGCGGTGCCAGTCGATTGTCCCGAGTTGGAGCATGTGATCTCCCGCTGCTTTGCGCCCGTCATTGCCGTCACTTTGCCGCTCGGCGAATATAAAGCGCTGATTAGACCCCCAAGATACATCTGAACTGACGCCTCTTTTGAGGGCGTTCGCGCGCAGCGTTGGGAATTCGCTCCCGCGCGGCCAAATGCACACGTCAAGATTCAGGTCTACAATGAAAATCGCAAGCTCCGCGATGCTCGCATCGCTGTTAGTTGCCGGATGCGCGGCAACCACGCCGCCAGACATTCTTCCAGTCTTCAATCCGGCCGATCCCGCAATGGGCGTCCGTGATGCGCGTCACCACCCGGCCGTCGTCGACTATAACCGTCGGGAGCCGGTCGATCCGAAGAATTGGCGGCGTCTTAATGAAGAACTCTCTCCCGCGAACCCGGGGGCCGGATCATGACGCGCCGGTTACTGACCATAGCTGCGGTATTGACTGTCCCGCTGATTGCCAGCGGATGCGTGTCCAGCGGGACCCTTGATGGCATCTCGGCCCCCATGGCCGGCTTCACGACAGTCGCGGCGCGTGCCGAAGCCGTAACCGGCAAGCAAACGGTGTGGGTTCAGTCCAGCGATGAAGCGCGGACGGTCTCGGAGCACGTGAAGCGCCTGGTCCAGAAGGAGACAATCGGTCCAGACACCGCGGTGCAGGTCGCCTTGCTCAACAATAAAGGCCTGCAGGCCGCCTACGCCGAGATCGGCCTGTCGGCGGCCGACATGTGGCAGGAATCGATGCTCGTCAATCCGACGATCTCGGTCGGCATGATCGGCGTCGATCCTGTGCGGACGATCGAAGGAGCGGTGGTCAGCAACATTCTTGCCATGGCGACGCACAAGCGGCGCGTTGCGGTCGCGGATGCCCGTTTCCGTCAGGCCCAGCTCCGCGCCGCCGAGGAAACGCTACGGCTGGCCGCGGACACGCGGCGGGCCTGGATCAACGCTGTCTCGGCCCGTGAGAGCGTTTCCTATTTGAACAAGGCGCAGGCTGCCGCCGATGCTGCTTCTGAACTCGCGCAAAAACTCGGCGAGACGGGTGCCTTCACAAAGACCGGGCAAGCCCGCGAGCACGTTTTTTATGCCGAGATCACCGGTCAGGCGGCGGAGACGCGGCTTACGGCACGGACCGCCAAGGAAGAGCTCACCCGGCTGATGGGTCTATGGGGACCGGATGTCGATTACTCAATCCCCAACATGCTTCCAGCCCTGCCCAAAGGCGCCAAGGCCAAACGCGCGATCGAGGCGGAGGCGCTAAAAAATCGCGTCGACCTCGAGATCGCGAAACTTGAGCTGGAAGCTCTGGCGAAATCCTACGGTCTGACCGAGGCAACGCGCTATGTCAGCGACCTGGAACTACTTTCCGGCGTGGAGGTGGAACGCGAGGATACGGAGGAGGGTGGAACCGAGACGAGTGTCTCACCCACTCTCGAACTCGAGTTCGTCATTCCGATCTTCGACACCGGCAAGGCGCGCATTCGCAAGGCCGAGCTTGCCTACATGCAAGCCGCAAACCGGATCGCGGAAAAGGCCGTCAACATCCGGTCAGAGGCTAGATCCGCCTATGATGCCTACCGTTCGACCTACGACATTGCCCGGCACTATCGGAACAATGTTGTGCCGCTGCGCACAAAAATCGAGGCGGAATCGGTCCTCACCTACAACGGCATGATCACCAACACGTTCGAGCTGCTGGCGGACACACGCGCGAAAATCAGCTCGATCATGCTTTCCCTCAATGCCAAGCGCAATTTCTGGCTGGCCGACGTCAATCTCGGAACCGCCATCCACGGGGGCGGCACAGGCTCATCTGGAGCCGGCGATGCACCGGCCCCAGCCGAACCGGGCGCCGAAGGCCACTGAACTCAAGGAGAACAAAATGCTTTCAAGACGTCAGTTGCTAGGCGCGGGAGCCCTGCTCGCAGGCGCCACTGCATGGACCAAAACATCCGCAATGGGGCTGCCCGACGCTCCGCTCATGGACTCTCCAGACATGCAGCCTCCGATTGTCCCGACGAGCGGACCTGACTACCAACCGGTCGTGACGCTCAACGGCTGGACACTCCCTCATCGCTTGAACAACGGCGTGAAGGAGTTCCACCTCGTGGCCGAGCCGGTCGAGCGCGAAATGTCGCCCGGCATGACCGCCTATCTCTGGGGTTACAACGGCCAGTCCCCCGGCCCGACCATAGAAGCGGTTGAAGGCGACCGCGTCCGCATCTTCGTAACAAACAAGCTGCCGGAGCACACGACGATCCACTGGCACGGCATGATCCTGCCCAACGGCATGGACGGCGTCGGTGGCCTCACCCAGCCGCACATCCAGCCTGGCAAGACCTTCGTCTACGAGTTCGACCTCGTGAAGAGCGGCACCTTCATGTACCATCCTCATGCCGACGAGATGGTCCAGATGGCCATGGGCATGATGGGCTTCTTCGTGATCCATCCCAAGGACCCGAAATACATGCGGGTCGACCGGGATTTCGTCTTCCTGCTGAATGCCTACGACATCGAACCGGGATCCTACGTCCCTAAGGTCATGGAGATGACCGACTTCAACCTGTGGTGTTGGAATAGCCGCATTTTTCCGGGAGTCAGTCCCCTGGTAGTGTCAAAGAACGACAGGGTGCGGGTGAGGGTCGGCAATCTGACCATGACCAATCACCCGATCCACATGCATGGCTATGACTTCGAAGTGACCTGCACCGATGGCGGCTGGGTTCGCCCCGAGGCACGCTGGCCGGAGGTGTCGATCGACATTCCGGTCGGAGCGATGCGCGCCTATGAGTTTGAAGCCAAGTATGAGGGCGACTGGGCGATCCACTGCCACAAATCGCACCACACGATGAACGCCATGGGACACGATGTGCCGACCTTCATCGGTGTCGACAAGACAAAGGTGACCGACAAGATCCGAAAGGTTCAGCCCGACTATATGCCGATGGGCAATCGCGGCATGGCCGATATGGGCGAAATGGAAATGCCGCTGCCCGACAACACCATCAAGATGATGGATGGCTGGGGGCAATTTGGCCCCATCGAGATGGGTTCCATGTTCTCAGTCGTCAAGGTTCGCGAGGGGCTCGCCTCGAACGACTACACCGATCCTGGCTGGTACCAGCACCCGGCGGGAACCGTGGCCTATGAGTGGAAGCGGGATGTCCCCGCTCCGACGAAGTCAGGCGACGCAAGAACGATGGCCCCGGCAGCGCACGGTGGTCACGGCAAACAGGGATGAGAACCGAACCCCGCAACCTCAACAATGAGAGAAAGTGCAGCATGAAACGTATGATCGTAGCCGCCGTTTTGACGGCGCTCAGTTCCGGAGCAGCTCTTGCCGGTGGAAGCCACGCCGGAGGCCATGGCGATAAAGCCGCCACCATGCCGATCGGCAACCCTGGCG
>NZ_JAMYOX010000068.1:0-19714 GCF_040320025.1 Mesorhizobium sp. M0808
TTTGTTTAAAAATTTTCCGGCGGGGGGGGCCCCCCCCCCCCCCTTGGGGGGCGGGGTTGGGGGGGGGGGGGCCCCCGCCGAGGCTGGCGACAATTCTCCCAGATCCTTGCCTTCTCTGCCTCGCAAGCCGCTCAATCGGGAAGGTAGATCTCCGCCTTCATGAAGGTCTTCGCACGGCCTGTGATCAGCACGCGATCTCCGGCCAGTTCGCATAGCAAATGCCCGCCGCGCTGCGAGCATTGGAATGCCGACAGATGCGTCTTGCCGAGTTTTTCAGCCCAGTAAGGTACCAGCGTCGCATGAATGGAGCCGGTAACCGGATCCTCGGGAATGCCCGCCCCGGGCACAAAGTAACGGGAGACGAAATCGTGGGCTCGCCCAGGCGCGGTAATAACCAGGCCGAGAGGATGAAAACGTCCGATCCTGAGCAGATCGGGAACGAAAGATCGCACGGTTGTCTCGTCGGCAAGCTCGACAAACAGGTTCTCGAAATTGCGGAAGCTCGCAACCGGCCGCTGAGGCAATATCGCTTGCAGCGCCGAGTTCAGCTCTTCCTCGATGGGCTGCGGCGGAAAACACGGCAGATCAAGCTGATAGGCCCCTCCCCACCGGGAAACCCGCAGCTCGCCGACCCGGGTGGCGAAGGCCATTTCGCCCTGACCATTGTATTCCGTAGCCAGCACATGGGCGGCCGCAAGAGTGGCGTGGCCGCAGAAGTCGACTTCATGGACCGGCGTGAACCAGCGCAAATCCCAACCTTTGCCATTCGGCCGCACAAACGCGGTTTCAGCAAGATTGTTTTCGTTGGCGATGGCCTGCATTACCTGCTCCGACAGCCATTCCTCTAAAAGGAGAACGGCGGCAGGGTTACCCTGGAAGGCCCGTTCGGCAAAGGCATCGACCTGATACATCGTCAGCGTCGGCATATCGGCCCTCAAAGATATCCGCTGGGCGGCGCGCCATTTCGGCCGTGCCGCCCCCGGTGCAGGTTCACGCCGCTTCGAGAGCCGCCTTCACCGCAGCGATCGCGTCTTCGGCCTTCGAGCCGTCCGGGCCGCCGGCCTGAGCCATATCGGGTCGCCCGCCGCCGCCCTGCCCGCCCAATGCCGCGGACGCGACGCGCACCAGATCGATGGCGTTGAAGCGGCCGGTCAGATCATCGGTGACGGCGACGACGACGCTCGCCTTGTTGTCCTCGCCGGCGCCGACAAAGACGACGATGCCGGAGCCGAGCGACTTCTTGCCGGCATCGGCCAACGGCTTAAGATCCTTTGGCGAGACGCCCGATACCGCCTTGCCGAGAAAACCGACACCGGCAATGGTTTCGTTTTCCGCAGGCACACCGGCTGGCGAGCGATCGCCCAGCGCCAGCTTCTTGCGCGCCTCGATCAGCTCCTTTTCGAGCTTCTTGCGTTCGTCCAGCAGCGCCTCGACGCGGGCCGGCACATCGGCCGGCGAAATCTTCAACGCGGCGGCGGCCGCCTTCAACCGCTTGTCCTGTTCGTCGAGATGCTTTCTGGCCGCCTCGCCGGTCAACGCCTCGATGCGGCGCACGCCGGCAGCGACCGCGCTGTCGGACACGATGCGCACCAGGCCGATATCGCCGGTCGCCCTGACATGCGTGCCGCCGCATAGCTCGACCGAATAAGGCCGGTTGGCCTTGGCGCCATGCAAGCCCGTGCCCATCGAAACGACGCGCACTTCATCGCCATATTTCTCGCCAAACAGCGCCATGGCGCCTTCGGCAATGGCGTCGTCGACAGACATCAGGCGTGTGGTTACAGGGCCGTTCTGAACGACGATCTCGTTTGCCATGCGCTCGACCTCTTCGAGCTCGTCAGGCGAGATCGGCTTGTTGTGCGAAATGTCGAAGCGCAGACGCTCGGGCGCGACCAGCGAGCCCTTCTGCGCCACATGGGTACCCAGCACCTCGCGCAGCGCCTCATGGATCAGATGCGTGGCGGAATGGTTCGCGCGCAGCCTGGAGCGACGCGCGTGGTCCACCTTCAGCTCGACGGTCGCGCCCGTCTTGACCGTGCCGTTAGCCACCTTGCCGAGATGGACGAAAAGCCCATCGGCCTTCTTCTGGGTATCGGATATTTCGATCGAGAACCCGTCGCCCGAAATGACGCCGGTGTCGCCCATCTGGCCACCGGACTCGCCATAGAACGGCGTCTGGTTGACAACCACGGCAACGGCGTCACCTTTGCCGGCGCTGTCGACGGTCTTGCCGCCCCTGACCAGCGCTTGGATGAGGCCTTCCGCCTGCTCGGTCTCATAGCCGAGGAACTCGGTGGCGCCGGCGTTCTCGCGCACCGGAAACCATACCGTCTCGGTCGCCACGTCGCCGGAGCCGGCCCAGCTTTTGCGCGCCTCCGCTTTCTGCCGCTCCATCGCCTCGGTGAAGCCGGCAAGGTTGACCGAGATGTTGCGCTGGCGCAGCGCGTCCTGCGTCAGATCGAGCGGAAAGCCATAGGTGTCGTAGAGCTTGAACGCTGTCTCGCCATCCAGCATGTCGCCGGAGGCCAGCTTTTCCGTCGCCTCCGAAAGCAAGCCCAAGCCGCGCACCAGCGTCTTGCGGAAGCGCGTCTCTTCCAGCTTCAGCGTTTCGGTGATCATCTGTTCGCCGCGCACCAGTTCCGGGTAGGCTTGGCCCATCTCGCGGACCAGTGCCGGCACCAGGCGCCACATCAGCGGATCGCGGGCGCCGAGCAACTGCGCGTGGCGCATAGCGCGGCGCATGATGCGACGAAGCACGTAGCCGCGTCCTTCGTTGGACGGCAGCACGCCGTCGGCGACCAGGAAGCAGGACGAACGCAGGTGATCGGCGATGACGCGCAACGATGCGACGGCGTCCGCATCCGGACCTTTGCCAAGCGCCGACGACGCAGCGTCGATCAGGTGGCGGAACAGGTCGGTTTCGAAGACGCTTTCAACCCCTTGCAGGATGGATGCCATGCGCTCGAGGCCCATGCCTGTGTCGATCGACGGACGCGGCAGGTCGACGCGCTCCTCCTTCGTCACCTGTTCGTACTGCATGAACACCAGGTTCCAGAATTCAAGGAAACGGTCGCCATCCTCCTCGGGGCTGCCGGGAGGGCCGCCCCAGATATGCTCGCCACGGTCGATGAATATCTCCGAACACGGCCCGCAAGGTCCAGTGTCGCCCATTGCCCAGAAATTGTCCGAAGTCGCGATGCGGATGATGCGATCGTCCGAAAGGCCGGCGATCTTCTTCCAGTACGAGGCCGCCTCGTCGTCGGTGTGGTAGACGGTGACCAGCAGCTTGTCCTTCTTCAGCCCGAACTCCCTGGTGATCAGGTTCCAGGCAAGCTCTATGGCCCGCTCCTTGAAATAGTCGCCGAAGGAGAAATTGCCGAGCATCTCGAAGAAGGTCAGGTGGCGCGCGGTGTAGCCGACATTGTCGAGGTCGTTGTGCTTGCCGCCGGCGCGAACACTCTTCTGGGCAGTCGTGGCGCGCGAATACGGCCGCTTCTCCAGACCGGTGAAAACGTTCTTGAACTGCACCATGCCGGCATTGGTGAACATCAGCGTCGGGTCGTTGCGCGGCACCAGCGGGCTTGACGCGACGACCTCGTGACCTTCCTTGCGAAAATAGTCGAGAAATGCCGACCGGATCTCGTTGACGCCACTCATGAATACTGCCTTTTCGAGAGAACCGCCGGCTGCCGGCGGAAAATAGACATGGCCTTTTAGCGGTCGCACCGCAGCCTGTCCAGAAACACCAAATGGGCTCAAATCCCGGCTTTCGCCAGCGCCTTGAAATGCGTCTGCCTCGCCGTCAAACGCGAACCGCCGGCCCTGGGCCGGCGGTTCGAAACGCATCGATTACGCAAACTCAAAATCAAAACATCAAATCGAAACCTGGCTGAGGCTCAGCGAGGCGTCGCCTGCCCTACATCACCCCGGCGTCGTCCTCGAAACCGTCGTCGCTGCTTTCGGAGCCGCCGTTCTCAAGGAATTTCTCAGCGATCAGCCCGGCATTCTGCCGTAGCGCCAGCTCGATCTCGCGCGCCGTGTCGGGATTGTCGCGCAGGAACAGTTTTGCGTTTTCGCGGCCCTGGCCAAGACGCTGCGAATTGTAGGAGAACCAGGCGCCCGACTTTTCGACCACGCCCGCCTTGACGCCGAGATCGACCAGCTCGCCGGTCTTGGAGACGCCCTCGCCATACATGATGTCGAACTCGACCACCTTGAAGGGCGGCGCCAGCTTGTTCTTGACGACCTTGACGCGGGTCTGGTTGCCGACGACCTCGTCGCGATCCTTGACCGAGCCGATGCGGCGGATGTCGAGGCGGACCGAGGCATAGAATTTCAACGCATTGCCGCCGGTCGTCGTCTCGGGCGAACCGAACATGACGCCGATCTTCATGCGGATCTGGTTGATGAAGATGACCATGGTGTTGGAGCGCGAGATCGAGGCGGTGAGCTTGCGCAGTGCCTGGCTCATCAGGCGGGCCTGCAGGCCGGGCAGCGAATCGCCCATCTCGCCTTCGATTTCGGCCCGCGGCGTCAACGCCGCCACCGAATCGACCACCAGCACGTCGATGGCGCCGGAGCGCACCAGCGTGTCGCAGATCTCCAGCGCCTGCTCGCCGGTATCGGGCTGCGAGATCAAAAGGTTTTCGAGATCGACGCCGAGCTTGCGGGCATAGACCGGGTCGAGCGCGTGCTCGGCATCGACGAAGGCGCAGATGCCGCCCTTCTTCTGGGCTTCGGCCACCGTGTGCAGCGCCAGCGTCGTCTTGCCCGAGCTTTCCGGCCCGTAGATCTCGACGATGCGGCCGCGCGGCAGGCCGCCGACGCCAAGCGCGATGTCCAGCCCAAGCGAGCCGGTCGGCACCGTTTCGATCTCGACGACCTGCTCGTTCGCGCCGAGCCGCATGATCGAGCCCTTGCCGAAGGCACGCTCGATTTGCGACAGCGCCGCATCCAGAGCCTTTGATTTGTCCACCGCTTTGTCCTCTACAAGCCGCAAAGAATTCTGAGCCATGATACATCACCCCGTGGTCGTCAATGGAGGCCGGACAATCCCGCAATCCTTAAAAGAATGTACCTCATTTGTTCTCATTTGTCAATGAGCACCAAGGGTTTGAAAAATAACGCATATCCCTATTTGTTCTATTTTTGTTTCGCAATTATTGCTTCCGATGTGTCTCGCCTCGCATGCGGCGCCGTTGCCGTCACCAACCGAATCGGACCCGCGATTGCAGGGTTCCGCCCGGCGACCTAGTCTCCCCCGGGCAACAGCTAAAGGGCATTTTGACGGCATGATCAAATCCCCGACGATCCTGGCCGTGGGCGGCGCCTATATCGAGCGGCGCGGCCGGGTTGCCGGCGCCTTCGTGCCGGCCGCTTCCAACCCCGGCACGATGCGCGAGCATGTCGGCGGTGCCGTCTTCAACGCCTTGCGCTGTGCGGTGCGACGCGGCGCCTCGGCCTCGCTGCTTTCGGTGCGCGGCGGCGATGCCCTTGGCGACACGGTTTTACGCGCCGTCACCGAGGCCGGCATTGCCGACCTGTCGGCGGTGTTCCTCGACCGAGCAACGCCAAGCCATACGATGCTGATCGATAGCGACGGCGGGCTGATCGCCGGCCTTGCCGACATGGTGCTCTACGAGCTGGCGCTTCCCAAGCAGATCCGCCGCGCCAAGGTGCGGGAAGCGATCGGTTCGGCCGACGCGGTGCTGTGCGACGCCAACCTGCCGTCGACCGCGCTGGAGCGGCTGGCGGCACTCGCCGCCGGCAAGCCGGTGTTTGCGCTTGCGGTCTCGCCCAACAAAGCGGCGCGGCTGACGCCGGTGCTCGACCGTCTGGCGATGGCCTTCATGAACCGGCACGAGGCCGGCGTGCTCGCCGGCGTCCAAATCGATCAAGGCATCGTCGACGGCCTGAGACGCGCCGGGCTGAAAAGCGGCGTGATCACCGCCGGCGACGAACCAGTGCTCGGTTTCGACGAATTGAGCGCGTTCTCGATCTCGCCACGGCCGCTACAAAAGCGGACCGATGCTGCCGGCGCCGGCGACGCATTGGCAGGCGCAACGATCGCTGCCCTGCTGCGCGGCCTGACGCTACGCGCGGCACTGCGGGAAGGCGTTGCCGCCGCGATGCTCGCCGTCGAGCGCGCCGCCTTCACCAGCGCCAGCTTTGCCGAGGCGCTGGCGCTCGTGCCCGAAGCGCGGGACCTGGCATGAAGTGCGGCCCGGAATTGCCGAAGCATGACGCAGCCTATTTTCCGGCGCGCCGTCCTGCCTCGTAGGCCCGGCGCGCCCAGATCGCCATCTCGTCGGGATCGTCGAATGCGCTGTCGGGAACGCTCCAATAGGGCATCGACACGAGCTTGCCGTGGCGCGAGCCGGTATAAGTCCATTGCCGGCAGCCGGCCGCTTCGAAATCCGGGGCGCTTTCCGCGTCGGCCTTCAGCATCAATTCGCCACGGATGACGATGGCGACGATGACGCCGTCGAAATAGATGCCCTTGCCGCCGAACAGCTTGCGGATGCTGACCGGGCCGAGGCCTTCGAAAAGCTCTTCTATGCGCTCGTTGTCCATGCGGCGATCATGTCACCCGGATTTCCCCTTGTCATCGACGCAACCGGCACCATCCTGACAAGTTCAAATCACTTTCGTCGGAGTTTCTCATGCCGCTTCTGCTCAAAGGGTCCTGCCGGTGCAATGCCGTGCGTTTCGAGGTGGAAAGCCACACGCCGGTGCCGTTCATGCTGTGCTACTGCTCGATCTGCCGCAAGCAGCAGGGCGGCGGCGGTTTTGCCATCAATCTCGGCGCCGATTACGAGACGCTGAAAATCCGGGGCAAGCGCCATCTCGGCGTCTTCCGCGCCGAGATCGAGGACGACGAGCACCCGCAACGCGAGATCTCGACGGGCGAGCGGAACTTCTGCACGAAATGCGGGACGGCACTCTGGCTCTACGACCCAACCTGGCCGGAGCTGGTGCATCCGTTTGCCTCGGCGATCGACACAGACCTGCCGAAACCGCCGGAGAAGGTGCATCTGATGCTGAAATACAAGGCGAACTGGGTCGAGCCCGACATCGGCAAGGGTGACAAGGTGTTCGACGTCTACCCGGAGGAGTCGATCGCAGACTGGCACAAGCGAACGGGGATGTGGGTGGATTAGCTTCGGCAGTCCCCCTCATCCGGCCCTTCGGGCCACCTTCTCCCCGCTGGGGAGAAGAGACTGGCTCAACCGTTCGCGACCTCTTCTCCCCTCGGGGAGAAGGTGGCCGCGAAGCGGCCGGATGAGGGGGTCTCGCGAAATCCTACTAAGGAAAAGAAAATTCTCAGGCCGAAGCGCGTGCTTCGGCCAGTGCCTTCAGATCAGCCGGCTTCAATTCGACCGATTCGCCGCAGCCGCAGGCCGAGCTCTGGTTCGGATTGCGGAAGGTGAATCCGGTGCGCAGCGCCGTCTGCTCGAAATCCATCTCGGTGCCGAACAGGAAAAGGGCCGCCTCCGGCGCGACATAGACGTGGGCGCCATCGCGCTCGATATGGTCGTCCTTGGTGTTGGGCTCGGTCACCAGGTCGACCGTATATTCCATGCCCGCGCAACCGCCCTTCTTGATGCCAAGGCGAATGCCATGCGCATTCTCACGGGTCGCAACGATCTCGCGCACCCGGTCGGCGGCCTTTTCGGTCATCGTGATGACGGCGAAGCGTCCCATGTTTTCCTTCTCCATTGCGCGCAGGTTCAAGGCCTGCCGAATGATTCCTCACCTAAAATGGTGAAGTTTTGTACCCGGCGCAAGTGCGCCAGCCTCTGGCTGGTCGGATGCTAGTACCACCCAACCGCCACCTGCGCCTCTTCCGACATTCGGTCGGGCGACCAGGGTGGGTCGAAGGTCATGTTGACCTCGACGCCGGAAACGCCTTCGACGGCGCCGACGGCATTCTCCACCCAACCGGGCATTTCGCCGGCCACCGGGCAGCCAGGCGCGGTCAGCGTCATGTCGATCTTGACCGAGCGGTCGTCCTCGATGTCGATCTTGTAGACGAGGCCGAGCTCGTAGATGTCGGCCGGGATTTCCGGGTCGTAGACCGTTTTCAGCGCCGAGACGATGTCGTCGGTCAGCCGCGCCAATTCTTCGGCCGGAATGGCCGATCCGGAGACCACCGCATTGGTGGCCGTTTCCAGTGCCGTGCTTTCGGCGGTGTGGCTGGCATCATCCATGATCGTCACCCGAAGAACTTGCGCGCTTTTTCCAGCGCATCGGCCAAAGCATCGACTTCGGCCCTGGTATTATACATGCCGAACGACGCCCTGCATGTGGATGTTACGCCGAAGCGTTTCAACAGCGGCTGGGCGCAATGGGTGCCGGCGCGCACCGCCACTCCCTGCCGGTCAATGACCATCGAGACGTCATGGGCATGGATGCCCTGCAGCTCGAACGAGATGATGGCGCCCTTGCCGGGCGCATCGCCGAAGATGCGCAGCGAGTTGATGGCGCGCAGTTCTTGATGCGCATAATCCTTCAGATCGGCCTCATGCGCGGCGATGCGTTCGCGGCCGATCTTTTCCATATATTCCAGCGCCGCACCAAGCCCGATCGCCTGGACGATCGGCGGCGTGCCGGCCTCGAAACGGTGCGGCGGATCGTTGTAGGTGACGATGTCTTGCGTCACCTCCTCGATCATCTCGCCGCCGCCCATGAACGGGCGCATGCGCTCCAGAATATCCTTCTTGCCGTAGAGCACGCCGATGCCCGACGGGCCATAGACCTTGTGGCCGGTGAAGACGAAGAAATCGCAGTCGAGGTCCTGCACGTCGATCGGCATATGCACGGCGCTCTGGCTGCCGTCGACCAGCACCGGGATGCCGCGCGCATGCGCGATGCGCACGATTTCCTTGATCGGCGTCACCGTGCCCAGCGCATTCGACATGTGGGTTATGGCGACCAGTTTTGTCCGGTCGGTCAGCCGCTTCTCGAATTCCTCGATATGGAAGACGCCGAGATCGTCGACCGGTACCCAGACCAGCTTGGCGCCCTGCCGCTCGCGGATGAAATGCCACGGCACGATGTTGGAATGATGCTCCATGATCGAGAGCACGATCTCGTCGCCTTCGCCGATGTTCGGCATGCCGAAACCATAGGCGACCGTGTTGATCGCCGCCGTGGTGTTCGAGGTGAAGACGATGTTGTCGGTGCTCGGCGCATTGAGGAAACGGCGCACCGTCTCGCGCGCCTTCTCATAGGCGTCGGTCGCGGCATTCGACAGGAAATGCAGGCCGCGATGGACGTTGGCGTATTCCTGGGAATAGGCGTGCTGGATAGCGTCGAGCACGGCCTGTGGCTTCTGCGCCGAGGCGCCATTGTCGAGATAGACCAGCGGTTTGCCGTAGACTTGCCGCGACAGGATCGGGAAGTCGCGGCGGATCGCCTCGACGTCGTAGGGGATGTTTTCGACTTTCTGGTCCATCACAACTCTCTCGAGGCACCGCCTCATTCCGTCCAGCACCCCTCATCCGACCGAGCTTCGCTCGGCCACCTTCTCCCACAAGGGGAGAAGGAAGAGCGCCTCTCCTTCTCCCCTTGTGGGAGAAGGTGGCGCCGAAGGCGACGGATGAGGGGTGTTGGCACCAACCCCTCAGTCACCTCTACCCGTGCGTCAAAAACCAATCGTCGAGCCGTGCTTCGAGCGCCTCGACGATTGCCTCGTCGTCCAGTTCCTCGATTACCTCGGCGACGAAGGCCTTGACCAGCAAGCCGCGCGCGGTCTTCTCGTCGACGCCGCGCGCCATCAGGTAAAACAGATGGCTGTGGTCGATCTCGGTGACGGTCGCCCCATGGCCGCAGACGACGTCGTCGGCGAAGATTTCGAGTTCCGGCTTGGTCGAGAACTCGCCGTCGTCCGACAGAAGCAGCGTGTTGCAGGCCATCTTGGCGTTGGTCTTCTGCGCATATTGATGGACGTTGATGCGGCCCTGGAAGACGCCGCGCGCCTTGCCGGTCACCACATTGCGGATGACTTCAGTCGAGGCCGTATGCGGCACGGCGTGGTCGAGCACCATGGTGACGTCGGTATGGGTGTCGCCGGCGAGCAGATTGATGCCGCGCAGGGTGAATTCGGCGCCCTCGCCGGTCGTCTTCACAACGACCTCCTGGCGCACCAGCTTGCCGCCGGCATTCATGACGAACAGCGTCAGCTTCGAACTCTTGCCGAGATGCGCCTTGAACTGGGCAAGGTGCGTCGCCGTATCCGGCTGCTCCTGCACGATGAGCCATGTCACCTCGGCGCCCTCGCCAAGCACAAGCTGGCTGACCGAACTGACCAGCGCCGCCTCCTCGCCTGCCTGGCGTTCGACGATGACAGCGTTGGCACCGGCACCGACGCGGACGGCCAGGCGTACATGCGTCTGTCCACCGGCCTGCAAATTCTGCAATTCGAGCGGCTTGTCCATTTGGGCCCCGTCGGCGATGTCGACGAAATAGCCGTCGGCGACAAAGGCGGTGTTGAGCGCGCCGATGGCGTCGTCGCTGCCATAGGAATCCAGCCCCGGGGCGATGCTGCCGTCGGTCAGCTTCTCCGACAGGCGCTGTACCGTGACGCCCTCGACAGCAGCCCATTTCGCGCTCGAAACGCCGTTCAGCACCGGCAAAACCGAGGAGCCTTCGACGATCGGCGCAATGGCTTTCGCAACCGCTGCCGGATCGAAGTCCGGCACCGAGGTCAGCAGCCGGCGCAGGTCCGTATAGTGCCAGGATTCGATGCGCCGCGTCGGCAGGCCGCCCTTGATCGCCTCGATGGCGTCGTCGCGCTTCAGCATCACCGCGCCGTCACCGGGCAGCAGCGACAGCCGCTCGCCAAAGGCGTCGATCAGCGCCGTTTCGGCTAATGTCCGCTGGGGTGTTGTCGTGTGCATATTCATCAGTTTCGTCCTGCCTTCCGGCATCTCACGCGGCTTGCCCGATCACGCCGGCATAGCCATTGGCCTCGAGGTCGAGCGCCAGCGACTTGTCGCCCGACTTGATCACCTGACCCCTGTAGAGCACGTGCACCGTATCCGGCACGATGTATTGGAGCAGGCGCTGGTAGTGGGTGATGACGACGATGGCGCGGTCCGGCGAGCGCAGCGTGTTGACGCCGTCCGCGACGATCTTCAGCGCGTCGATATCGAGACCGGAATCGGTCTCGTCGAGCACGCAGAGCTTTGGTTCCAGCAGCTTCATCTGCAGGATCTCGGCACGCTTCTTCTCGCCGCCGGAAAAGCCGACATTGAGCGGCCGCTTCAGCATCGCCATGTCCATGTTGAGCGAGGCGGCCGCTTCCTTCACGCGCTTGAGGAATTCCGGGATTTTCAGCGGCTCCTGGCCGCGCGCCTTGCGCTGCTCGTTCATCGCCACCTTCAAAAATTCCATCGTCGCCACGCCCGGTATCTCCATCGGATACTGGAAGGCGAGAAAGATGCCGGCGGTGGCGCGCTCGGCCGGATCCATTTCGAGGATCGACTGGCCGTTGTAGAGGATGTCGCCATCGGTGACCTCATAGTCCTCGCGGCCGGCGAGGATATAGGACAGCGTCGATTTCCCCGAGCCGTTCGGGCCCATGATGGCGGCGACCTCGCCAGCCCTGACCGTCAGGTTCAGGCCGCGGATGATCTCGGTGCCGTCATCGACGATGCGGGCATGCAGGTTTCTGATTTCAAGCATTCTCTTGCTCTATCGTTCCGTTAACTACATATCGCCGAGCTAGGGCAACGGCGACGTCGCTTTCAAGTTCAGGTGCCAAGTCAAATCGCATACTTCCGTCCTCGACGGCGTCGGCGGGATTCGGCCACCTGGTGATTTCAAAAATCTCAGGGCCGTAGACTGTGATCATCAACTCCGTGCCGTCTTCGCGCCCAGCGCTAATTCGGTTGGCTTCGACTTCGATACTGACGACAACTTTGCTTTCGGCAGCAAAGCTTCGAAGGTAGTTCCCGAGCGACGTTGCCAATTCTCCGCAAATCTGCTCATCGAGGTCGGCCCGATAGTTGTCGGGTAGCTCACCAGAATGCCTGTCAAACTGGTGAACGCGTGCGACCAACGGCGGACCGTTCTCTGCCTCATCGTCACTCACCCCACGCTCCCCTCGAGGCTGATGCCGATCAGCTTCTGCGCCTCGACGGCGAATTCCATCGGCAGCTGCTGGATGACGTCCTTGACGAAGCCGTTGACGATCAGCGCGATCGCCTCTTCTTCCGGGATGCCGCGCTGCATGACGTAGAACTTCTGGTCCTCGGAAATCTTCGAGGTGGTCGCCTCATGCTCGAACTGAGCGGTCGAGTTCTTGGCTTCCATGTAGGGCACGGTGTGCGCGCCGCACTGGTCACCGATCAGCAGGGAATCGCAATTGGTGAAGTTGCGGGCGTTGGTCGCCTTGCGGTGCGCCGAGACCTGGCCGCGATAGGTGTTCTGCGAGAAGCCGGCAGCGATGCCCTTGGAGATGATGCGGCTCGACGTGTTCTTGCCGAGGTGGATCATCTTGGTGCCGCTGTCGACCTGCTGATAGCCGTTCGAGACGGCGATCGAATAGAACTCGCCGCTGGAATCGTCGCCGCGCAGGATACAGCTCGGATATTTCCAGGTGATCGCCGAGCCGGTCTCGACCTGCGTCCACGAAATCTTCGAGCGATGGCCGCGGCAGTCGCCGCGCTTGGTGACGAAATTATAGATACCGCCCTTGCCCTCGGCGTCGCCGGGATACCAGTTCTGCACCGTCGAATATTTGATCTCGGCATCATCGAGCGCGATCAGCTCGACCACCGCGGCATGAAGCTGATTCTCGTCGCGTTGCGGCGCCGTGCAGCCTTCGAGATAGGAGACGTAAGCCCCCTCCTCGGCGATGATCAGCGTGCGCTCGAACTGGCCGGTGTTCTTCTCGTTCATGCGGAAATAGGTCGACAATTCCATCGGGCAGCGCACGCCCTTGGGCACGAAGACGAACGAACCGTCGGTGAACACCGCCGAATTCAGCGTCGCGTAGAAATTGTCGGAGGTCGGCACGACCGAGCCGAGATACTTCTTCACCAGCTCCGGATGCTCGCGGATGGCTTCCGAGATCGAGCAGAAGATGACGCCGGCCTGCGCCAGTTCCTTCTTGAAAGTGGTGACGACGGAGACGGAATCGAACACCGCATCGACGGCGACGCGGCCCGACTTGTAGACGTTGTCGCTGGCTTCCTCGAGCTCCGACGCATCGGTCTTCTGCACGCCGGCGAGGATTTCCTGTTCCCTGAGCGGAATGCCGAGCTTCTCATAGACCTTCAGCAGTTCGGGATCGACCTCGCTGAGCGAAGTCGGCCCCGGCGTGCTCTTGGGCGCGGCGTAATAGTGGAGGTCCTGGAAATCGATTTTGGGATAGTGGACGCGCGCCCATTTCGGCTCGTCCAGCGTCAGCCAGCGGCGATAGGCTTCCAGGCGCCATTCCAGCATCCAGGACGGCTCGTCCTTCTTCGCCGAAATGAAGCGGATAATGTCTTCGCTCAGGCCCTTGGGGGCCTTGTCCATCGCGATTTCGGTCTGGAATCCGTATTTATACTGGTCGACATCGATCTTTCGAACTCGATCGATCGTCTCCTGCACAGCAGGCATCAGCGTTCTCCATCCACGCCGGGGTCAAGGCCCGGCAGTTTTCAAACTATGGCACCGCAAACGAGCACCCATCAGGCACCGGAGGCGGCGTAAGTTTCATATAGTGCGTTCATGCCGGAAATTCACCCGGCCAAATGCGAACGCACGGCTCTACCAGGCCGCAAGGCCCTACATTTCGTCTGCCGCGCTCAGGCGGCTCGTTCCCTGCTTGCCTTTTCCTTACCGGCTTGGCGCGCGACGATCGTCGCCAGCGCCGAACGGAACAGCTCGATATCTTCAGCGCTGGTCGCGTGGCCGACGGACACGCGCAACGCGCCGAGGCCGTCACCATAACCCATGGCTTTCAGCACATGGCTCGGGCCGACCTTGCCCGACGAACAGGCCGATCCCGCCGACAGCGCCACACCGGCCAGGTCGAAGGCAATCTGCGCCGTCTCGGCCTTGATGCCGGCAATAGCGAAGAATGTCGTATTGGCAAGCCTTGGCGCGCCGATCCCGAAGATTTCGGCATCCGGAACAAGCGTTTTCACGATCGCCTCGATTTCGTCGCGACGCTGCCGCACCGTTTCGATCGTTTGCAAGCCGGCAGACGCCTCGCGCGCCGCCGCGCCAAACCCGGCAATCGCCGCCAGGTTTTCGGTGCCGCCGCGATGGCCTTTTTCCTGGCCACCGCCGCTGACCAGCGGCTTTGGCATCATCAGGTCCGACGCCGCGACAATGGCGCCGACGCCCTTTGAGCCGCCGATCTTGTGCGACGAGAGAATCAGATAGTCTGCGTAACCCGCTGACATATCGAGCGGAATGCGGCCGGCCGCCTGCACGGCATCGACAACCAGGATGCCACCCGCCGCCTTGACGATTTCGGCAATGCGGCCGACCGGCTGGATCACGCCGGTTTCATTGTTGGCAGCGTGGATGGCCACCAGCGGCAAGCCTTCGACCTTGTCATGCTGGACGAGAGCCTCGGCCAAAACGTCGAGCCTGACGACGCCGTCGGCGTCGACGCCGATCCGTGTCACCTGCGCCGCTGGGAAGCGCCCGCCGTTCAGCAGGCAAGGATGATCGGCCTCGGACACATAGAGCCGGCTCATACGGACAGCACCGCGCCCCATCTGCCAGTCCGGCGTCAGCAGCGTCGAGGCCGCTTCCGTCGCGCCGGAGGTGAATACGACATGCTCGGCTTTGGCGCTGACCAGTCGCGCCACGTCGCGCCTGGCATCCTCGATCAGCCGCCGTGCAGCGCGGCCCTCGGAATGGACCGAGGACGGGTTGGCGGCGACGTCGAGCGCAGCGACCACCGCCGCGCGCGCCGAGGCAAGCAGCGGCGCGCTGGCATTGTAGTCGAGATAGGCGCGTGCTCCGGCCATTTCCGTCCAACTGGTCCCTTCAAAAGCCGTTCCGCGAAGATAGCGCGTTATTTCCTTGAAATTGCAAGGCAAGACGTCCTATTTACGCGGCTTGCGGCGTGGGTGGCCGAGCCACAGTCTTTGGCCCCCCAGTTTTGAACAATTCTAAACTAGCTTCTAGAAAGACGCCCGCCCTGCGTCAAGGCCTAGGGAAGACTGGGGCCTAGGGAAGACTGGGGCCAGAGGAAGACTGGGGCCAGAGGAAGAGTTGTTCCGGGCGCCGCGCAAATTTATACCAAGTGGAGTATTTCATGCCTGAGGTCATTTTCACCGGTCCGGCCGGCCGTCTGGAGGGTCGCTATCAGCCCTCGAAGGAAAAGAGCGCGCCGATTGCCATCGTCCTGCACCCGCACCCCCAGTTCGGCGGGACGATGAACAACAAGATCGTCTACGACCTCTTCTACATGTTCCAGAAGCGCAATTTCACCACGCTGCGCTTCAATTTCCGCGGCATCGGCCGCAGCCAGGGCGAGTTCGACCACGGCACCGGCGAATTGTCCGACGCCGCCGCGGCGCTCGACTGGGTGCAGTCGCTGCATCCGGATTCCAAGAGCTGCTGGGTTGCCGGCTATTCGTTCGGCTCGTGGATCGGCATGCAGCTTCTGATGCGCCGGCCGGAGATCGAGGGCTTCATCTCGGTCGCGCCGCAGCCCAATACCTATGATTTCTCGTTCCTGGCGCCATGCCCGTCGTCCGGCCTGATCATCCACGGCGACGCCGACAAGGTCGCGCCGCCCAAGGACGTGCAGGGGCTGGTCGACAAGCTGCACACGCAAAAGGGCATTACCATCACCCAGAAGACCTTGCCCGGCGCCAACCATTTCTTTGCCAACCATGCGGAGCTTCTGATCGAGGAATGCGCCGACTACCTCGATCGCCGGCTGGCCGGGGAATTGTCCGACCCACGGCCGAAGCGGCTGAGATAATCGGCGATGTACCAACCGCCTCACTTCCAGGAAACACGGCAGGACGTCCTGCACGGGCTGATCCGGGCGCATCCGCTTGGCCTGCTGGTGTCGAACGGCGTCGAGGGGCCGGTCGCCAACGCGATTCCCTTTCTTCTAGACGCGGATGTGCCACCGAACGGCAGGCTCCGCGCCCATTTGGCCAAGGCCAATCCGCAATGGCGGCTTTTGGCCGACAATCCCCTGGCGCGGGTGCTGGTCGTCTTCCAGGGCGCCGATGCCTATGTGACGCCGTCCTGGTACGAGACCAAGCGTGAAACCGGCAAGGTGGTACCGACCTGGAACTACGCCATCGTCCAGGTGCGCGGCATCGTCACGGTGATCGAAGACCAGGATTGGCTGGCCGAGCAGATTTCCGATCTGACGATGTCGCAGGAGGGCAGCCGCTCGGCGCCGTGGGCGGTGACCGACGCGCCGGCACCCTTCATCCAGTCGCAGATCAAAGGCATCGTCGGCCTAGAGATCGAAATCACCGAAATCAGCGGCAAATGGAAAGTCAGCCAGAACCGCCCGGCCGCCGACCGCGTCGGTGTCGCCGAGGGGCTCGAGAGCGAGACTGCCGATTCGGCCGATATGGTCCGGCTGGTAAGGTCCTACGGCGGGCTGGACGGCCAGTAATCTGGATTGCTTGCTCGACCGGTTTCAGGCCGGTCGAGGGCTCAATCGACCTTCGTCATCGCCGCCTTGCGCTCGTTGGCGATCAGCCAGAGATTGCGGATATAGATCAACAGGCCCATGGCCTGGCCGGCGATGAACACCGGATCCTGACGCTGGATGGCGTAGATCAGCAGCAGGCCGCCGCCGAACAGCGAAAAGAACCAGAAGGCGATCGGCACGACGCTGCGCTTGGCCTTTTCCGACGCCACCCACTGCACCAGAAAGCGCATGGTGAAGAAGAACTGGGCGACGAAGCCGAGCAGAACCCAGGCATCGAATTGCTTGACGAAAACATCGTGAAGCCAGGTCGCCAATTCCTGAAGCACGTTACCCATGCCTGATTTCCTCTACTTTGGGCATTCTGCGGCGCCTGCGGCGCAGCCACCAGACGCCGGCAAGATCAAGCACGCCCTGCAGGCCGCGATCGAAGATGCCGTAATTCGATTTGCCGTGACGGCGGGAGCGATCGACGACGTCGCAATGGACGACGCGGTAGCCCTCCTGGATGACCAGCGCCGGAACAAAGCGGTGGGTGCCGTCGAAGAACGGCAATTTCCTCAAAATGTCGGTATGGATCGCCTTGAGGCCGCAGCCGGTATCCCGCGTCTCGTCGTGCAGGATGGCCTTTCTCAGCCCGTTGGCGAAACGCGACGCCAGCTGCTTGATCTTGCTGTCGCGGCGCTTCAGACGCTGTCCCTGCGCGGCCCCGACATCGGGACCAGCCTGCCGCAGCGCGTCTATCAACACTGGGATATAACCGGGGTCGTTCTGGCCGTCGCCGTCGATGGTGGCGACGATATCGCCGCGCGCCGCCCAGGCGCCCGAACGCACCGAGAGCGACTGGCCAGCGGATTTCTGATGCCTGAGATGGCGCAGCGGAAACCGGCGAAGCGCTGCTTGTGCGGCAAGCACCGAAGGCGTGTCGTCGGTCGAGCCATCGTCGACGACGATGACCTCGAAGTCGCGCCCGGCCATCGCGGCGCCGATCTCGTCGAGCAGAAGCGGCAGGTTCGCCGCCTCGTTCCGGCAAGGAATGACGATGGATATCTCCGGCATCTCGACTCTGTCATAGGATATGGCATTCGATCGATGCCGTGCGGTCCAGCGGATGAGACCCGTTGGCGGCGACTCATTACGCCAGCCGAAACGATGACGCAAGCAGGCCGCACGCTTGGGGTTCTCCCTTCTCCCCTTGTGGGAGAAGGTGGCCGCGCGAAGCGCGGTCGGATGAGGGGTGTTCCAGCTTGGCAACGACGGCACTCCGTCCAACACCCCTCAACCGTCTTGGCGCTGCGCGCCAATCCACCTTCTCCCACAAGGGGAGAAGGCAAGAGGGTGTCGCAAAACCGGATTCCACTTTTGCTGATCGCGCTTGAGTGCTAAACGCCCGCCTTCATGCATAGCCGAACCGCGTTCGGCCGGAAGCTTTTCGGGAAAGAAAATGTCCGCCTTCAAATCCGATTTCCTGCGCACGATGAGCGAGCGCGGTTTCATCCACCAGACCTCGGACGATGCCGGCCTCGACCAGCTTTTCGCCACGGAAACGGTGAGCGCCTATATCGGCTTCGACGCCACCGCCAGGAGCCTGCATGCCGGGTCGCTGATCCAGATCATGATGCTTTACTGGCTGCAGCAGACCGGCCACCGGCCAATCGCGCTGATGGGCGGCGGCACCTCGATGATCGGCGATCCGTCGTTCAAGGACGAGGCGCGCAAGCTTTTGACGCCGCAGGACATCGAGGACAATCTCGCCGGCATCCGCCGCAACTTCACGCCCTACCTCAAATTCGGCAGCGGCCCGAACGACGCCGTCATGATCAACAATGCCGACTGGCTGATGGACATCAACTACGTCAATTTCCTGCGCGATGTCGGCCGGCATTTTTCGGTCAACCGAATGCTGGCCTTCGATTCAGTCAAGCTCCGGCTGGACCGCGAGCAGTCGCTGTCGTTCCTCGAATTCAACTACATGATCCTGCAGGCCTATGACTTCGTCGAGCTCTACAAGCGTCTCGGCTGCCGGCTGCAGATGGGCGGCTCCGACCAGTGGGGCAACATCGTCAACGGCATCGATCTCGGCCATCGCATGGAAGGCGCGCAGCTTTATGCGCTGACGACGCCGCTGCTCACCACCTCCTCCGGCGCCAAGATGGGCAAGTCGGCCTCGGGCGCGGTCTGGCTCGATGCGGAGATGCTGAGCCCGTACGACTTCTGGCAATACTGGCGCAACACCGAGGATGCCGATGTCGGCCGTTTCCTGAAGCTCTACACGACCCTGCCACTCGCCGAGGTCGCACGCCTCGAACGGCTCGGCGGCTCGGAGATCAACGAAGCCAAGAAGATCCTCGCCACCGAAATCACCGCCATGCTGCATGGCCGCGAGGCGGCAGAGGAGGCCAGCGAAACGGCGCGTAAGACGTTCGAAGAAGGGGCGCTCGCCGAAACACTGCCAACCGTCGAGGTGGGCAGGGCCGACCTTGAAGCCGGCGTCGGCCTATTGTCGCTGTTCGTCACCGCCGGGCTGGCTGGGTCCAACGGCGAGGCACGGCGGCATATCCAGGGCGGCGCCGTGCGCCTCAACGACCAGCCAGTTTCCGACGATCGCAGGATGGTGACGCTGCAGGACCTTGGCCCGGAAAACGTCGCGAAACTGTCGCTCGGCAAGAAGAAACACGTTCTGGTGCGGCCGGTCTGACCAGGGCCCGGCACTTCCTGTTAGATCTTTTCCGAAACCGGTTTCATCTTGCGGCGCTGACCTTCGGTTCGGAATCACCGCCGAGGTTAATCAGCTAGCTCCCGAGAATGGCCGAGATGCCATTCGTCTCATCGATCGGAACGAGCAGGTAGCGCAAATAGCGGACGTTCTGCGGCGCTTCGATGAACGTCTTGTTCGGGGCCGGAAGCGGACTTGCGGCTTGGCGGCTTGGAATGTGAGAAGCGGACGTTCAGGCGCCCCCATGCATCGACGCGATCTGTGATGGGTTTCGGATGCCGGCCGTCTACTGAGATGGCGTGGCTCGAGGCCGGCGTCCGGAAGCCTCCAGGGAAGGAACCCGCGGGGTGGAGATTTCGGTT
>NZ_JAMYOX010000069.1:0-17589 GCF_040320025.1 Mesorhizobium sp. M0808
CCGCTGCGCGGCCCGGCGCGCCTTCTGTACCCCCTCTTGCCCCGCCGCCCCCCCCCCGGGCGGGGGGGGGGGCCCCCCCCCCCGGCTCTTTTCTTCAAGACGGGTTGCCTTCAAGTCGATCCACACTTCGTCTCGGCTTGCCTCGACACCTCTCCTCCGTTCGACGGGGAGAGGAAGTGCCAACCGCAACGCCCGGCGCCCTTCCTCTATCCCTTTCAGGGCAAAGGTGCGGAGCGAGGCGGAGTGGGGAGGGCGAGTGAACGCAAACTTTCCATCGGCCTGGAATTCGGTTCTCAGTCCGGCCGTTGCCGTATCTGTCAATGGAAGGATACTTTCCGTTTGTGCGGTAAAATCGTCATCGCGCTTTCCATACGCGTCGTTCGCTATCCAGAGATCAACCTATTTCGCAACCATTTGCCGGCCCCCGGCCAATTGGCCCGCCTCTTGCTGCTGGAAGAAAAAGGTCGAAAGGAGGCTTCCCAATGAACGACGCGCCACGGGTGCTCGTGCTCGGCATCGGAAATCTGCTATGGGCCGACGAGGGCTTCGGCATCCGCGTGGTGGAGGAGTTCCACCGGCTCTGCGAAACGGCGGACAACGTCCGGGCCATGGATGGCGGCACGCAGGGCATCTACCTCCTCCAACATATCCGCGAGGCCGACATCCTCGTGGTGTTCGACGCGGTCGACTACGGCTTGGCGCCCGGCACGCTGAAGCTCGTCGAAGGCAGCGAGGTGCCGGCCTTCCTCGGTGTGAAGAAGATTTCGCTCCACCAGACTGGCTTTCAGGAAGTTCTCGCCATGGCCGAGATGATGGGTGACTATCCCGCCCATCTCCTTCTCGTCGGCGTGCAACCGGTCGAGCTGGACGACTACGGCGGCAGTCTCCGGCCCGCGGTGAAGGCTCAGATCGAGCCTGCAATCGAGATCGCCATCGAGTGGCTCGCCTGGCTCGGCGCGACGATCGCCAAGCGCACCGAACCGCTGGCCGAAGAAGAGACGCTCGCCTCGCGCGAAATGCGCATCGGCATCTACGAGAGCGGTCGACCCCGACCGGAAGAGGCCTGTCGTCACGGCGCGCGGCTTCTCGAGAATGGTGCCTTCGCTGGTCCGGCGAATTTCGAGTGCGAGGTCGACGCGCTTTTGCAATCGTCTGGAAGGCAGGGCTGATGTGTGTCGGCGTTCCCTTCCAGGTGGTTGAATGCAGCGGCGGCATTGCCCTGTGCACCGGTCGCAGCGGCACGCGGCGCCTCGATATGACCCTGGTGGGCGACCAGCCAGCGGGTACGTGGATACTCGCCTTCCTCGACACCGCGCGCGAGACTGTCACTGCCGAGACGGCGCGCCTGATCGCCGACGCGATCGAAGCGACGGAGCGTGCGCTCGCCGGCGACACCGACCTCGACCACCTCTTCGCCGACCTGGTCGGCCGCGAGCCGCAACTGCCGGAGCATTTGCGGCCGGGGCAAGCCCTTTCACCGCAAGGCACGGAGGACGCCTGAGTCCATGTTTTCACCCGTTCTCACCATGATGATGGAGCGCCACCGCATCCCGGTGGTTGACGAGGCGAACATCGACGCATTCGCCGAGGCCCACGACCTCACCGCGCTGTTTTTTCCCGGTGACTGGTTGCGGCTCGCCGAGAGCAACGATGTGGCGGTGATCCTCCCGGAGCTGGTGCAGGCCTTCCAGGGCGTGTTCAAGCCCGCCGTGGTATCGCGCGAGAGCGAACGCGAGCTGCAAAGCCGCTATCGCTTCGACGCCTTCCCGGCGCTTGTCTTCCTGAGGAACGGCGAATATCTCGGCGCCATAAAGCGCGTGCTCGACTGGGAAGACTACCTCACTGAGATCGACGGCAAACTGAGGCGCGGGCCGAGCGCGCCGCCGCGTTTCGAGCTTCCCGAAGCCTGCGCGACCCACGACCGTCACGACCACGATCATTTCCAGTGAGCGAAAGCGGCCGGGAGGGCGCATCATGGCAGCATCGCTATTCGGCGGCATCGGGCCGGGTTCACAGCCGAGCGAAGGGGACGGCAGCGACTTGCAGTATATGGAAATGCCGAAGGGCATGGCGACCTCTGCGTCACCCATGTTGCCGGAGAAGGAAAATGTCGCCGGGCTCGAAGCTGCTTTGGCGGTGCTCTCCGCGCTGGCTGAAAGCCTCGGCCGGTCCTCGCCGGATTGCGAAAACGCGGTGCATGATCTTTCCGGCCTCGACGACGCCAATCTTGCGCTGATCGACCAGGCGCTGGGCGAGGGCGAGGTCTTGATCATCTGCGGCGACGACCTGAAGGCTCAGGAGTCGGTGCTCGCCGGTATCTGGCGCGTGCGCCAGACCGGAACGGATGGCAGGCTCGTGCGCGATTTCGTCGAGGTCGGCGCCTTTCCCTCGGCCGTGCTGGAGAGGGCCTTCGCCGGCTGCCGCAATACGCTCGCTGCGCCGGCGACCTATCCGACGGGCGTCTTCAACGCGCCGCCGCTGATTTCGGAGCTCAATGGCCGCATCCCGCTCGTCGGGCCCGACGTCGGGCCGCACGCCATAAACCTGTCGCTGCTGCCGCACACTGAAGAGGACTTGACCTTCCTCGACGGCCTGCTTGGCCACGGGCCGGTGGTCGTGCTGTCGCGTGGCTACGGCAATTGCCGCGTGACCACGACGGGGACGCGCGGCGTCTGGTGGGTGCGCTTCTTCAATTCGACCGACGATCTCATCCTCAACACGATCGAGGTCACGGCCTTGCCGGGGGTGGTCCGCGCTGCGCCCGAGGATATTGCGGACAGCCGCCAGCGGCTCCTCGAAATCCTGGAGGTCTACCGGTGAACGACTCCTTCTTTGCCGGTTCATATGGCGGCGACAATGCCAAGATCGGCCCGATGTCGCGGCTCGAATGCAGGATTTGCTGGCATGTCTACGACCCGGCTGAGGGCGACGACTACTGGCAGATCCCGCCCGGCACGCCCTTCGCCGAACTGCCGGCCAACTGGAGCTGCCCCACCTGTGACGGCTCCAAGCAGGGCTTCATGGTCGTGAGCGATTGACATGGATCATTCGCAAGCCGTCGCTGCCCATCTAGAGTTCGTGTTTCAGCGGATCGAACGGACGGCCATGGCAGGAATTCCGATCCTCAATCCGGCGCTTTGCGTCAGCGCGGTGGGCGTGCGGCAGTGGCAGGGCAAATGGCTCGCGGTTCTTGTCACGCCCTGGTTCATGAACCTCGTGCTTCTACCATTTGGCGACGGGCAAGCGCGCCCGCGCGTGCCTACGGGCACGAAGGAGCATGCATCATTCCCGGCGGGCCGGTTCGAGTTCTTCCGGGCCTATGAAGAGGAGCTCGGCTGCTACCGCATGTGCTCGCTGTTCTCGCCGATGTTCGAATTCGCCGACCAGGAGAGTGCGCAAGAGGCCGCGCGGCAGGTGCTTGCGGAACTGTTCAACCGTGAGGCGGAAGAAGACGAAGACGGCGAGATGATCCGTGTCTGGGAAGGCCGGCTACCTGAGGAAGAGGCAAGCGCGTTGGACGAGGTTGAGACAGCCGGAACACCCGCGAGCTCCCAGCCGGCGAAATTGACCCGCCGCTGGCTGTTCGGTTTGGGCGACAAGGAGGAGACCGCTGCATGAGCGTTGATGGCCGCGTCTCCATCGATCTCGTCTGCGATGGCGGTCGCGTTATGGAAGCCATCGTCACGCCGCCGCGCCCGGTTGCGCTTGGCCCGATCGTGCGAGCCCGGCCGGTGACGGAGGTCATCTCGGCGATCGGTTCGCTGTTCAGTGTCTGTAGTATTGCGCAGTCGGCGGCGAGCGTTGAGGCAGCCGAGGCGGCCCTGGAGATCGGGACGGACCGGCGCACGAAGCAAGCGCGGCGGCTTCTTGTGCTTACCGAAACGCTGCGCGAGCACCTGCTGCGCATTGGCTTGGATACTGCCAGTCTCGCGGGCGAGCCTGCCGACGGTAAAACCCTGCGCCGGTCTATGCGCCTGCCGCAGCGCCTCAAGCAGGCACTTTTTCCAGGCGGGAATGCGTTCGTTCCCGGCGTGTGCGTGGGGATTCCGGGCGCGGACGCTGCCGAAACGGCCGCCGAAGCGAGCCATCTAACGCAGTCCGTGGTCTACGAAGGCGAAAAGCCGCTTGGCGAGATGGATCGCGATGCCTTCGCGCAGTGGGCTATGGAGCGCGGCACGATTGCGGCCCGTCTCATCGCCCCGGTCTTGGCAAGGGGCTGGGCCATGATAGGCCACCCCGAAACGACAAACGGGGGAAACGAACATTTGCCGAAGGAAACGTCGGCCGACACGAGCTGCCTCGCCAGGCAGGCTGGTGCGCCGCTCGTTCGCGCTTTCCTTTCCGAAAACGGTGGAGCCGGCCTGGCCGCGCGGCTGGCTGCCCGCGTGGTCGAGGCATCGACGCTGCCGGCGCAGATCGCCGGAGGGCTCGCGGCCCTGCGGGATGTCGCGGAGGGGTCCGAAGTGCCTACGCGCGAAGTCTTTCGCGACGAGAACGGGGGCCGCTCTGCTACTGCCTTCGCCGAGGCAGCACGCGGCCGGCTGGAACATCGGATTGTTTTGAACGACGACCGAATCGCCGACTACGCCATCACGGCTCCGACCAGCATTCATTTCGCCGAGAGCGGCATTGCCGCGAGCTCGCTTTCGGCGCTCGCTGCATCCAGACGTGAAGATCTGGCGGTCCAGGCCGATCTCCTGGTCCGGGCCATCGACCCCTGCGTCGGCTACGATATCAGGCTCCGCTGATGCACGAGATGGCGATATGCGAGAGCGTCCGTGGCATCATCGAGGAAGAGGCCGCGAGACAGGATTTTCGGAAGGTGGGCCGCGTCTGCATGGAAATCGGGCGGCTATCCGCTGTCGAGGTCGAGGCGCTGAAGTTCGGCTTCGATGTCGTCATGCGTGGCTCTCTGGCGCAAGACGCAAGGCTGGAAATCGTCGAGACGGAAGGCAGGGCCTGGTGCATGCCTTGCGGCCAGAGCGTGCCGATCGCGGCACGCTTTGATCCATGCCCGGACTGCGGAAGCCATCAGCTGCAGGTGACCGGCGGCCAAGAAATGAAGATCAGGGAATTGGAGGTGAGCTGATGTGCACTATTTGCGGATGCGGCGAGGGCGCCGTCCGGATCGAGGGCAAGGCGCATGGCCATCACCATCATCACGGCCACGATCATGATCACCACCACGATCATGATCACGGCCCCCATCATGACGATCATGTGCACGATTGTGGCTCGGGCCCCGGTGGCACCCGTGCGCCGGGCATGAGCCAGGCGCGGATGGTCAAGCTGGAAAAGGATATCCATTCCAAGAACAACGAGTATGCCGATGCGAACAGGAAAATGTTCGCCGAGCGCGGCGTGCTTGCGCTCAACCTCGTCTCCAGCCCCGGCTCTGGCAAAACGACGCTGCTTTGCCGCACGATCGAGGCACTGAAGGGCAAGTTGCCGATCGCCGTGATCGAGGGCGACCAGCAGACTTCCAATGATGCCGACCGCATCCGCGCCACCGGCGCGCCCGCGATCCAGGTCAACACCGGCAAGGGCTGCCACCTCGACGCGCATATGGTCGGCCATGCCGCAGATCACCTCGACCTTGCCGAAGGAGGCCTGCTCCTCGTCGAAAACGTGGGAAACCTCGTCTGTCCGGCGGGCTTCGACCTAGGCGAGGCACACAAGGTGGTGGTGCTCTCAGTCACCGAGGGAGAGGACAAGCCATTGAAATATCACGACATGTTCGCCGCCGCCGATCTCATGATCCTCAACAAGACTGACCTGTTGCCGCATCTCGACTTCGACGTGGAGGCCTGCATCGCCAACGCCCGAAAGGTGAACCCGCGGATCAAGGTGCTGAGGGTTTCCGCGCGCACGGGCGAGGGGATGTCGGACTGGACGGCCTGGATCGGCGCGGTCCGCGCCATGGCGCTAGTCGGCCATCGGCGGGCGGCCGAGCTCGGAGCAGCCTGATGTGCCTGGCCATTCCCGCCCGCGTCGTTGAACTGCTCGATGACGACATGGCCGTGGTCGCGTTCGACAGGGTCACGAAGCGCATCTCATTGGCTTTGGTGGCAGACGTTTCGCTTGGCGATTTCGTGCTCGTCCATGTCGGTTATGCGCTCCACAAGGTGAGCCCCGAGGAGGCCGAGCGCACGCTGCAGCTGATGGCCGAAGCGGGCGTGCTGGAGGAGGGGCTGGAGGAGATTTCGGCGTGAAATATGTCGACGAATATCGCGACCAGGAGCTTGCGAAGACCATCGCCGGCGCCATCGCGATCGAGGCTGATCCGGAAAAGAGCTACCATTTCATGGAGTTCTGCGGTGGGCACACGCATGCGATTTTTCGCCACGGCGTGCAGGACCTGATGCCGCAGAACGTGCATTTCGTGCACGGACCCGGATGCCCCGTTTGCGTGCTTCCCATCTCTCGCCTCGACGATGCGGTGGAGCTCGCCGAGCGGCACGGGGTCATCCTTTGCACCTACGGCGACATGATGCGCGTGCCGGGCACCAAGCAACGCAGCCTGATCCGCGCCAAGGCGGACGGAGCGGATGTCCGCATGGTCTATTCAACGCTCGATGCCCTAAAGATCGCGCGTGAAAACCCCGAGCGGCAAGTCGTCTTCTTCGCCATCGGTTTCGAAACCACGACGCCGCCGACGGCCGTCGCGATCAAGACGGCGCAAGCCGAGGGGTTCAAGAATTTCAGCGTGTTCTGCAACCATGTGCTCACGCCGGCCGCGATCTCTCACATTCTTGAATCGCCGGAAGTGCGGGAACTGGGCATCGTCAAGATTGACGGGTTTCTGGGACCTTCGCACGTCTCCTCCGTGATCGGCTCGCAGCCATATGAATTCTTTGCCGAGGAATTCCAGAAGCCGGTTGTCATCGCCGGCTTCGAACCGCTGGACGTCATGCAGTCCATCCTGATGCTGATCCGGCAGGTCAATGAAGACCGGCACGAGGTCGAGAACGAATATACCCGCGTCGTGACCGAGGAGGGCAACCTCAAGGCGCAGGCACTGGTGAGCGAGGTCTTCGAGCTGCGCAAGACCTTTGACTGGCGCGGCCTCGGCACCGTGCCCTACAGCGCCCTGCGCATCCGCGACGCTTATGCCGATTTCGACGCCGAGAAGCGTTTCGAGCTGTCGGTCAAGGCTTCGCGCCAGGTGAAGTCCTGCGAATGCCCTTCGATCCTGCGCGGGGTGAAGAAGCCGACCGACTGCAAGCTGTTCGGCACCGTGTGCACGCCGCAGAACCCGATTGGCTCATGCATGGTCTCCTCCGAAGGCGCCTGCGCGGCCTACTGGACCTATGGCCGTTTCCGCGAGCCGAAGCTGTTGGAGGCGGCGGAATAATGAGCGCGAACGATCCCAGCCTAGCCGTCACCACCTCGTCGGTCCGCGGCGCGGTGGACATGACGCATGGCGCGGGCGGCCGCGCGATGGCCGAGCTGATTCGGGATATTTTTCAAAGACATCTGGCCAACGAGTTCCTGGCCCAGGCTAACGACGCGGCCCTGCTCGGCACCGTCTGCGGACGCCTGGTGATGGCAACGGACGCGCATGTCATCTCGCCTCTGTTCTTTCCGGGCGGGGATATCGGAGCACTGGCGGTCCACGGCACGATTAACGACGTCGCCATGATGGGCGCGCGGCCGCTCTGGTTGTCCGCGTCCTTCATCCTGGAGGAAGGTTTTCCGTTGGCCGAACTGGAAAGAATAGTTGTTTCAATGGCTTTTGCCGCCCGGGAAGCAGGCGTACCCGTGGTTACGGGCGACACCAAGGTGGTGGAGAAGGGCAAAGGCGACGGCGTTTTCATCTCCGCGACCGCTGTTGGCGTGCTGGCGGACGGCACAGACATCTCCGGAAGCAATGCCCGGCCGGGCGATGCAATCCTTGTCTCCGGCACCATGGGCGACCACGGAGTCGCAATCCTGTCGAAGCGCGAACACCTTGATTTTGAAACGGAAATTATCTCCGACAGCCAAGCTCTGCACGATCTGGTGGCGGCGATGCTTGGCTCCGTTCCTGGTATCCGGGTGTTGCGTGACCCCACGCGCGGCGGACTGTCGGCGACGCTGAACGAAATCGCGCAGCAGTCCAAGGTCGGAATGGTAATCCGGGAAGCGGCGGTTCCGGTGAAGCCGGAGGTCGCGGCGGCGTGCGAACTGCTCGGCCTCGACCCGCTGAATGTTGCCAACGAAGGCAAGCTGATCGCCATCTGCGTGGCGCAAGACGCGAAGACTTTGCTCGCCGAGATACGCGCTCATCCCATGGGCCGGGATGCCGCAATCATTGGCGAAGTCGTCACAGACCAGCATGCGCTGGTGCGGATGAAAACGAGACTTGGCGGTATGCGCGTGGTCGACTGGATCGCCGGGGAACAGCTCCCGAGGATCTGCTGAAGATGCGCATTCTGCTTCTCGTCACCGCCTTCAACGCCTTGAGTCAGAGGATTTTCGTGGCGCTTGGCGAGCACGCACACGAGGTCTCGGTCGAGATGGACGTCAACGACGAGCGGACCATGGAGGCGGTAGATTTGTTTCGGCCGGACCTCGTTATTGCCCCGTTTCTGAAGCGGGCAATCCCGAAAGAAGTCTATGAAAATCGATGCTGTATGATCGTTCACCCAGGCATCGTCGGCGACCGCGGCCCCTCCGCGCTGGACTGGGCGATGGTGGACGGGGCGACGCAGTGGGGTGTCACGGTGCTGGAAGCGGCGGCCCAAATGGATGCGGGGCCGGTCTGGGCGAGCGCCACCTTCGCGATGCGAAAGGCGACGAAATCGAGCCTCTACAGCAACGAGGTGACCGACGCGGCGGTGACGGCGGTGCTCGAAGCGATCGCGCGGTTCGAGCAGGGCGAAAAGCCGATTGCCCTGGAAGAACAATCTGTAGCGCCGCTGGGCCGGTGGCGGGACGCGATCAAACAGGCGGACCGGCGGATCGATTGGGCTGCCGACACGACCGAAACGGTGCTGAAGAATATCGCAGCAGCCGACGGCGCGCCCGGCGTGCGGGACGAACTTTTCGGCGAAACGGTCTTCCTTTTCGACGCGCGAGACGCACGTGAACCAGGGGGTGACTTGCCTCTCGCGCGGGGTGAACGGGGCAAGATATCGCTCCCCGAGCCGGGAGTGGTCGCCGCCAGAAGCGGGCCGGCGATCGCCATCGTCACCGGCGACGGCGCGTTGTGGATCGGCCATGTCCGGCATCCCAATTCGCCACACCCGTTCAAGCTGCCGGCGACCATGGTCTTCGCGAAGGAAGTTGCAGACCTGCCGGAGATCCCGCTCAATTCACCGGGCGGTTATCAGGACATCATCTACGAAGAAGAAGCTGCGGTCGGCTATCTGCACTTCCCCTTCTATAACGGTGCAATGGGAAAGGACGCCTGTCGAAGACTTTTGGACGCTTATACAAAAGCGACGGAGCGTCCGACCAGGGCGATCGTGCTGTGCGGAGGGCCGCAGTTCTGGTCCAACGGGCTCGACCTCAACCGGATCGAGGCGGCCGACAGCGCGGCCGACGATTCCTGGGTCAACATCAATGCCATCGACGACCTCGCCGATGCGATCATCCGCACGACAAGCCACATCACCGTAGCAGCGCTTGCCGGAAATGCGGCAGCGGGCGGCGTGTTTCTCGCCCGCAGCACCGACCAGCTCTGGATGCGCTCGAGCGTCATCCTCAACCCGCATTACAAGGACATGGGCAATCTCTACGGCTCGGAGTTCTGGACCTATCTCCTGCCGAGCTGCTGCGGGACTGAGAATGCCCGCCGGATCGCGGCAGCGCGCCTGCCGATGGGCGCGAAGGAGGCGCTGAATCTGAATCTGGCCAACCGGGTGTTCGCGGGGGCAAGCGAGCTGTTCACGGCGCAAGTGAGGGCGTCGGCTGCCGCGCTGGCCGGGAGCGAAGAGTTTCCGGGGTTGCTCGCCGAAAAACAAGCCCGGCGCGCAGCCGACGAGGCGGCCAAGCCGCTTTGCGCCTATCGCGAGGAGGAGCTTTCGCGGATGCGCCGCAATTTCTATGGCTTCGACCCAAGCTACCACGTCGCGCGGCATAATTTCGTGCACAAGGTGCCGAAGTCGCGCACCCCAGTGACGATCGCCCGCCACCGCGACGTCGCCTGGCAGGCCGGCCGGGAGGGAAGGAAAAAGGCATCGTGAGCGACCTGCCGGGCATATTGATCGTCGACGACGAAATCCGCTCGCTGGAGGCGCAACGGCGCGTCCTGAGCGAGGATTTCGATGTCCACGTAGCCAGCGACACCAAGGCCGCCAGCTCGATCCTGGAGATGGAATGGATCCAGATCATCCTGTGTGACCAGCGCATAGCCGGCACCTGCCGCACCGAGTTCCTGAAGCAGGCGCGCACCCGCTGGCCGGACATCGTGCGCATGATCATCTCGGGCTACACCGACGCGCATGACACCATCGACGGCATCAACGAGGCCGGCATCTACCAGTACATCACCAAGCTCTGTCATCCGGAAAACCTCACGCTCACGCTGAAGAACGGGGTGCAGCTCTTTCTCCAGATCGCGGTTCGTCGCCGCCACCACGCGCAGATCGACCTGCTCTACGCATTGCAGAACTTTTCGCCACGCGACTGGGCCGGCAATCGTGGCCCGCTGGAGCTGGCGCTCGAAGGTGCGCCGGTGCGGCTCGGCGAGACCGAGCCGGTTGCAGTCCAGCACATCGTGCGGTCGTTGGACCCGTGCATAGTGTGCACGGTGCGCTGATGGGCCCGCCGCTCGCCGAGCCCGCAGTGGAGGGACGCCTGGTCCGGGTGACGGGGCTGGTGCAAGGCGTCGGCTTCCGGCCGACAGTGTGGCGCATCGCGACCGCTATGGGGCTATCGGGTCACGTCCGCAACGATGCTGCAGGCGTGGAGATCGCGCTGTGGTGCAGCGATGCCGAGTTCGAGACCTTCGCGGACAGGCTAAAGGCGCAATGCCCGCCGTTGGCGCGGATCGACGGGATCGAGACGGCGACGCTTGAGGGGCCGCGGCCGGCGGGCGGCTTCGCCATAGCGGCGAGCGCGGGCGGGCGGGTGAAGACCGGCATCGTGCCCGATGCCGCCTGCTGCCTGGAATGTCTTGCGGAAGTGCTCGACCCCAAGGACCGGCGCTATTTCTACCCGTTCGCCAATTGCACGCATTGCGGGCCGCGTCTGTCAATCGTCAAGGCTATCCCCTATGACCGCCGCTCGACCGCTATGGCACGATTTTCGACCTGCGAGGAATGCCGGGCCGAGTATGAAAATCCGGCCGACCGCCGCTATCACGCCCAGCCGATCGCCTGCCCGGCCTGCGGCCCGCGCGTCTGGTTGGAAGGTCCAGACCACGTCGTGGTCGGCGGCGGCCCGCAGGCGGTGATCCGCGAGGCGGCGGCGCTGATCGGGGAAGGGCGGATCGTCGCGATCAAGGGCATCGGCGGGTTCCACCTCGCCTGCGACGCGACGGACGAAGCGGCGGTGGCGCAGCTGCGCGCCCGCAAGAAGCGCGACGGTAAGCCGTTCGCGCTGATGGCGCGCGACTTGGAGCAGCTTGCCGAATTCGCGGAGCTGTCGGGCGAGGAGCGCGTGGCGCTTGCCGCCCGAGCGGCGCCGATCGTGCTGGTGAAGCGCCGTGACAGCTGCGGCGTTGCGGCGGGCGTGGCGCCGCAGCACGAGCGGCTCGGTTTCATGCTGCCCTACACGCCGTTGCATCATCTCTTGCTGCGGGCGCTGGACGGTCCGGTGGTGATGACCTCCGGCAATCGTTCGGGCGAGCCGCAATGCACGGACAATGACGAGGCGCGGCAGGAGCTTGCCGGGATCGCCGACTTCTGGCTGATGCACGACCGCGAGATTGTCAACCGGCTCGACGACAGCGTGGTGCGATTCGACGGGCACGGCATTTCGGTGTTGCGGCGCGCGCGCGGCTTCGCGCCGGAGCCGCTGGCGCTGCCGGCGGGCTTCGATGGCCCGGTCAGGGCGCTGGCTGCGGGCGGCGACCTAAAGGCCGCGTTCTGCCTGGCGGGCGACGGCAACGCGCTGCTGTCGCAGCATCTCGGCGACCTCGACGAGCTGAAGAACCAGAACGCGTGGAGGCAGGCGTTGGGGCTGTATCGAAGCCTGTTCGACACGAAGCCGGACCTCATTGTGGCCGACCGGAATCCGGGCTACCGTTCGACCCAGCTTGCCATGGAGCTTGCCCGTGAGACCGCGGCGAGGTTTGTGCAGGTCCAGCACCATCACGCGCATCTCGCCTCGTGCCTTGCCCAGCACGGCCGCGCAATCGACGCACCGCCGGTGCTGGGCATTATCCTCGACGGTCTCGGATACGGCGATGACGGCACGATCTGGGGCGGCGAGTTCCTGCTCGGCGGCTATCGAGGGTTCCGGAGGCTGGCATACTTCGAGCCGGTCGCCATGCCCGGCGGCGACAAGGCCAGCCTCGAGCCGTGGCGCAATGCCTATGCGCATCTGCGGGCGGCTTTCGGTCCGGATTTCCTGGCCAAGCTTCCTGCCGATCGGCCCTTCGTCCCCGCCTTGGCCGAAAAGCCGCTTCGGGTGCTGGACCGGATGATCGAGAGGGGCGTCAATGCTCCGCTTGCCTCCTCGGCGGGGCGGCTTTTCGATGCCTGCGCGGCAGTCCTCGGCATCTGTTTGGAGCGCCAGAGCTACGAGGGGCAAGCCGGCATGGAGATGGAGGCGCTCGCCAGCCCGTTCATGGATGCGGCCGAGGCTTGGCCAGCAACCTCGCGGAAGGGACCGGTTATCTCCTGGAAAGGTCTGTGGGAAGCGCTTCTTTGTGATCAGGCTTTGGGCGCCGAAACCGGGCTGATTGCTGCGCGCTTCCACAGGACGCTGATAGAGATCATCTCGCGGAAGGCCATCGGACTCACTAACGAAAACGGCGTCGGCACGGTCGCACTGTCCGGTGGCGCTTTCCAGAATCGGCTGCTGCTCAAAGGCGTACTTGCCGAGCTCACAGTCGCAGGATTGGAGGGGCTGGCGCACGTAAGCATTCCCGCAAACGACGGCGGTCTGGCGCTCGGCCAGGCAACGATCGGCCTAGCCCTTTCGCATTGAGACCAATCGTTGAAGAAAAAATATCAGCATCGTCCAAATAAGGCGCTGCGCATTGTGACGTGCGGCGGCCAGCTTTGCGCATTTCGTCCGGGCCGTGAGTGGCTGATCGCGTATGGCCGGGTAAAAGGACTAGCCAGGAATGATGCTCCGAGGGAATCGTCGAGGACGGGTACGCAGCCAAGGATCGTGTCGCTTGGCAGTTAATGGGGCTCTGCCTCACTTTGTGTGGTTCATTCGCCGTTGGCGAGGGATGCCGCTATGTGCGGGCATGCGAACGAAAACAAAATGGTCCCCCGGCCCAGGGGCTAAAATACGGGGTGTCGCGCTCACTGATGATGACAGTTGGCTTGTTTCCGCTGCCGGACCGGCGTTCGGCATTTTGCCCAGATTGCGGACGACGGACCCGAAGTCGGCATGGCTGGTCCAACCGCAGCCTTCAGAATCTGCCGGTCCAGGGCAAGACCGTGACGGTGAAGCCTCGGTTGAGCCGCTGGCGGTGCGCACATCAGAAATGTGAACGACAAACATTCACCGACCGTCTGCCGACGATTGCTTCCCCTTGGAGGGTCGCGGAGATTGTCGGTCTGCTCGGCCATAGCACCGGCGGCCGTCCCGGCGAGCGCTTGATGCGACGGCTCGGCATGCCGGTCTGCGACGACACTATCCTGTGGCAGCTGAAGCGAGATGCCGCGGTCGCTCACAGCAACTCCACCATTCGGGTCGTTGGCATCGATGACTGGAGCTGGCGGCGATCATGGCGCTACGGCACGATGATCGTGGACCTGGAGCGCCATTCGGTTGTCGACATCCTGGATGACAGAAGCGTGGCGAGTGCGTCGCAATGGCTAGAGCGGCACCCTTCCGTCGAGATCGTGAGCCGAGACCGATGCGGGCTCTATGCGCAAGCTGTTCGCGAGGGTGCACCGCAAGCGCGCCAGGTGGCTGATCGGTTCCATCTCATGTAGAATCTGCGGGTCGCAATCGAGGAGCAGATGAGCCTTTCGGGCCGCGCCACGGGGCCTGCATTGCTGCCCGATAAGGGTATCGGGAGCGCGCAAGTCGATCTGATGCAGGATGATCCGCACGTTGACGCAACGCATCGGCGCCGGGTGCGCCACGCTCATCGACAATCGCGGCAGACGGTGTTCGAAATGGTTCACGCCTTGCGCAAGGAAAGGGCTGTCCTGTTCCGAGATCGCCCGTCGTACCGGCTACGGCCGGCGCAGCATCGCCAAATGGCTGAATTTCGACACGCCACCCGACCGACGCAGGGCCGCGTCGAGCCGACGTCACCCTTATATTTCGAGGCGTTTCTTAGCCAGTCCTGGAGAGACGGCAATCGCTGCGGACGACACCTGTTCCACGATATCAAACAGCGCGGCTACACGGGCAGTTTCTCGAATCTGGAGCGGCTTCTCCCAAGCTGGCGCCGCGCCGAGAGGACGGGCGAGGACAGTGCGTCGCCTGCTTCGATCATACGCCATCAACCAGCCCGCGATGCTGTCCCCATCCAGGATCCGGCGACCGGCCATGTGATCTCGCCGGTAGTCGCCGCGGCCCTCTGCATGAAGGCCCGGGGTATGCTGACGATCAACCAGGCGAGAAAGGTCGACGTCCTGAAGCAAGGATCACATGAGTTTGCCACGATGCGCAGGCTTGCCATGCGCTTCCGCGGCATTTTGCGGGGCCTGTGAATTGGACAAGCTCGACACTTGGATCGAGGATGCCGTCAACTCCGGGCTCGTCGCCATCACGCGTTTCGCTCGGGTCCTACGCCGTGACGTTGACGCCGTTCGCAATGCCATTGAATTACGGTGGAGCAACGGCCAGGCGGAAGGGCAGATCAACCGCCTGAAGACGATCAAGCGTGCGATGTACGGCAGAGCGGGCTCCGAACTCCTTAGGGCACGCATGCTGCCACTCAACCGGCCTGATCACCACACAAAGTGAGGAAGAACCTGGTTAAGTGCAAAGCGACAATTGCCTCGACGGCGGGTCCCGGCAGGTTTATGCTGCCCAATGTTACCGCAATCCGGAATGGCGATTGAGTACCTTCACGAGTGAAGGGATTCCCGCGGTCTTAGAGATGAGTTGTCGAATGGCGCGAAGTCGCACAGAATCGTGTGTTTGATATCGATCAGGATCGCGAGCTATTTCAGGCGCAGAGAGGTGTTGCGCCCGATGCACAAGTTGCTCCCGGTCCAACGGAAGTGAATGGGGTGGAACCGCTTTGTTGGCCAAATTGTTGACGGAACGTCCGGCGCCCATTGTTGCTACATGTCTGGATTCTTGGGGCGTTTTGGATGATGCAATCCACCATCTCACTCCAAAGGGCAGTGGAATCTGGAACAATGTCGCTTTTGTACGCACGACATCCTTCGTGCCCGATTGGCATATCGTCTTTAACTCTGCTTCTCTTTTTGGGCTCCCTGTTGATATCGAGGCGAGCCCAAACAGGACAATTTTTGCAATCGGCGAACCGCCGACGAAAGCTCATCGCGCATTTCATGAAGGGCAGGGGAAAAATACTATCGTCCTGACGTCTGACGCAGAGCTGGCTGCTCGGCAGAATGCAGGGCGCCGATTCGTTTTGGCTCCACCTATCACTCGGTCTTGGTCTGTAAACAAGACATATGACCAACTTCTGGTCAGCGAAGTCGTGGACAAGCCGCTTCGGCTCTCATGGATTACCAGTAACATCGCCCTGCTTAAAGGGCATCGATATCGGCTGGCGTTTCTGGAACGGCTGAGAGAGGAGCTCGATTTTGACCTGTTCGGCCGAGGTTTTCGGCTGATTGGAGATAAATGGAACGCACTCGCACCTTACCGTTACAGTATAGCTTTCGAGAATACTCGTGCTGATTACTATTTTACAGAGAAGCTTATGGACTGCTTCGTTGCTGAAACAATGCCGATCTATTACGGCAGCCCGGCAATCACGAGGTTCTTCCCTTCGGACTCAATGGTTCTGATTGACCCAGAGGACAAGAACGTAATCCAAAAAATTCAAGAAATCATCAACTCGGACCTCTGGAAGGAGCGTCGCGGCGCAATACGAGAGGCGAAGCGGTTGGTCCTCGAGAAATACAATACGTTTGCTTATCTCGCGGGCTTCATCGAAAGCGTTCAGGATAAACCCTTACCGCCAGAAATTATACACATCGATTCGCCTGAGGTCGATTTTGGAATAGACGAATGAAGTACTCCAACGCTCGCTTCGCGTGCCCGGCGGTTGGTGGTCTGGCGAGATCGGTACGGAAAGCTCGGCGGAGAATGCCTACTGCGCAGAACGGCCGGTACGGGCGCACGAGGTCATGCGCCCCCGGCTGCCGCTGATTAGACGAACTGGGGAAGGCCAGGAACTGAATTGAGGACCTCGTCCACGAGTTCGTCGCCGACACGTTCCTTGGTGAAGGCGATCGTCTCGTTGGCGAGGCCGGCGATCTTTGCCATGCTGAGACCCTCACTCATCAATTGCTGGCCGAGCCCCATAAGGCCGCCACCCTCTGGGTCGTCGCCATGATACTTCGCTACTAATTCCGAAGCTCCCGGAATGGCCTCGATCATGCGGGCAACGGGACCGTCGGCCGCGTGGCTTTGCAGGAAACCCAGCATTAACCCAACGGCCTTCTCTGCGAGAGCCGGGCCGATGCCGGCACCAGTGGCGATGCGCGGTAAGAATTCTTCCATGCAGGGTCTCTCTCTCTTTACACGGGGCCGGTCCGGCGCCCAGCGCCCTTGGCCGAACCACAATTGAACTCCACAAAAATAGGCCGAGCGGAAGTGCTATTGCGCGTAAAACCGCCTCTGTCAACGCAAGCTGCGTCGGACGTGCGTATTTCGCAAAAAACGAGACAGTCGTTCCGCTAAATCGGGGACAGCAGTTTCACTAATTCGCGGACAGCAGGATGGGGTCGGCGCTCGGTTGCCTGGTTGAAGTCATTTGCGATTGATTTCGCCGTTTTCGGCGCCGGTCAAGGGCGGCGGTGTTTTTTGCTTTCTCATGCTCGCCGATCATGGCGTGCCACTGGGCGATCGGCAGTTGGGCGGTGATCAGCGTTGATTTCCGGCGATAGCGTTCCTCGAAGATTTCCAGCAGATCGAGACGCTGCTGGTCGGTCAGGCTGTGGGTGCCCCAGTCGTCAAGGATGAGCAGTTGCACCCGAGCCAGCTTGTCGATGAGACGGGGAAAGCGGCCGTCGCGACGCGCCAGGGCGAGATCTTCGAACAGACGCGGCATGCGCAGGTAGAGCACGGAATGATTCGAGCCGGGCGGCCTGACGTCCGAAGGCGCAGGCCAGCCAAGTCTTTCCGGTGCCGGGCGGACTGGGCTCATAATGCCCGTTATCAGGATGGCGAGGCAAAGAAGATTGTCCGTTACGCCTTTCATCCACGTTCGGGCGGGCAGATTTTCGTCACAGGCCGTCAGCGTTATTGCGGTGAGCCGGCCTATGTCGGGCGACAACCGGATGGCAGCCTGGCGCTGATTCCGATCTGGATGACGGAAGA
>NZ_JAMYOX010000070.1:0-17546 GCF_040320025.1 Mesorhizobium sp. M0808
TCGACAATGGACTGCCACGGGAAAAGGCCGACTTTGCCGGCGGCACGCTGGTCTGCGCCTGCACCAGCAACCCGGTCAAGGTGAAGGTCAAGGGCCAGATCGCTCACAACCATGCCTGCGGCTGCACCAAATGCTGGAAGCCGGAAGGCGCGCTGTTCTCGGTCGTGGCGGTTGCCGGTACAAACGACGTGACGGTGACCGAAAACGCCGACAAGCTGAAGATCGTCGATCCGGGCGCGCTGATCCTGCGCCATGCCTGCACCGGCTGCGGCGTCCACATGCACGGCCCGGTCGAGCGCGACCACGCTTTCAAGGGGCTGTCCTTCATCCATCCCGAACGCTTCCAGGAAGACGGCTGGTCACCGCCGGGCTTCACCGCCTTTGTCTCGTCGATCATCGAGTCCGGTGTCGATCCGAGCCGCATGGACGGCATAAGGTCACAGCTGAAGTCGATCGGGCTCGAACCTTATGATTGCCTCAATCCCGGACTGATGGACTATATCGCCACCTGGACGGCCAAGAGATCCGGCGCGTTGCCGGCCTAACGACCATCAGACACTATCTTTGGGGGCCGGACGAAATCGCCCGGTCCCAGGCGTTGGAACGAACGCAGGCGAGCGCGTAGACGGACACGCTTCGTAAGTCATTGCCGACGTGCTGTCAGCCTCGGGGGGCGTTGGGCTCAACGGGAATAGGCTGAAATTGGTCCAACCGGATCGTATAGCTTCAAGATCAGCGACTGCGATCAGTTGGTTCTGGCTTGGCGCGGCCCAGATCGTGGACTAGCTTGGATATCGCGGGCAAAGTCGCGCCCAAAGCGCGATGGCGGCAAGGTGGTGCTCCTTACCAGTTCGATATCGAGCGCCTAGCGGCGCTTGAAGGGCAGCACTATCAGCTTGCTGCGTTTTGTCCAGGAAACCAGCCCGTATACCAGCGCGTCCCCAGACCAGCCGATACCATCGGTGCGGCCGCGAACAAGGCGGGCGTCGGGGAAGCGTCGTGTGGCGGCCGGCAACAGTGCGAAAGCCGGCGGTCACTGGCTGTCACGCGAAGCCGGATGTCGGTCACGACCTGTCTCTGTTTCAATGGATCTGTCGCCGGCACATTCGGCCGAGTTTGGGCCACCGGGCAAGGCATTGCATTTCAGAACGGCCACATCTGCCGCATGGCGCCGCGGAAATCATGGGCACATTCTGCTTTAGCCGGCCAAGATGGCAATGTACTATTTGCCAATAAGCTGGCCATGGTTGCAGGACTATTCTAGGCCAGACCAAACCGAAATGAAGCTGATGACCGATCGCGCCAGGTTCCTGATCATTGACGACCATCCGCTGTTTCGCGAGGCGCTGCACAGCGCCGTGCAGATGGCCTATCCGGAGGTCGACACGGTGGAGGCGCGCTCGATTGCCGAGGCGCTCGAGCTTCTGACGGATGCCAAGCCGTTCGACCTGGCGCTGCTCGATCTCAGCATGCCCGACGTGCACGGCTTCGAAGGGCTGCTGCAGCTCAGGACCCGGTATCCGCGCCTGCCGGTGGTCATCGTCTCCGGCTATGAGGAACCGAAGATCATTTCCGAGGCGCTGTCCTACGGTGCGGCCGGCTTCATCCCGAAATCGGCGCGCAAGAGCGACCTTGCCGCCGCCATCCGCTCGGTGATGGAAGGCGCGATCTATGTTCCCGAGACTTATGAAGGCCGGCCGCGCGACGCCGACAGCACCGACCGCGCCGAGATGGTGCAGCGCCTGGCTACGCTGACGCCGCAGCAGCTCAAAGTGCTGCAGATGCTGCGCCAGGGCCTGCTCAACAAGCAGATCGCCTATGAACTGCAGGTCGGCGAGACCACAGTCAAGGCGCATGTCTCCGAAATCCTGCGCAAGCTCAACGTCTACAGCCGCACACAGGCGGTGATCGAGGTCTCGAAGCTCGACAATGCCGAGCTTTTTCGGGATCCGGCGGGGTTTTGAGAGCGCTCCCTAAAAAGCGCACTGTCACCGTAGTCGACCGCACTCGTGTCACCGCAATCGGACTGGACTAGCGACGGCTCTCACGTTCCTGACACCAGCTAAGCAATCCGCGCCTCTCTAGTCAGATCAATTCACGCGGCGATTGCTCTGCAGCAGTTAGCCGCTTTCCCTCGTCTACTTTAGCGCGAAGAAGTGAATCTGCTTCATATGAATTACCGCCTAGGCACAAGTAATGGCTGGAATTCGGTGACCCGTGTGCTGGGAAGATACGACCAGTTCAAGCCAGCAGATGCGCCAGCAGCGCCCTTAGCTGCGCTGGCTTCAACGGTTTGCGCATCAGTTCGATGCCGGCAGCGCGGGCGGCGTTGGCGACTGTCTCCGAACCATCGGCGGTGACGATCAGCGCCGGCACGGCGCGGCCGAGATAATCACGGACCTCGGCGATTGTGGTGGTGCCGAGGTCGCCGCCGTCGAGATGCTGGTCGGCTATGACAATATCTGGCAACCAGTCGGTATCGCCAAGCAAGTCGAGCGCGTCACCCGTCGAGGTGGCGGGGCGCACCAGGCATTGCCAGCGCTCGAGCAGGGAGGTCATCGCCTGCAGCACGTCGATGTCGTTCTCGACCAGCAGCACCCTTGTGCCGAACAGACCGTAGCCGCGCGGCCGCTCCATGTCGACGGTGCTGGCGATTGGATCGGCCGTGTCGCCGATCCCGACCGGAACGTCGATATGGAAAATCGTGCCATGTCCGACCTTCGACGAAAACGTGACGGGATGGCCGAGTGCCGCGGCGATGCGGCGCACGATGGCCAGCCCCAACCCCAGCCCGCCGGCGGCAAGCCCGGCATCCGTCGGGATCACGCCCCGATGGAATTCCTCGAATACCGCCTCGCGCTGGTCGTCGGGGATGCCGCAGCCGGTATCGGCGACGTCGATGCGGATCGTGTCGCCGCGATGCCTGGTGCCGACCAACACGCCGCCCGAGCGGGTATAGCGCAGTGCATTGGACAGGATGTTCTGCAGGATGCGGCGCAGCAAGGTTCGGTCCGAACGAACGAGCGCATTGACCGGCCGGAACTTCAGCGTCAGCCCCTTCATCTCCGCAACCGGCTGAAAATCCGAGCGCAGAGACGAAAACAGCGTCTCCAGGCTGACATCGGTGATGTCGGGCTGCACGACGCCGGCATCGAGCTTTGAAATGTCGAGCAAGGTGCGGAGCAGGTCCTCCATAGTCTCCAGCGATCGCTCGACCTGGCGGACCAGCTTTCTGCCTTCCTCGCTGGTCTGTACTTCGGCAAGCGCCGAGACCGACAGATGCGCGGCGTTCAGCGGCTGCAGCACGTCATGGCTGGCGGCCGCCAGGAACCTGGTCTTGGACAGGTTCGCCAGCTCGGCGTTTTCCTTGGCTGCGTTCAAGTCGATGTTCGACTGCTCCAGCCGGCGCAAGGTCGAATGCAGCTCTTCGGTGCGGCTGCGCACCCGGCTCTCGAGCGAAATGGCGGTCTGGAACAGCGAAAAGGCATTGCCTTGCTGGTCCATGGAACGCTCGACGCGGCTGATCAGCGCGGCGTTGATCTTCTTCAGCCTTTCCAGGTCGTCGATGTTCCTGAGCGGCATCCCGGATTTCCTACTCCGCCGCTTCGGCCGCCTTGCGTTCACCGAAGGCGATGCCGGTGAAGGTCTGGTTCAGATGCATCGAACGGTACTGTTCGCCATAGGTGCCGAAGCCGAGGACGTTGTTGACCTTGTAGAGTTCCGAAATCTCGCGATAGACCTGCCGATTGCGCGCGTCGAGCCGGCGCAGCACGCAGTCGAAACCGAGGATCAGGTCGATGCCGCCAAGCCTTTTGCTGACGTCGCTGAGAGCGGCGCGGGTCGCCTCGACCATGTCCTTAGGCTGGGCGACGGCAAGCACGACACCATCGTCGATGGCGCAGAAGAACGACAGCGAGCCGTCCGCGTGCATCTTCTGGATTGAACGGCAGTAAAATTCGCCGCCGACTTTCACCACCACCGGGTGCGAGGCAAAACTCAGTGGCGTCAGCATCTGCGCGACGACGCCGACCGAGGCGGCATATTCCTCGGCGGCAATGGTGGCGTTGAATTCGCGCACGATGCGGTGGTCGGGATCGGATGCCGTCACCACCAGCTTCTCGTCGGTGGGAACGAAATTGTCGGTCTTGAACACGTGGAAAGGAATTTCCGTGGTGATCAGCACGATGATGGCGCTGTCGGAGGTCACTTTGCCGTTCGAGATCAGCCGCGTTGTCTCGAATTTCAAATCATCGCCAGCCGACCCGCCGATCAGTGGGATGTCGTCGAGCCCCCAATGGATGGCGGAGGTCACCGCTTCTTCGGCATAAGACAGGCCGTCGATCAAGCAGAGCGCGAAAGTGGTGTCGGCTCGCTCGTGCCCGAGGCGCTCGTGTAACGAACGCCTCAGCGCCTCGACTTCGCCGGTAATCCCGTCCATGCCCGATGAGGACAGATTTTCGACCATGGTGCTGGCTGCCGAAAACGATGCGGAGGGAAGCAGCATAGCCAGGATCTGGCCTTCCTCCAGCCCTTTGGGCGTTATCTCACCGGCCGTCGAGCAGCCGGCATAGTGGAGCGCCGGCGCGTGGGTCTTCAGCGCTTCCGACAGGGCAACGGCCTCTATGAGGCTCTGCGAGAAAAACAGCAGGGCAAACCCGGCGTCAATGGCCGCTGCTTCCGCTGCCACCGCCCGGGCGAACGCATCCGCGTCAGATTCGTCGGTGGTGAGCACCGAAACGCCGCATGCATAGCGCGTCCGTGACTTGGCCAGCGGCTTCCTCCTCCATTTCCTCCAACGCTCTTTTTTTGCGCGTCTGGCGCGCCGGCGTCGAGGTCATTGTTGTCTTGAAGCGGTGCTTTGGCAATGAGCCAACATGATGGATTTGAAGTTTCTGCCGTTTGACGGCGTCCGCGCAGCCGCTCACAGACGGAAGGCCGCATCGCATCGCCATCGCGTTCGCTTCGTTACGCCGTTTCCTGCCTTTGCGTGACAACTGGGGCATCCAGCGGGCAGTGCAAGTAAAGCGCCACATCACGACTGATGCTGAATCCCTAAAAGAGGTGCGAAACTTCGTAGGAGCAAGGTCTTCGCGAGTGCCGAGCAGGGGATATTTGTCACCACCGCCTCTCGTTCTCGAAAGTAGCGCGAGCGCTACCGAGGAGGGCCCGAGAGACGAAGTCAAAGCTGCACCTGGAGCTGATCGACGGAGAGCAGTTGCTTGAGATGCCTTACACAACCAACGCGCCGAAGCCTGCCTTGCCTCCGCCGCAGGTCAAACTCGACCAGGAATGGCGGGACGTCCATGGCCCGGGCCATTCTCGCACTCGACTTTTACTGATTACATGAGCGGATGGCCCCGTTGGGGGAGCCGCACACGCGCTCGGCCGAAAGTGTCTGGCATTTGGTCTGAGATCGATCGGGTCGAAGCCAATTTCCGCCTGCCGCGCTTCACGCTATTGCAAGACATTCAAATTTGAGCTTCCGCACTCATGCTTTGTCGAGAGTATCTCCGTAGGTTTTAGCCGTTCTGAATCGCCGTCGGCGACGATGACGACGAAATAGGAGAACGCAATGGCTCGCAATCACGTTGAACGTCTTGGAGAGTTTAGGGAAATCTTGGTCGCGACTCGACGCGAAGGAGTCCGTAACGTGCACCATACTCGCGACGCAATGCGGGCAAGTGGCTTTCAGATCGGGGACAGCGACGGCTCCAGCTACGGAGCCGAGCTGAAGGTGCTCCAAGAGGAAATTGAGGCAGTCGATCGCGCCATCGAAGACGAGAAGCGGTTGGCCCTGGCCCTCGAGAGCGCGGCTCAATCCCGCCGACCGACTAAACCGAGAATCGTGAAGGGAACATAGAATCCGGTAGGGCCCTTGGCGCCCGTCGCGTCGATCGCCTTCGGTACAGTGTCGGGCTCGTTGCCACCGTGGTGCAGCGCCCTAAAAGCGGACGTTTCGCTTTCGTGCCCTAGCATAACGTAGAGCATTTGCTCGGTAAAAATCGCTCCTGTGAACTCCGACCTCGCATGGCGGACCAACAGGTTCGGCCAACATCAGGTGAGACGTAGTCCCAACAAACATGCAGTTCAGACAATCGATTACGCGCCTTTGTTGAAGTCGTGCCATGCGGCCGATCCGAAAGGATCAGCCGCATCCGGCATCCTTCACTGACTGAAATACGCTTGAAAATCGGGGGCCCCATGTAGACTAAGTTGCATGGACTAAGTCATGAGGCCCGCAATGCGCACCGTCAATATCCACGAGGCCAAGACGCATCTGTCGCGTCTTGTCGACAGGGCGGCCAAAAGGCGAATCTTTCATTATTGCCAAATCCGGCAAGCCGATGGTCAAGGTCGTTGCCATAGACGCACCTGCCGCCGGCGAAATGCGTCGGGTGGGGTTTATGGCCGGGCAGTTTTCAGTTCCGGACGATTTTGATCGCATGGCCCATTGACGAAATCGAGAAGCTGTTTGGCGGCGATGCATGAAACTTCTTCTCGATACCCATCTTCTGCTCTGGGCGGCGGGCGAGCCCGAAAAGCTCCCGCCCGCAGCCCTCGCTGAGATCGAGAATGCCGATAACCACTTGACGTTCAGCGCCGCAACTCCCTGGGAGATTGCCATTAAACGCGGTCTGGGCCGCCTTGACTTGAAGGTCGATGCGCGTCTTTCTGTCGGGGCCTGATCGACAATGGCTATGATGAGCTGCCAATCACCGGCGAGCATGCCATTGCAGTGGAGGGGCTTCCACCCATCCACAAGGACCCCTTCGATCGGATCCTCATTGCTCAATCAATTGGGGAAGTCATTACTTTGACCGTCGACGATCGGGTCGCGCGGTATCCTGCGCCCCTCCGTCGTGTTGATCAAGCTGGACCGAAAGCCCCTTGGTAGGGTAGTCAGCTATCGCTTCAGACCACCCATGAAAGCCTTTACTCGAGCAGAGTCGACTTGGTTCCACCAGACGCCGTCGTGCTTCAGCGCGCTGGCGATGATGACCCCGTCGACAATGGCAAGGATATCATTGGCGTTATCCGGGGTGACACCGCTGCCGACCAGCGTCGGCAGGCCGGCGGCCTGCTTGATCATACTTATGTAGCCCAAATCCGCGGCGTGACCGGTGCGCTGGCCAGTGGCGATGATGGCGTCGGCGTCGAAGAAGACCAGGTCCTTGACCAGTTCCTCCACCGGGCGGTCGGCGACGATGGCGTGTGCGCCGTGCTTGACATGGGCATCGGCGAAAATGCGGATGCCGTTGGCGCGCAGCCTGGCGCGGTAGCGCGCCGCGCGGCCCGATTCGCCTTCGACAAAGCCCTCATTGGCGACGTAGGCATTCGCCCATTGATTGACGCGGACGAAGCCGGCGCCGGCTGCGCTGGCGATCGCCAAGGCCGGGATCGCGGCATTGGCCAGCACATTGATGCCGATTGGCCTGCCGAGTTCGCGGCGGATGCGGTCGGAAACGACCGCCATATAGGCCGCCGTCTCCGGCCCGATATCGTCAGGCTTGGCGAAAGGGATGTCGCCATGGTTCTCGACGATGACGCCGTCGCAGCCGCCGTCGAGATAGGCTTTGGCGTCATCGAGCCCGCGCTGGTAGATCAATTCCACGGCCTCGCCGTTATAGCGCGGCGCGCCGGGCAGGGGCGCCAGGTGAACGACGCCGATCACCACCTTGGTGCGGCCGAAAAGGTCTAGAAGCGCGTCGCCGCCAGATGGGCCGAGCTGGGTCATGAGAGCTCCATTTGATCGATGAGCGCCGCCATCTCGGAGGCGGAAGGACAGGATGCCAGCGTGCCCGGCCGTGTCACGGCGATTGCGGCGGCGGCGAGCGCCAGCTTCAGCGCCGAGATGACCGGCATGCCCCGGGCAAGCCCACCGGCCAGACAGCCGCAGAACACATCGCCCGCGCCGCTGGTGTCGAGCGCCTCGACCTGCGGCGCCGGCAAACGAAGCGGTTCCGTCCGGTCCGTGCCAAGCACGATACAGCCTGCGGCACCGAGGGTGATGACCACGGTGCCTGCGCCTTTGGCCACCAGCGCGCCAGCGGCTGCTGTCGTGTCATCCCGGCCGGTCAAGATTTGCGCTTCGGATTGGTTGACCACCAGAACCTCCGCCAGGCCGAGATCGGGCAGCGAGGCCGTGTCGATCGGGCTGGCGTTGAGAACGGTGCGCGCACCGTTTCCCTTTGCTGCTCTGAGGCAGGCATTGGTCACGGCAGTCCGTAAATTTCCCTGGCAGACGAGGATGTCGCCGGGAGCGATCCAGCGGACAAGTGCTGTCTGCGCCACCGGATCGAAGGCTTTGCTGCAGGCGACGCCGCTGACGATGAAATTCTCTCCGCCTTTATCGACGACGATGGTCGAGCGGTCGCTCGGCAGCTCGAATTCGCTCACCTCAAGGTCTGACAGCTCGCTGTCGAGGCGGCTCCTCATCCACGCGCCAGCGGGGTCCTTGCCGAGCGCCGTCCAGAACGTCACCTCTGCACCAGTCCGTGCTGCTGCGACCGCCTGGTTGGCGCCCTTGCCGCCGAGCCCGTCGGCATAGCTCACAGCATTCAAAGTCTCGCCCGCGGCAGGGAAGCGGCCGACGCGAAACACGGTATCGACGCAGGCATTGCCGACGACGTGGACATGCATGGCTCAGCTCTCACCTGTCGCCCAGCCCAGCATCTGTTCGAACAGGGTCTTGTAGCCTGGCCAGGCGATGAATTGCGGCGGCAGCCAATGTGGCCCGACATCGGATGTCCAGGCCACGGTGCGGCCCTTGCCGTAATGGCCGGTGACAAGCAGCGGCAGCGAGCCATAGTCCGACGACACGCTGGCCAGGACCTCGGCCCCATCCTTCAGCGTCACCTCGTTGAAACCGAGCAGGATCGGCCAGTCCGAGCCGAGGCCCCTGAGGATGGGATGGCTCGACCCTGGTTTCGGCACCGGCGCAAAACCTTCGGGAACCTCGACGCGGTCGTCGTAGGCCAGGCAATTCACCGGCAGCACGTCCTCGACCGGCGTCTTGCGGTAGCGCGCGCCGCCATTGATGCCTTGGAAGCTGTAGTAACCGCCGAACATCAATAGACCGCCGCCGCCGCTGACGTAATCGCGGAGCAGGCGCAGGCGGTTCGGCGTCGGCTTGGAGTGGACCCAGGTGTCGGGATGCAGCAGCAGCGTGTTGGCGCCGATGTCGGAGAGCACGACCGCGTCATAGGCCGACAGCGCCTCCATGGTCTGTGGAAAGCCGCGCTGCGCCTCATGCGCCGGCATGAACGTGACGTCGAAGTCGGTCGCCTTCAGCGCGCCCAGCAACTCGTCTGCGCCGGTGTGGTAGGTAACGGTCGGAAACTGGTCGAAACCCTTGATATGGGTCGCGGTCGACACCCAGGATTCGCCGGCAAGCAGGATCTTCTTCTTGGACATTTGAACTCCAGTGTAATTCCAGGCCGCTTAGAGCCGCGCAAATACGCTTTTCGGATTGGCGATCAGCATGCGGTCGATGGCCGCCTGCTCGACGCCGTGGCGTTTCAGGCGCGGTATGAAATGCTTCAGGATATAGCCATAGCCGAAGCCGCCGAAGCGCGTCAGCATGATCTTGAGGAACACATCCTGCGACAACAGCAGGCGGTCGCCGAAGCCCGCCTCGACAAGGGCGGCGATGGCGCGTGCGTTCTCTTCGTCGGAGGGCGATTGCGCGTCCTGGTCGGCATAATAATAGTCCATGCCGATCATGTCGTATTCGAGGAACGCGCCGCGCCGGGCGAGGCTTTTCTGGTAGTCGGGATCGTCGTGGCTCGGGTTCATGTGGCAGAGCACGGTGTGGCGAAGATCGGCGCACTCGGCCTCGACGATATCGAGCACCTCGTGCGCCAGCCGCTCCCAGCCAGGCAGATGGATCGACAGCGGCACGCCGGTTATGCGCGAGGCGCGCGCCGAAGCCCGCAGCGACTTGCGTTCCTCGGCGGTGAAATCCTTGCTGACGCCGACTTCGCCGATCAGCCCGGCCATGATCGGCGGCTGCGTCTCGCCGCCGCCGACATCGTTGATGATGAACTCGGTCACGGCGTCCACATCCATCGCCTTCAGCCATTCGGGATGGGTGTGCTCGAGATAGAAGCCGGTGCCCATGACGATCTTCAGGCCGGACATGCGGCTGGTGCGAGCGAGCTTTTCGGGGGCGCGGCCGATGCCGATATTGGTGGCATCGACCACGGTGTGGCCGCCCAGAGCGCGATAGCGCTGCAGCTCAGACAGCGCCAGGTCGGCGTCGTCGAGCGAGACGTTGTCGCGGTTGACGTATGGGTTCATGCGCAACTCGCCGATGATCTCGATGTTCACCGGCTGCTCGGCGATCGCTATGTCATCGGGATGGCAGGGGCATTTCCAGCTGCGCGCCCCGTCGAGCAAGATGTGCTCGTGCATCAGCGTAATGCCCATCTTCTCGACCGGAACCGGGCCGAGCACGGTCATCACATGGCCTGTATCGACCCCGATCGCCAGCCGCTGGCCCGGCACTGCGTCATCGAACAGACCGCTCATCGGCTCAACGGCTCCGCACGGCGCCGCGGAACAGGCGGAAGTTCAGCCAGATGGCGATCAGGATGATCGTTCCGGTGACTATCGGCGTCAGGAAAGGCGACAGATGCGCCAGGATCAGGCCGTTGCCGATGACGGCCACGGTCAGCGCGCCGAGCACCGTGCCGATGATCGTTCCGCGGCCGCCGAACAGGCTGGTGCCGCCGAGCACGACGGCGGCGATTACTTCCAGCTCGAAGCCCTGGCCGGCATTCGAAGATCCCGATCCAAGCCGGGCAGCAATAATGATCCCGGCAAGGGCTGCCGCGGTGGCGGAAATCACATAGACGAAGAGCGTCGTCTGCCGCGTGTTGACGCCGGCGCGCCGCACCGCCTCGGCATTGGCGCCGATACCGGTGACATAGCGGCCGAATGGCGTCTCGTTGAAGGCGAGATAGGCGATGGCCAGGATCGCCAGCGCGATCAGCGCCGGCACCGGCACGCCAAGGAACCAGGCGCGGCCCAGCACGGTGAAAGCGCTTCCTGGCTCAATCGGGATGGAATAGCCGCCGGTGATCAGCAGCGCCACGCCACGGATCACCGAAAGCCCGGCAAGCGTGACGATGAAGGACGGGATGCCCTCATAGGCAATGAAATAGCCCTGTATCGCCCCAAGCAGGGCACCGAGCGCCAACATGGCGAGGATAACGACTGGCCACGGCAGGCCAAACTGCAAAAGCGTCGCCGACAGCGTCGCCACCAGCGCCAGCACGGAGCCGACCGAAAGATCGATGCCGCCAGTGGTGATGACGAAAGTCATTGCCGCGGCGACGATCAGCAGCGGCGCCGACTGCCGCAGGATGTTCAACAGATTGGGCGATGTCAGAAACGCGTCGGTCGCAACCGAGAAGATGATGCAGACGACCAGAAAGAACAGCGCGATTGAGACAACGCTGCCATTGGCGAGCAGCGCATCGCGCCAGGTGCCCCTGCGTACTTGTGAGGGCTGGGCGGCGTGGATCGCGTCGCTCATGCCGGCGCTCCACCGCGATAGCCATTGGTGGCAGAACGCGCACTGAACTTGCGGCCGACGATCAGATTGACCACGTCTTCGATATTGGTCTCGCCGATCAGCCGCTCGGCGACATTGCGCCCTTCATACATGACCTGGATGCGATCGCAGACGAGGAACAGATCCTGCAGCCGGTGGGTGATCAGGATGACGCTGACGCCGCGCGCACTGACCGCGCGGATCAGTTCGAGCACCGCCTCGACTTCGGCCACGGCAAGCGCTGCCGTCGGCTCGTCCATGATCAGCACCGCCGGCTCGAACGAGGCGGCGCGGCCGATCGCGATCGACTGGCGCTGCCCGCCGGACAGGTTTTCAACCTTGAGCCGCGTGTCTGCAATGACGATACCGAGCCGATCGAGCATCTGGCGCGTCTCGTCGTGCATGCGCTTCTTGTCGAGAAAGGAAATGCCTGCGATGCGGCGGCGCGGCTCGCGGCCGAGAAACAGATTGCCGGCAACATCGACCGTGTCGCACAGCGACAGGTCCTGGTAGACCATCTCGACGCGCGCCGCACGTGCGTCCGCCGGCGAGCTGAAGATCACCGGCTTGCCGTCGATCTCGATGGTGCCGGCGTCGGGAACCACTGCCCCCGACAGCACCTTGCTCAATGTCGACTTGCCGGCGCCATTGTCGCCGACCAGCCCCAGCACCTCGCCCGGCTTCAGCGTCAGCGACACGTCATCGAGCGTCTGGATGGCGTTGTAGCGCTTTGAGATGCCGCTCATCCGCACCCGATAGGTCTGGCCACTGGTCATCTGGGATTCCACGCGATTGCAAGGGATCCGCGGCGCAGCCTCAGACGGCGCCGCGGCTCGGTCGCCGACGCAGTTTACTTGAACATCGTGCGGTATTGATCGACATTCTTCTTGGTCACGATCGTCACCGGGATGTTGATGATCGGATCGATTTTCTCGCCCTTCTTGAGCTTACCCAGCGCTTCGACCGCAGCCTTGCCTTCGCCGGCCGGATCCTGCTGCACGACCGCCACCACCCAGCCGTCGTCGATGCCCTGAACGGCCTGCTTGGTCAGATCCCAGCCAAACACCTTGACGTCGCCGGTGCGGCCTTGGCTGGTCACCGCCGAAACGGCGCCGAGCAAGGCCGGCTCTCCGGTCGCATAGAGCGAGTTCATGTCCGGATTGGCCGTCATCAGGTTTTCCGAAGCGCTCAACGCGGTCTCCTGAACGTTCTGGCCGTCGACTGTGTCGAGGAAGGTGACGGCCTGGCCGCTTTCGGTCACCGCCTTCTTGAAGCCGTCGAGGCGCTGGTTCTGAATGAATGAATTGAGTGCGCCGACGATACCGATCTTGGCCTTGCCGGCCATATCGGTCTTCACATAGTCGGCGTAGAATTTGCCGATGTCCTCGCCGGCCTTGGTGTTGTCGACGCCGATGAACGAAATATTGTCGCCGTCGGGGATCTGCGCGTCGATGGCTATGACGGGAATGCCGGCCGCCTTGGCTGCAGTGATCGCAGGCTTGACGCCGTTGACGTCGATGGCGACCAGAATGATGCCGTCGACTTTCTGCGTGATGTAGTTCTCGATCGCGTCGTTCTGCGCGCTCGGCACATTGTTGGCGTTGAAAATGACCAGCTTGGCGCCAGCGGCGTCGGCTGCCTTTTGCGCGCCCTCGTTGATCTGGTTGAAGAACAGGGCCTGCTGGTTGATGTTGACGAGAGCGAACGTATCGGCAAGCGCCGATCCCATGGCTGCCGAGCCCATGGCAATGGCGGCGGCACAGCCGGCGAGAAGTTTGAACAGACGCATTTCGGTTCCCCTTGCTTGCGGACCAGACCTCGGCTGGTCCCGTTGGTGCTACAGGCACGAGGCAAGCATTCAAGAGACTTGAATATTTGTCAATCCAAATGAACGCCGAGCGTTGCTCAGAAAGTCGCCGGCGTGTTGACCCAGAAAATGCTAGCGCGTTCCTCGCCGATGTTGCGGTAATGATGCGGCAGCTCCGACCTGAACACGAAGGCATCACCCGTGGCGAGAGCATGGCTCTTGCCGTCGACGATCAGTTCGACCCGCCCGGCGAGCACGTAGCCGACTTCCTCGCCGGCATGCTGGATCGGACCTTCGCTCGAGCCCTCTGCCTCGATGTGATGGATGTTGCATTGTAAGAGGTGGCCAGGCGAATACGGGATGATGCGTTCGAGCGAAATTCCTTCGCCACGCCGTAGCGCGTCGAGCGCGATCAAAGGCCTTGCGCCCGCCCGGAATACGATCGCCTCGTCGTCGTCGACTTGCTCGAACATCCAGCCGATGTTGGTGTCGAGAACCTCGACCAGACGGTGAAGCATGGGCAGGGACGGCGAAGCCTTGCCGTTCTCGATCTTGGACAGCAGGCTTTCCGAGCAATTCGCAGCCGCGGCCAGCGTCTTAAGCGTCATGCCGCGTGTCTGGCGGGCGAGGCGCAGCCGAGTTCCAAGTCTTGCGGCATTTACTGTGGCGTCCGTTTCTGACTCTGGCCGCCGTCGATCGATTTTGTTCATCTGTTCGCCAACCATTCAACGGTCAAGGGCAACTATCGCGCGAGCAAAAGACCTCGGCTGACGATTTGCAAGTGCTGATGCGTCAAATTCGAGACTGCAGCCGCAGCTGCCTCATCCGGCGAATGCCGCTCCCGCATGAACCGTGCTGATGAACCCGCGCCAGTTATCCCCTATCGCTTGGCTGTCCATCGTGGTCGAAATCGCCAGCCGTTACCGCGTTTGCGTCACGTGGCGAGTGGACTTGGAACGATAATGCGGGCAAGGCGGGCACGCAGCCAATCTACACAACCACGGCCGCGCCGACACGACAAAATCTGGACTGTCACCGAATTGCGGAGCGCGCCCGGAAGTCACCCGCGGCAGCGCCCCATGGAGTTACGCCCAGGGCGCGCAGGCTCGATAGCCGCGACGTATCCAATGAAATCCCTGGGCCAGTCGCGCACCGCTTGAGCTTCGGCAATTTTGAAGAAAGTCCGACAGAATTAATGGACTAGCACCTTGCTTATGTAAGTTGCGGAAGCGACGCGCGGTTAATGCTTTAGAAGTATAGACACATCGACACGAGGTGCGAAGAAGCAACGCCAATACAGCTGGTTGGTTACAACGTATTTATTTTCGCAGATATGGTATTGCCCGTCCGGGGATTCCTGTACACGGTCACGTGGGATGGTGAAATTATGCGGCAAATAAGTGTACCCGCCGTCTACCCTGGACCGCACCGAAGACCGAGGTATGGCGCGGCAATCTGAACCGCCGCAGCACTTGAATTTGGTCTGTGGGTCAATCTTATCTTCGTACCAATCATGGGCGTTAGCGGCTGTTGCGGCGGCGATACACATCGCCGTGAAGATGAGCCTTCGCATGGCATTCCTCAAGTATCTGGCAGGCGCTGCTCGTTGGGGTTTCCATGTATATTAGCGTTCCATTGAAAATACCATTGGCCTCCGACCGACTTAACGCAGCTGCAGCAAGCGACGCTCGCAACGGAAGACCGCATTGGGTCACGGCAGGACGACACTTGCGCCGACCAAAGGTCAGCTCTGGTCGCTCCGGGTTGGAAACCCGACCGTCTGCTCTGCGCCTAAACTCAGACGTAGAGCGGGCCACTGCGACATCCCATAAGCGGACACCCGGCTGCCGTGATGACGGTCAGCGTGTGATCGATCGGACAGACAACTAAACAACATCAAAGAGTTATGGGCGCGCGCATGCAAAGCCTGCACACGAAAGTTCTGCTTTCTTTTCCACTTTCGTTCCTGCGACGGCGTCACCGTTTGGCCTTTTCAAACGCTTCTTTGCTGGCGGCCATCGCCGATCCCGCGAGTCTCCGCTCCGGGATATCCACCTTTCGTAGAATGCCAGCACCATGGCCGTCGAAGGAAACGGCAGGTCAGCGGCTTGCGAGGAGTGCACTCCGGAGGCGTTAGCTATTCGGCTCATCCGCCAGCCGCCGAGAGCGGTGGAGTTCCCGATTGCATGGGGCGGGTACAGATCACCGCGAGCGGTAAATGCCAAGCACACAGGCTCAGAGAAGGCCGGACCCGCTTGGGGACGTGGGGTAAGAATGCCTGCGGACGGTCCTGACGGCCGCATCCACATCCGTTTTGCTGTCCCCGAGTTCTTGAAGGACAGCTGCACCCAGGAGAAGGCCGGATTCCGTCGTTTCGGGCATTACGGCTGTCGCGCCTTTCTCAAGCAGCTCTTGCACATGCATGTGGTGACGCGCCCGGACAATCACCGGGAGGTCGGGCAGTTTGCGTCTCAGCGCCGCAAGAACCGATTTGGCTGCCTCGGGGTCGTCCAGAGTGATCACCAGGGCCTTTGCGCTGTCAATTTTCGCGGCGGCCACCATCTCCTCCTGCGAAGCGTTGCCGAAAAAGACCGGTAGACGTTCTTTCCGGGACCGCTCTACATTTTTGGCGTCGAGGTCGACTGCAACCCACCTGTCTCCACGCTCGTCGAGCAATCTGCCGATCACCCGGCCTACCCGCCCGAACCCGGCAATGACGAACGTCCGGACACGGCGGACTGAAGCAACGCAGCATTTTCCACTTTGAGGCGAAATAATTCTCAACTATGGTCCGCCAGGCTTTAGGCATGAGGGGGAATTGCCGATGGTTTTGTCACGCAGGGGTGTCGTGCTCGGCGGCCTGGCGCTGGTCGCGGTGGGTGCAACCAGCAATATTGCTCAAGCCGCGGCGGCAAAATCCTTTTTCGCCGGTACCGCCAGCGACAACAATTTTGTCTATCGCAAGACCAATTTCGCCAAGATCGACAAGAGATGGCATCGCCAGATCGTCAAGTATTTCAGCAGCGAGCCGGTCGGCACCGTCGTGGTCGATACCCGCCACCATTTCCTCTACGTCATCATGGAAAACAAGACCGCCATCCGCTACGGCGTCGGCGTCGGCAAGGACGGCTTCAAATGGTACGGCCGCGCGACGATCGACCGCCGCGCGCTGTGGCCGCAATGGGTCCCACCCCCCGAAATGCGTAAGCGCAGGCCGGACCTACCGCCCATGGTCGCAGGCGGCGCGTCCAACAATCCGCTCGGGCCGCGCGCGCTCTATCTGCACCGCAACGGCGCCGACACCGGCTACCGCCTGCATGGCACGCTGGAGCCATGGAGCATCGGCACCGACGCTTCCAGCGGCTGCATCCGCATGTTCCCGGAAGACATCATCGACCTCTACCAGCGCTGCCCTATCGGCACCGCGGTGCAGGTCCTGCCGCACATCGCCGATCAGGCGCCCGCTTCCACCACTGTCGAATGATTGGCGCCTCATGAACCGCATGATTGAAAACACGCGCCGGCTGCTCGCCGCGGGCCTGCTGGTGCTGGCCGCATCCTGCTCGACCAGCAAGACGCTGGCCCCTTCCACGCCCGACGTCACCAACACCGAGGTTGCCGGCTTCCAGAACGTGCAGCCGGGCAGCGAGGAGGATTTTATCCTCAATGTCGGCCGCCGCACCTATTTCACGCAAGGTTCGGCCGCGCTCGATTCTGTCGCCAAGGCCACCCTCGACACCCAGATCGCCTGGTTAGCAAAGCATCCGCGCTGGCTGCTCAAGCTGCAGGGTTTCGCCGACGATCCCGGCGCAAGTGAAATGGCGCTGTCGCAGCAGCGCGCCGATGCGGTGATGGACTACCTCGCCGCCGGCGGCATAGACCGTAACCGCATGTGGGCCAAGGGCTACGGCAAGGACAGGCTCGTCCGCGAGTGCCCCGACACCGCCTGCAGGTCGCAGAACCGCCGCGTTGTGTCTAATTTGCGCGATGAGAGGGACGAGCCGTAGGGGGCTGCCGTTCTGCTTGTGACCCGAAGCAGAGTCTCACACGCGACGGCGGCATGGCTGTTTTGCGCCAGGGAACGAACCCGCTCGCGGGAGGGGCGCGGGGTTTGAGGCGTGAGCTTCGTTGGCAGCGTCGGTGAGGCTTTAATCGATCAGGGGTGACGGACGGCCATCGGCC
>NZ_JAMYOX010000071.1:0-16589 GCF_040320025.1 Mesorhizobium sp. M0808
TCCGGCAGGAGCGGACACAGTCCATTATCACAATCACAGGATCAGCAGATCCAGCTTTTTCAATAACATAGCGAGGTGTGCATTATGTCGTGGGATCGGTCTGGCCGGTGACGATTAGATTCTCATGCGCCTTCAGCCATTCGCCCTGGGCGAGCGCCATGGTGCTGCGCCGGTCGAGCCCGCGCGGCGCGGCAAAGTCGATGTCCTCAATGCAGGCTTCGGGAAAGCGCAACCTGGCTGAGGCGAGCCGGTTCCGGACGCGCTTGTCGGCCCGTATGGCAACCTCGCGGTCGAGCATCAGGCCGAGCCACTCATCACGGCTGAGCTCCTTGGCGTTGTTCCGTTCGGCCAGTTCGCGCCAGGCGGCAGCCATGCCGGCCAGACCGAGGGATTGCATCTGGTCGAGGGTGGGGTTCGTCAGCATTCTTTCTTCCTTTCCTTCACTGGTAATAGGTCGAGCCGCGGATGTTGGCGTGCTGGGGAGTCGGCTTTGCCGGTCTGGGGAGCTGGCCCGGTCGAGGCCGGCTTTGAGGATGGCGGTGACGGAGGAGTAGGCGATCGCTTTGATCAGCAGCGCCCGCTCGCAGGCGGCATTGAGACGCTCCGGCCCATAGCGCGGCGCCAGCGACAGGATGCCCATGGCCGAGCGATATCCCTGTTCCGGATGCGGCCGGTCGCGCATCATGCGCTCGACCAGAATGGCGGCGTTGGGGCCGATCCCGGCCGCCCGGCTGATCAGGCTGGCCGGCGTGGTGTTGGCGTAGCGCTGGTGGGCCTTGGGCATGTGTTCGTTGACGGTGACATGGCCGGAACGCTGTGAGCGACGCACATGGCTGGCGACACGCTGGTGATCGTGGAAGATCTCGACCACTCGATGAGTAAGCCGCACCTCGACGGTGCGCCCGATCAGCCGGTGCGGCACCGAGTAGAAGGTCTTGTCGACTTCGACATGGTAGTCAGGATGCACCTTCGCCGACTTCCACTCGGCGTATTCGAACGGTGCTGCCGGCAGCGGCCTCAAGGCAGCCCGCTCGATCTCCTCGAACAGTTCGCGGCGGCTTTGGCCGACATGGCGCATCGGCCGGTTGTTCAGATCCTCGAGCAGTTCGGCGATCGCCGCGATGAGCTCGGCGATCGAGAAGAAGGATCTATTCCTGAGCCGTGCCAGAATCCAACGCTCGACGATCAGCACCGCGCCCTCGACCTTGCCCTTGGATAAAGCCGTCAACTGCAGCCCGTGTGGGGACGACCGGCCTCACGGTCCGCATTACTCACCCATTCCACCCGCTTAAAGGCCAGAGCTTCGAGATGATCAGCCGCAGCCCGCATTGGGGCGAGGACCGGGTGATTTACCGGGCGGCGGACGGGACCTTACCCACGATTGCCGCCGCAATGACGGACATGGAGCAGCCTGACGCATTCCGGCGCGTCGCCGCCGGGCGCGCGGCCTTCCGGATATCCGACCTATTGGATCTGCTGACGCTTCTGGATCGGATCTCTGCGCCGGCGGAGGCGGAGGATGCGTAAGGTTAAATACGCCGCTTGTGTAAGGCAAATTACGCCGCACCGCTTGCTTGCGCACCGGATCTATGCCCGCAAGTGCAGGACTTATCCCGGCCATCGCGGATCTTCCTTGTTTGACGTCTCATCAAGTAAGGCGTATTTATATTTACGCAGTTTGGACGATGGGCATGGCGAATCCAAAGCTAAGACGACGCGACCCAAAGGCCGAGGCCTTGGCCCGCGACGGCGCGCTCAACCCCCACCCCGAGGCCGTGCGCGACACGCTGTTCGCCGGCAATCCCTTCTTCGATGCCAAGGATCTTGTGCAGGTCCGCTACGAGATGGTGCGCCGCCATCACGCCGATCGCATGCCGATCAGCGACGTCGCCAGCGCCTTCGGGGTGTCGCGGCCGACCTTCTACAAAGCGCAGAGCGCCCTGGCCGAGCACGGCCTCGCCGGGCTGGTGCCCCAGCAGCGGGGGCCAAAGGGCGGCCACAAGATCTCTGCCGAGGTCCTCACCTACATCGACCAACTCAGGGCGACGCGGCCCGACCTCACCGTGCCGCAATGTATCGACGCGATCGCCACACGCTTTGGCGTCAGGGTGCACCGGCGAAGTCTGGAGCGGGCCATGGCGCCCAAAAAAAACGACTCGATCTGCCCTAACCGTCCGCGCGACCAGCCTCGTCGGCACATACGAACAACTGCGCACCGCGGTGCTCAGCGCCCAGCTGATTACTGGATCAGGGCTGCTCACGCTGCGCCGTCAGGGCATGGTCGCCTGGATCAAGGCCGCATCGACAGCACCCAACTTTACGCCGCCTTGCCCGGTACATCGCCCCCCGTCGGCAGGCGCGATCGCCACCAGCGAGCTCACCCTCATCCTTGCCAGCCTTGTTGTCACGCTAACCGCGGAGCCAGCACATGCCTGACCTCAAAGTCACCGCCGATCACCTGCGGCGCGACGCTTACCTCTACATCCGTCAGTCTACGCTTCGACAGGTCGCCGAGAACGGCGAGAGCACGCAGCGACAGTATGGGCTGCGTGACCGCGCCATTGCCGCCGGTTGGCCGGCCGAACGCATCCACGTTATCGACTGCGACCTGGGCAAATCGGGATCCAGCGCCGTTGCCCGCGACGGCTTCCAGGAACTGGTCAGCGAAGTAGCCCTCGCCAAGGCCGGCGTCGTCATGGGGCTGGAGGTCTCGCGCCTGGCCCGCAACTCCGCCGACTGGCACCGGCTGCTTGAGCTGTGCGCCCTGACCAGCACCCTCATCCTCGACGAGGACGCCATCTACGATCCGGCCAGCCGGCGAAGCGTTTCGCGCACAGTCGAGGGCGCAGCCCCGACCCTGTACGAGATCGCCTTGTGGCCAAGGCCCTCTTCAAATCGATATCTCAAAATCTCGCGGACACGCCGCATCGCCAATCTCTCCGCAGGCATTTCATTCCTTCTCCTGGACAACCCAAAAGAAGGAACATTTCACCAGCAGAGCACCACGCCCATACACCCCTCCAAGGGGGCGGCATCATTTCGGAATTAGGGGGCGGTTAATTCTCGGAACGAGGGGGCGAGATCATCTCGGAATCGGGGGCATCCCTCGGAATTTGCACCTGAAATGCCTGCTCACAATCAGCGAAATGCGCATTCCAGTTGAGGATGCCGGCAATCAGGTCATCATTGGCGATGAGAACCAGTTGCCGGACGGCGGCCAGGATGTCGGCCGAAGTGCTGTTGCGCTGTCCGCGCCGCCTCCTCGGCAGGCGCAGTTCGGTGTGGACGCCGCCAATCCAATGGATCAGGAGAACGATCTCTGACGCTTCTTCATCGATATCGGCGACCACCTCGTGGATGACGGTGCGCACGATGCGCTTCTTGAGCCTCGCGTCGGTCGTCGGCCCCGACCAGACATGGCTCGACATTGGAACCATCACTTCTGTCGCCAATACACGCCGCCGCGCTCGCCGCCGATCTCAAGGCTGGCCGAACTCGGCAGCGCCCGGCAGGCCCTGCTCTGGTTCCACGAGCATGGGCTGGATTTGCCAGCCAAGCGCAACAACGGTGACGTGATCTGGCGTCGGCCAAATTATGCGACCATCCACCGAATGATCGAGAACCCGAATTACGGCGGCGCCTACTCCTATGGTAAGACTCGTGCTGCGTCGGGATATGATGCAACAGCCATTCGCTCGCGCAGCCGCCGTAAGGCGCGTGATGAATGGCTGGCGCTGATCCCGGGTGCACACGAAGGCTACGTCAGCTGGGAAAGGGCGGAAGCGGTCCGCAAGATGGTGAGCGACAACGTGCCCACGAGCCGGCATCACGGGGCGGCCAAGCATGGCGACGCTCTGCTCGCCGGCCTTGTCCGCTGCCGGCGCTGCGGCCGCAAGCTGACGGTCCGCTACACGAGAACCAAGCACAACATTCCGCGCTATTCCTGCTGGCGTGGTCTGCTCGACAATGGCGAGCCGCGTTGCATCGCCTTCGGTGGACTACGCGTCGACGACGCCATCGAGGAAGCTCTTCTGCGGGTTGTCGAGCCGGGAGCGATAGCCGCGGCCGTCGAGGCCGAAGCACAAGCGGCCAGTCGCCGCGATCAGGTTCGTGATGCGCTGGTGCGCGATCTCGAGGCGGCACGCTACAGCGCTGATCGGGCGTTCCGGCAGTACGATGCCATCGATCCGCAGAACCGGCTGGTGGCGGCGGAACTGGAGTTGCGATGGAACCGGGCGCTGACGCGTGTAGGCGAGATCGAGGGCAGGATTGCCGCGCATGATCGACGGCAGGTCGCGCTGCTTAGGCGAGGTACCAGCGCACGCAAAGCAGGATCACAGATTGGTCGAACTGGGCGGCCTTTAAACATCGCAATCCTCCGAAATGGTCGAAGGATCCCTTGCCACTCGCGAGTAACAAAAACGTTGCAACAAATCCCTTCCGACTCCTCCTCAATTGACTGAGGCTTTTGGTGCGCTCAATCCTGATCACTCTGCTCGCAGCAACACAGCATCGCCGGATAGGCCAAGAACAACCTGATCGGTATTATTGACGAACAGCAAAAGTACAATCAACGACCTGCATTTCTCGCGCTCTCAATTCCACCGACGTTCGGCGATCACCTTTTAGCTGGGGACACTTGTGCTGGTGCGGAGAGGCGGGGGGGCCGCTGGTTCTTCCTGTTCGGTCGGAAATGGTGCGATCGACCAACTGATTAAGTCGACGGCACGCTCAAGTATCGCCTCGGTCCGGGCAAGGCTGGGTGAAGCTGCGATGACATGTCCGATCGCGTCTAGGCAATCGCCGTTCTTGGCGATCGTCTTCTTGGGTTCAACATACAATTTGACCTCGGCGACACCTGGTACAGCAGCCGCCCGACTGCCGCCATGGATCCAATCAAGGGTGCCGTCGCGGTCAGGAATTAGGTACCGTGTGGCCGCAATGTCTGAATGCCTTCTGCGCAAATTCCATTCCTCGCCGATGACAAGCTTGATGTGCTCGGCGATGAGATCGACACCGTAAGCCAGTTGAACCCTTTGAGGATTGGTCCCACCCGAAAGCCGTGGATTGACTTCAATGACAAGTGGACCACGCTTCGTCCACCGGAACTCAATGCTCGTTGGCCCCCAATCAAGGCCGAGAGCTTGCAAACAACTTAGCGAAACATCGGCGATGCGCTTATGCTCGTCATCAGTTAGCGGGGCCGGATAGGTGCACTCACGAAAGATAAAATGGGGGGGGGGGACAAACTCAGCGGTCCCAATCCCGATGACCTCATTTCCCATTATGTCAGCGCCATAGAATGGACCTTGTGCGAATTCCTCAACCAGTATCCTCGGCGAAGACCTCCATATGTGCTTCCTGCTCAATAGATAAGTCGTGTGTTCGGCTAATTCATCGACATTGCGGCACAATCGGACACCGCTGCTGCCGGTACCCACGGCTGGCTTAACAACCACCGGCAGGCCGATCTCCGCAGCAGACCTTTCTACGTCCGTCGCATTCGCTGCCAAGCGATAATCAGGCATCGGCACTCCGGTCTTCGCGAGAAGCTGACGTTGAGCGAATTTATCGCAGCATCGTTCAATCGATGCGGGGTTCGGTCCCGGTAGATCGAAATGCCGGCAGAGCTTGCCGACTGTCGCATAGAGCGACTCGTCGAGGGGCGTAAAGCCGGTAATGCCAGCGATGTCATACTTCGCACGCAGGTGGGAACATTCGTCGATTAATGCATCGAGATTTTCTGTATCGACTTGGATTGCCTCAATCCCTTCCGCCGCAAGATAGTCGTACTCAGTTGGATCAGCCGACAGGGTAATTGGATTAAGACCAAGTAGTCGTGCTGCTTTCACGTATATTAGACCAATACTTCTGTGGCCTTCAAGCAGGATGAGCGCTCTTCTTGCCATTGGCGTTGACCCTCCGTTGCACACTGTGCGGCGGTCTGAAGATAAACAGGCATCGGCTTTTTGTTCGTGCCTGGCCTCAGACTTGGCGGTGAAGGTAGCATTGTCAGAGATCTCCGATCGCAAAGATTCTGTGAATTTAGTTGAATGATCTATTGCAACGTTTGGTTGCCGTCGGGGTGGGCATCTCGATGAATTTCGGAGGTGCGCCAGTGCCTGTTGACAAATGAGGGACAGGGCCTTGCGACCGTGAGGCACGAGGAAAGCGAGGGATGATTGGGCGGTCTTGTCGTATTGCGTGGCGATGCGCCGAAACCGCTTGAAGCGGTTGTACATCCGCTCCACCCTGTCCTTGTAGAGCATACAGGGAGGCTGCCTATGGCTTCTTCGCGAATGACAAGGCCTACGGTGCCGCCCGAGCAGCTGACCTGCTGTGCTCTGATCCCTGAAAACGAAAGTGGAGTTTTCCGCGGTAACATCCCTTGGCTGGGAGGAGCGGAAGACGATGAAGGCATCGAAGTTCTCGGACGTGCAGAAGGCGTTCATTCTGAAGCAGGGATCGGACGGAGTCCCCGTCGCGGAGATCTGTCGTTGGGCGGATCAGCCAGGCGACGTATTTCAACTGGAAGAAGAAACGACGGACTGCTGCCGACCAAGATGAAGCGGCTGAAGCAGCTTGAGGACGCGACGGCAAGCTCAGGAAGCTGGTGGCCGATCTGTCCTTGGACAAGGAGATGCTGCAGGACGTCATTCGCCGAAAACTGTGTGGCCTGGTCGCAAACGCGAGCTGGTGGCGGAGACGTGTGATGAGTGGAACGTGTCGATCCGGCGGGCATGCCGGGTTCGGAGTTCGACACGTCGACCTATCATACAAGTCCCGCCGCCGCGATCAGGCCGGCATCGAAGCTCGGATCAAGGACATCTGGGTGGCGTTGGTGCACGGATCTTTTATTGCGTGTGGGTTTAGGCAAGCGGTAACCGCAATAGCCTTTGTAGCGTAACCATGCCTTTCAAACGGTGCTGTCACATTGATTGAGGGGTAAGGAAATTGAGGTAGCAGCGCGCCCATGACCGTGAGTGCACCGACCTACAAGAACCACCGCTATCCGATCGAAATCGTGGCCCGTGCTGTTTGGCTCTACTTCCGTTTCAATCTGAGCCTACGCGATGTCGAGGAAATGCTGCTCGAACGCGGGATCGTCGTTTCCTACGAGACCATCCGCCGATGGTGCCGAAAGCACGGCCCTGATTATGCGCGCGGCATACGCCGCAAGTCGCCGACGAAAGACGATGTCTGGCACCTGGATGAAGTCGTGGTGCGCATCAACGGTCAGAAATGCTGGTTGTGGAGAGCGGTTGATCAGGACGGATATGTGCTCGACGAGATCGTCCAGACGCGTCGCAACAGCAAGGCCGCCAAGCGCCTGCTGACGCGACTTCTGAAGAAGCAGGGTCTGCCGCCAAAGCGTATGATTACCGACAAATTGCGCTCCTACGGGGTGGCCAAACGCCAGCTCATGCCGAACGTGGAACTCCGCTCGCATAAGGCTTGAACAACAGGGCGGAGAATTCTCACCTGCCGTTCCGAAAACGGGAACGATCGCGACAGGGTTTCCGGTCGGTCGGCTCATTGCAGCATTTCGTGTCGATCTTCTCCGCCGTCCGAAATCTCTTCGTCCCATCCCAGACCAACCGCTCCGCAGCACAAATTCGAACCATCGACGCCAGGCAATGGCCGCGTGGGAAGCCGTGAGTGCACGGCCTGCCTGAAAAGCGCGGTGTCGGCCTCACGCGGCCACATTGCAAACAACGTGACAACGCCCGCCCACGGCATAGTCTGCCCCTTCAAAGATCGACATCCGCTCAAGTCCGGACCCATGCACCAACGCGGCCTGTATGGTGAGGACGGACGCCGGCGTGGCCTGACAAACCACCGGCCAACACCTAAATTGGCCGGTGGTCAACAGTGCAACTGCGCTTGCCTAAGATCGATGGCACGCGGCAGCAAGGTCGATCAGTCAGCGAACACTATAACGTGCAACCCAGCGATGTACCCGACCGGACATCGCCTGAAACATTCTGATCGATGGGTTCTGTGCGCGAAAACTAGATCTCGAAAATCTCCCGCGGAAGTGCGGAGAAGGTTTCGGCTCCGCTTTCGGTAACGCGAAATGTTTCGCTGATCACGTAACCAAAGTCTTCATCGATCCAGTTTCCGAGCATCAGGTGGAAGGTCATATTCGGTTGAAGCACAGTCCGGTCATCTTCTCTGAGGCTAGCCGTAGGTTCAGTCCAATCGATCCCGATCGCGTAGCCGCATCGCGATTCTTTCTCCAAGCCATGCTTCTTGAGCGTGGCATTGAAAGCAACCGCGATATCGCCACAGGTGGCACCAGGTTTGACTGTAGAAAGTGCAGCTTCCAAACCAGCGACTTCGCCGTCGTGGACTCGGCGCAGGCGATCAGAAGGTTTGCCGATCGAATACGTCCGCATCAGGGCCGAGACATAGCCATGACGCACACCTCCCAGTTCAAGGTTGATCTGCGATCCCTGGCGGAAAACATCTTCGCTCCAAATGATATGCGCCGTGGCCGAACGTGGCGAGGCACATAGGAACACTCTCCTCAAATCTGTGCCCGGTTTGCCATTGACGCCGCGGACCAGCGTCGCAATGATTTCTGCAGCCGCATCAGCCTCTCTAACGTCCGGACGGATAACTTCTTTCGCGCGCAACATTCCCGCATCAGAGATCGCGGCGGCCTCTCGCATCGTAGCAATCTCCAGATCTGACTTAATAAGCCGAATCCAGGGGACTTTGTCACTGAAGTCCGCTATTTTCGCCTCGGGTATTCTGGTTTTGAACCTTTCGACCAACTTCGCCGAAAGGTATTTTTGTTCAAGCGCTATGCTCCCACCGGTAAGGCGGTTGTCACGCAGGAAATCAATCACCGCATCAAAGCCGTCCTTGTCAGGGTCAGCGATGAGAGCTTCCGGGTAGCCAATGACCCGGCTCCTATCCATAAACGTCTGATGCAACGCTGCGGGCGCATCCATACGGCGTGTCAAAAAGGTCGGCTCTTCCTCTTTCAGGGAGACGATGAGGGCTTGCGGAACGTAAGCCGATTTGGCAGTGTAACCGGAAAGATAGGTGATGTCGGCAGGTGAGGTTATCACCAACGAACTGACCTCGCTTCGTTCCATTTCAGCCTTAACTGCGGCTATCCTTCGCAGATATTCAGCCTGCGGGAACGCTTGCGGCCCTTTTGGCATTGTCATGACTTAACTCCTTTTCTCGGTTGCAGTTGATTTTGCGGACGGGAATGTTGACGGCTCCGCGTAGCCTTCGAAATATCGAACGCAAAAGCTTTCACTGGCGTAGTTGTGTGCTGATTTGGGAAACGCAGCCTACTTTTGTCCCTAGATGTTGGTCGTTGGGAAGTCAAACGAAGACGGATAGAGTATCCGAGCCGGGCGCCGGCGTCGGCGGCATGGCGCCGGGCGGAACCCCGCGTTCGAGGGTTAGGATTCCGAGAGAGCGTGGTGTTAGTGATATCATGGAAGACTTTCCCCTAATGTTGTCTCTTGTACAGCAAACTCATGTGCTGAATGGGAGAGACGCAGTTCTTTGCGATCAAGCATTGTATTCATCCCGAATGCCCCGCTGACTCTCACGCGCGAATAGCCGTCCCGAGTTAGAGCGCTCTGGGTTATGGGTTGATCACGGCGGCGCCATTGTAACAACCCCGGCAAACTACTCCGTCAGGATGATTGCATCGTTCGCAGCCCACGAAGCTACACAGCTATCGCCAATGCCGGGCAATGACCCAGTCGATAGGTTCAGCACCTTCGACATCAGTTGCAATCCATTGTCGTTGCGGAATTCAAAGATCGTCGCATCCCCAACGAAGGTCATATCGACAATGCGCCCGTTAATTCCCCCTGAAGTGCCGGCGATTGCTGTCTCGAGGCGCAAATGTTCGGGCCTAACGCAAAGCGTCGCATCCGGGTCCGCGCCAATCCACTGCGCTGCAGGCAACGTCTGGTCCGCAGGACCGTGAACGATACCGGTTCTGAGCTTGACAGGTATAAGACCGTCATGTGCGGGAAGGGAGCATAGTTCTGGAAAATCACGCCAAGTTCGCGACGATGTGGCGGAAGGCGCGTGATGTCGTTATCATCCGCCAGTACCTGACCGCTGTCCGACATCGTGAAACCGACGACTATCATAACAGTTGTTGTTTTTCCCGATCCGCTTGGACCGAGTAGCGAGATGAACTCTCCAGGCGATATGGAAAGGCTAACATCGTCAACGGCCGTTACGCTACCGTAACACTTTCGTAATTCATGCAGTGCAATGCGCCCAATGTTCACGTCGGCGCTGCTCAATCCGGCTCTCATTAACATTGTAGATCCCTAGTAATTTTCGGCGCTTGCAGATCTTGATAGTCAGGTATTCTTCTGAAGCTCTAGCAGGCACCGACAACAATAATAGTCGCAGCGAACATCATCTGCAGCGCGGCCACGGCTGCGATCGTGGGATTGATATCTTGGCGGATTCCTTCCCACATGCGCATTGGCAAGGTAACGGTCTTCCCAATGCCGAGGAACAGCACGTAGACGACGTCATCGAACGAGGTGAGGAAGGCAAAAAAGCTGGCAACGATGAAGGCCGGCATGACCAGCGGCGCGACGATTGTACGAAGGGTAGCCAGATCCCGCGCCAAGGCTCCGGGCCGCCTGCTCGTATATAGGGTTGAGGTCGCGCAGGTTGGCGACCGCGATTCCCACGACGTAAGGAATACCGCGTGCCCAAGTGCCAACCCGAACTCGGTGCCCTGCAGCCCCAACCGGACCAGCAGAAAATAGGTTGCGACCGCCACAACAACGGCCGGCATGATGATCGGCGCGAGCACGAGGGCGACTATTGCTCCGCGACCGCGGATGCCGCCGAGCACGGTCGCCATACCCGCCGCCATCTCTTCCCACTCACGCACCTTGTCTTTCTGTGATCTCAAACTGACGAATATGATATTCTATTATGTGATTTGAAGCGTGTCAAGGGCCGACATCGAGACATCGTTTCGGCACAGGCAGCTTCGGCCTTCTCTACCCAGGATCGTTCCTCGGCGCGCTGGCGGGGACGGTTTGGTCGAAGGCCGTGCCATTCTTGCATGGCTCCTTGGCAGGCCGGCACGCAGTTCGGCCGATCTGAACTTGCGGGCGGGCAAGACCGGCCGAACCCACATGTAGTTAGCGGTCGTCAGGAAGTGCGCATAAACGGTGCCATGTGCAGTTTGGGGTTTTCCTGTGAGAGAGGTAGGGACCTGCTGATTGGGTTTAGTCAGTTGGGGCCCGTTGGCTCTGGATCTCCTTCTGGATGTCGAGGGCGTAGCATAATCAGATCTTGTCGCGCAGTTCGGTGAGGAGCTCGAAGACGGCGAGCGCCTGGTCGGGTGTCCATGTTGTTGGGATGTCTAGCGGGAAGAAGAGCGGCAAGCCTGGTTTTGAAGGTGCTGTCGTCATGGCTTTGCCGGCCTTCTTTGGACGGCGCGCTGTTCGGAGCGTTCGGTCGCCTCTTTGAGACGGTAGGATTGACCTTCGATGGCGATCACCTCGGCATTGTGGACGAGTGGCGTCCTGCCAGTGGGCCACAAGCCCGTGCAGATGCAGGCGCGCGGCGCGGTCACGCCCATCTTCCGGATCAGAAGTGGTCATCGGGGGTTTCCTTGAGTCGGTCGTAGATGTCTAGACGGGCGGGCCTGACGGGGCTGTCCTTGTCCTGCACATGCTGAGGCAGCGCGACATGCAGCAGTGGGGGTTGGCGGCGCCGTTCACGTCGGCGCTCAAGGATCAACTGCACAGCGTTGGGATGGGGCGCTGGCCCTTCGAGTGCCAGGACCTCCAGGATCCCGGTCTGAAGCTCATTGGCTCCGTAGTGCTCGAGCAGTCGGTTCAGTCCGATGACGGCAGAGTGCAAGGAGTGACCGTTCTGAGCGGCGCGCTCAAGAAGCGCGGTACTGGCCGGGACGGCGATGGCCAGGCGATCAGTCGCGCTGTGGCGCCGGGCCGCACGCTTCTCATCGACCAGTGCCTTGATATGGGCGGCATCCTCTGTCTGGGCGCCCTTGTCGTAGCTGCGGACGTGACAGGCAATGATCTGCGCACCGTCCAGGATGCGGACCTCCTTTTGCGTTGCCGTCACGCTCAAGGTGCGAAGCACGTGCGACCGGACGGGGGTCGTATCGATAGTGGGCGGAAAAGGCGATCAGGGTAGGATTGAAGGGGATTGTGTCGCCGCGACGCTCGAGCACTGCGCTCTTCAGATTATCGTAGAGCACGACCTTTGGAATCCCGCCCCATCTTTCGAAGGCTTCGAGGTGACCGGCCAGAAACGCTTCCATCCTTGCATCCAGAAAGAAACGCAGGAAGATCCGGCGCGAGTGGCTCAGGACGATGACGAAGGCCATGAGTGGGCGCCGCGCCCGGCCAATCTGCAGATGTCCGAAGTGGCCCCAGTCCGCCTGGGCCTGTTCGCCAGGAAGTGTCCTCAAGCGCAGATAAGCCTCGGCCTTGGGGCGAGGCCGGTGGCGGGCGATCACGTGACGGAAATGGCCGCTGTCACCGCGGTATCCCCGCTCAACGACCATGCCGTAAAGACGGGCAGCAGTCAGGCTGGGAAAGGTCTTCAAGGTCTCAAGGATGAAGGGAGATAGGAGTCGATCTTGCTGGGTCGGGTCTGCGGGCCATGGGGCGCCAGCCCGGATCGGGCAAGCACTCCATGAACGGTGTGGTGGTGGATGCCGAGCTGCCGGGCAATGGTGCCAGCGCGCCACTTCTCGAAATGGTGATAGCGCAGGATCTGGGCCTGCAGTTCAAGAGATATGGCCATCGTTATCCTCAAGACGGAGACGTTCGAATGGCTTGGCGGCGACGCAGAGGCTCGCGGCGGACAAACGGCGAGCAGCAGCGATTACACCAGTCACAGTGGCGCCCTAAAACACCCCCCAACGACCCCGTCGAGATCGCAGGCTCGGTTAAGGACGGCGTATCAGCGGTGTCAGGCGCCTGGATCTGCGTCGTCGCCATTGCCGTCATGACATAAACATTGGCGTCGTCAGCGGGTGAACCATGGTGCGTCACTTTATTGAGTCGGGCCCGGTACCGGCGGCTGCGCTCGGCGTGAGCGAAGCGGCCGTTTCTGCTGGCTTGGTAGCGCCTGGCAACATCCCGTCGCCGCTCGGCACGCGCAACACACGCGCAACCACCGGCACAATAGATCTGTCCACGGTCGCAACATCTGCAGATCAGTGTCTGAGCCCGGCAACACTCGCAAAGGAAGAAGCGCCCGGTATCCTCTTCTGCCGCCCTGTGGCGGTGTCCATGACGTGGACGCGAGGTGTCATCTGCGCCATAATAGCCCGGCATTCGTGTTCCGCACGGTGTAGGGTGCGGCGCCGGGTAAACTTGCAAGGTTGGGTCGGCGCCGCGCCTGCTTTAACGATCTGGGAAAAGATTAAAGCACGCGCTGCGGCTCCGCCGGCGCCCACGCGCTTCACCGAAAAAGCATCGGCGAAAAATATTCTCCGGACCTCGCCCCCGCAGCTTCGCTACGCGCGGTCCGCGCTACGCTGCGCTGCGGGGAGCGAGGTCCTCCTATGCGATCCCGCGGAACACTGTATCTCCCTGCTGGCACCGAATACGCGCACTTCCTGACGACCGTTCACATGTAGTCGGCATCCTTGCTAAGCATGTGCCACAGCGGATCATTGCGAGCTTGTGGGCGGTGGCAACAGCCGCGATGTGCTTTCCCTCGACGCGCAGCGATCCGCTTGTAAAACGCCCGCAAAGGTCGGGGGGGGCAGCGGCCCACGCCGCATCGACCAGGATACCCCCTGCATGGCTGCGGCCCTGCTTCGTGATGCGCCGATGATAGGCGGGCCTTCTCCAGACTGCTGAACGCTCGGGTTGAGGCCAGATAGGCCACAAGCCTCTGCGGATCGCGGAACGGGCGGTTCAGTCGTTCGGCCCTGTCCACTCTGGCTGACTATGTCAATCAGAAGCTCAGGGCTGGATCATGCGAAAGTTAAAAGCGCTATGAGTCTCATAAGACCCGAGCCAGCCTCTTTTTGAGAAAGTTGGCCCGGGATAATCCGAGGCTGTTCGTTCTCTGGCGGCTATTCGGAACGAGGCCGTTTGCGACGCCATCGGTCAAACCCTTGAAACTGTCACTTTAAATGAATGCCGAAATTACTTCGTCGAGGGCTATCATCCCGCTCTAGGGGCTTACCGTCCTTCCTTCGAATTTGGGACAGAGCCAGACGTCGCGTCTCGCGCTCGGGGACTCAGAATGGCATAGCTTTCAATTGACTTTGTGATGCCAAATATGGCAAGTGGATCAAAGATAATTCACTCTAAGGGATTGAACGATGAGCAACTCAGAGAAACTACCGGGAGTTTGACACAATGCGGGCTCTTGGCCCCTGCGAACCTTCTCCGGCGCCGGTGCAGCATCCAAAAGTACATGGGTCGAAGTCCCTGAGCCAAACGGCAGCCCGGCCGCATGGTGCTATAGCGACAAGCGGAGTTACAGCCCTGGCGAGACGGTCCGGCTCTTCATTTCGGCAACAGGGTCTCGAAAGACGACGCGATCGCGTTGGAAGAATGACCGCAGTTCACCGATGCAGCGCTCAGCCGAGCTCGATGGGGGGCAGGCCAATCGGTTCGCGGTCGTGAAATCGAGAGATGGGAGCCTAATCCAGCAAGGTTGATCCCGAATCCAGCATCGCCTGTCTTGAACGCTTGCGTGCCCCCCATAAGGACGATTTGAATTCCCGCAAGGGCAGTACACGCAACTCACCAGCGTTCCTGAGCTAAAAACCTGAAGCATGAGTAAAACCGCCTAGGAAATCATTCATGGCTGCGCTACCTTACGTCCTCGATCACATCGACACCGAATGCGACGCCGCGATCTCGCGCCTATTCGGCCTTTTGCGCATTAAGTCGATCTCCACTGATCCGGCCTACAAAGCGGATTGCCGCAAGGCCGCGGAATGGCTGGTCGATGATCTCAATTCGATCGGCTTCAAAGCGAGCATACGCGACACCAAAGGACACCCCATGGTCGTCGCTCACCATGACGGCCCCGCCGGCGCTCCGCATGTGCTCTTCTATGGCCACTATGACGTTCAGCCGGTTGATCCGCTCGAACTGTGGACGCACGACCCGTTCGACCCTGCCGTGCGCGAGAGCGAGGATGGCCACCAGATCATCACCGGACGTGGCGCTTCCGATGACAAGGGCCAACTGATGACCTTCGTGGAAGCGTGCCGCGCTTACAAGGCCGTCGATGGGGCGCTGCCCTGTAAAGTCACGATCTTCTTCGAGGGGGAGGAGGAGTCTGGTTCGCCCTCGATGCAGGCTTTCTTAGAGGCCAATGCCGAGGATTTAAAGGCCGACTTCGCGCTGGTTTGCGACACGAGCCAGCGCGACGCGACGACTCCGGCCATCTGCGTCGGCATGCGCGGGCTGGTAGAAGAAGAGGTGACGATCCATGCGGCCAACCGCGACCTTCACTCGGGCATCTATGGCGGCGCGGCGGCGAACCCGATCCGTGTGCTCGCGAAGATCCTTGCTGATATGCATGACAAGGATGGCCGCGTGACAATTCCCGGCTTCTATGATGGCGTCGAGGAGACGCCGAGCCAGGTCTTGCATTCATGGGAGGTCCTCGGCGAGACGGCTGAGAGTTTCCTCGGACCAATCGGCCTGTCGGTGCCTTCGGGTGAGAAGAGCCGCTCGATACTCGAACTGGTTTGGGCGCGACCCACGGCCGAATTCAACGGGTTTTCCGGCGGTTATACGGGTAAGGGCTTCAAGACCGTCATTCCGGCGCAAGCCTTTGCCAAGGTTTCGTTCCGTCTCGTTCACAAGCAGGACCCGGCCAAGATTAGGGCCGATTTCCGCAAATTCGTTGAGGAGCGCCTGCCGGGAGACTGCAGGGCTGAATTCGAATCGCATGACGGATCGCCCGCGCTTCAGCTTCCCTACGATGCTCCATACCTGGCTGCCGCCAAGTCAGCACTCGCCGATGAATGGGCAAAAGCGCCGATCATGAAGGCAATGGGTGGTTCGATTCCTGTTGTCGGCGACTTCCAGACATATCTGGGCCTGGACTCACTCTTGGTGGGCTTCGCGCTCTCCGACGATCGCATCCATTCGCCCAACGAGAAGTACAATGTGACATCATTCCAAAAGGGTCAGCGGTCTTGGGCGCGGATACTCGACGCGCTGGCAAGAGAATAGCACCCAAGTCCAGCCAATCCGGGAAGGAAGCAGAGGCCGCTTCGTTCAAAATCCGATCGTTCACCGCGTACGCTTGGATGGCCACCCAGTCTGCACGCGCTACGCAGTCTAGCAGGGGGCCTTCGGCGGGAAGTTATTCGGACGGGCTTCTCTTTAAGGATGATCCACGTATGATCCACGCGACTTGTCGCGCATCTTCGTATGGCGTCCATCTGCGCGTTGGTGCATGGGTCCGGACTTGAGCGGATGTCGATCTTTGAAGCGGCAGACTATGCCGGGGCCGCCTTGCGGCGGGCGGATTTCGGGCGTGCGCAGGCAAGCATGCGGTTTAGGACGGCGCAGCCGATGGCGACTTCGGTCTGCTGAACGGGAAGCGACCGT